>JBBSUD010000098.1:0-22203 GCA_038235225.1 Verrucomicrobiales bacterium
AGCGCGATGCTTCCCTGCACAACCGCCACATTTACCTCCACGGGTAATCCAGACGACTTCGCTGTGTTGTGCCAGCTCGTCGTGCCGTGTCGGCCTTCTATGTGGTTCTTGTCCATCGGCTTGCAGGTTTCTCCTAGCCTTCCTTCCCCGGGCAGGTCGCCCTGCTCCGAGTTGGCTTCAGATGGTAGTCTCTTCATTTTCATGTCTGGATTTCCTACAGGGGACTTGCACCCCATTTACATCGCGCCCATGCTGGGCACACACAAGCCGCCGCCGATCAAGCCATAGCCCGGCTGACGGAGGAAATCCCTGCCGCTACGGGCCGCGGCGTAGCGGCGGTCCTAATCCCACCACGTCTTCACGAAGACAGGATATCTGCGGCGACGCTCATTCCGGCGAGGCGAGGACAAATCAAAGCACTTCCGCGCTTCCCAATTATCGTCCCGCCAGCAGTGCGGCTCGAAAACCGCACAGCATTGGGCGAACCCAGTTCGCCACTCTTACCGCGCAAGAAATAACCCCTCGCGATTCCTGAATCCCCTCATCCCAGCGAAAATCTCGGCGACTGGCTCAGGAAATCCCGCGGGTTGTCGAAAACCACCCGCTCGATGTCCGCGGCGCTGTGCTTCCGGCGCTTCATTTCCAGCGCGCATTTCGGCACGGCCAGCGGGTCGGAATGGCCCCAATCGCAGGCGGAATTCATCCACAGCCGCTCCGGGCCGTAAATTTCCAGCATGTCGATCGCGCGATTCGGCGAGCATTTGCTTTCCGGATAGAGCGTCATTCCGGCCCAATAACCGGCGTCCAGGACGTGGGAAATCGTGTGTTCCTCGACGTGGTCGATGATGACTTTGGCGCGGTCCAGCTTCGAGAACGACGCCAGCGAATCGAGAATCAGGCGCGTGCCCTTGAGCTTGTCCTCCAGGTGCGGCGTGTGGATCAGGATCGGCAAATCCCGGTCGAGCGCGAGCTGGACGTGCTCTTCAAAGATTTGCAACTCGTTGCGCGTGTTCTTGTTCAGGCCGATTTCCCCAATGCCGAGGACGGTTGGGCAATCGAGGAACTGCGGGATGACGGCCATGACCTCGCGGGCAAATCCGGGATCGTCCGCTTCCTTCGGATTGATGCACAGCCAGCAGAAATGGCGGATGCCGTATTTGGCGGCGCGCTTCGGTTCGTAGTCGGTGAGCTGGCGGAAATAGTCGAAAAACCCGTCCGCCGAGGACCGGTCGAAGCCGGCCCAAAACGCCGGCTCGCAGAGCGCCTCGCAACCGGCGAGCGCGAGTTTTTCGTAATCGTCGGTGGTCCGGCTGACCATGTGGGCGTGTGGCTCGATGTATTTCATTCTGCGGGAAGGGGTTGCGCGGCTCCGAGCGCGCCTTGGAAGGGCGCCGTCTCCGGGATTTCCTCCGTGCGGTCGGAAAATGCCTCCAATACGGCACGCGCCCGGTCCGCGCGGTCCGCCAGGAGGATCGGCAGCGCCGCGCGGAAGGCGTCCGAGCGGAAATCGCCACCGCCGGAGTGGCGGTCGATGCGATCGAGAAAAGCGGCGATATCGATAAGCTTGTGGCGCATGTCGATGAACTGCAGGTCGAGGATTTCCTTCGTGCCGGGCATGGCGGAGCCTACGCGGGGTTCTCCGGAATCCCATCGGCAAAACCACCCGCCGCCCGAGAAATCCGGCCAGTTCCCGCTTGCCCGGCCCGCGCCGCCGGATTGCAGTGCGCCCGTGGACACGCCGCCCGGAACCTCGCTGTACGATCTCGGTTATGCCGATATCCGCGCGCTGCTTGTGGCTGACGGGCTGGCCGGGCATCATGCCAAGGCGCTGTTCCGAGCACTGCACCACGACGGATTCACCGACTTGGCGGAGGTCGATTTCCTCCCGCCGCTCCGGCGCTGGGTGGCGGAATCCGTGGGCGATGGGCGGCGGTTTCACCTGGATTTGCCAGAGGTCGTGGAGGAAATCCGCAGCTCGGACGGCCTCACTCGGAAGTTCCTCCTGCGCCTTGCCGACGGCCAAACCATCGAAACCGTCCTCATGGGCTACGCCGGCCGTCACACCGTCTGCGTAAGCACCCAGGCCGGTTGCGCGATGGGCTGCGTCTTCTGCGCGACGGGCCAGATGGGCTTCGTCCGCCACCTGCGGACGGGGGAAATCGTCGCCCAAGTGCTGCACGCCCGACGCGTGCTGCAATCGATTTCCCCGGCCCGCCGCCTGCGGAACATGGTGCTGATGGGCATGGGCGAACCGCTGCACAATTACGACTCCGTGATGCGCGCGCTCGACGCCATTTCCGACGTCCGCGGCATCGGCATCGGGCCGTCGAAAATCTCGATCAGCACCGTCGGCGTGGTGCCTTCGATCCTGCGGCTGGCGGAGGAAAATCGCCCGTATCGCCTCGCCGTCAGCCTGCATGGCTCGTCCGAGGAGGAGCGCTCGGCCCTCGTCCCGGCGAGCCGCAAATGGCCGCTCGAAATGCTCATCGGCGCGTGCCGGAAGTATGGCGAAATCACCGGGCGCCGGATTTTCTTCGAGTGGACGCTCATCGCCGGGAAGAACGATTCGCCCGCCACCGCCGCGCGTCTGGCCAGCCTGCTGGAAGGGATGGACGCGCACATCAATCTCATCCCGCTCAACCCCACGGGCGGATTTGCCGGCACTCAAAGCGCCGCCGGGCACGGATTTCAGGAAATCCTCCAGGCCGCCGGATTTCCCTGCACCTTCCGCCAGCGCCGCGGCATCGATGTGGAGGCCGGGTGCGGCATGCTGAAGGCGGACAAGCGCGCCCGATCCGCCGTCACCGCCGGCCCTTTTTCCGCTGCTTCCGCTTCGATTGCGTGAACGGGCTGCCCTTGCTCCCGGCGTGCCGTCCGATGCGCCGGCCGGGCGCGGGCGGGGCTGGCGGCAGAGGTTCCGGCTCATCTTCCGCAGGTTCGATTTCCTCCACATCGCCGTGCCGGGCGATCCAGTATTTGAGAGAGATTTCGTATTCGCGCCGGGCGATCTGCTCGCAAATCGGGGACAAATAGTAGGCGACGAAATCCGGGTCGTTCGCGAATTCCGGCGCGAGCTGCTCGATGGCATGCGGCTCCGGCGGTTGCGGCCGGCGCAGTTGCTCCGGCTTTCCCCTCGGCAAAACCGGCTCCATGCACTCGCGCATCACCCGCACGCCGGGATTTTTCCCGAACATCCGCTTGGCGAGCTGATAGCCGTGGTCCATGCACCAAAGCTTGGTCAGCGGATCCAGGCCGAGCTCCACGGGCGTCGATTTCAGGACCGCCGCGCGGAATTCCGCGAGCTCCGCATCGCTGAGCTTGCGCGCCATTTCCCATCGCTTTTTCTCATAGCGTTCTGGGAAAAGCGCCTGCGCCTTGAGCAGCGAGACGCACGCGCGCGTCACTCCGAATTCCTCGGAAATCTCCACCTGATTCTCCCCCGCCAGCGCGCGCCGGGTGATTTCCGCGCGTTGCTCGCCGGTCAGGCGTGGTCGTTTGGCTGGACTCATGGGCTGCGGAAAATCGTTTCCGGCAGGCGCGCGCTGGCAAGTGGGAAGTTCCACCGGGCCGGATGGCACGCAACCCTGCGCCGTCCCGCGACGTAGGCGCATGCCATGACGCAATCTGAAAATAACTCCTTATGAAACTCGGCCTCGGACTTTACCGGCACATGCTGGACCGCCGGCATTACGATTTCGCCGTGCAATGCGGCGCGACGGACGTGGTGGTGCATCTGGTGGATTATTTCAATCAAGGCAATCACCAGGGCAACGACCAGCCGGTCGGCGGACTGAATGGCTGGGGCATCGCGGGCGACCCGGATCAGTTATGGGAAACCGAGGATTTGCTGAAGCTCCGGCGCGAAATCGAGGACGCGGGTTTGCGCTTCCATGCCATCGAGAATTTCGATCCGGCGCATTGGCATGACATCCTTCTGGACGGCCCGCAGCGCGCCGCGCAAATCGGTAAAATCCGAACGATCATTCGCAATGCCGGCGCGGCCGGCATTCCGGTGATTGGTTATAATTTCTCCATCGCTGGCGTCGCCGGCCGCCTCGTCGGCCCGACCGCGCGCGGCGGTGCGGAGGGCGTGATGATGAATGGCATCGACGAATCATGCACCGCGCCGATCCGCGAGGGCATGGTCTGGAACATGTGGCATGGCAAGCCGGGCAAAGGATTTTTGCCGTTGATTTCCCATAACGAGTTATGGAACCGGCTGGAGAGGTTTCTCGAAGATGTCCTGCCCGCAGCGGAGGAATCCGGCGTGCGGCTGGCATTGCACCCGGACGATCCGCCGCTCGAATCCGTTCGCGGCCAGCCGCGATTGGTCTATCAGCCGCACATGTATGACCGACTCATCGCGATTTCCCCAAGCAAAGCAAACGGCATCGAACTATGCCTCGGCACGGTGCAGGAAATGACCCGCGGAGATGTCTATTCGACCGTCGAGAGATATGCCCACGGCGGCCGTGTTCCCTACATTCATTTGCGGAACGTGCGTGGCAAGGTGCCGTTCTATCGGGAGACATTCATCGACGAGGGCGATATTGACGTTGCGGAGGTGATCCGCATTCTGGCGCGCAACGATTACGACGGAGTTATCATTCCGGACCACGCTCCGCGGATGAGTTGCGACGCGCCGTGGCATGCGGGCATGGCGCACGCGCTCGGCTACCTGAAGGCGCTCGTGGACCAGGAGTCCGCCCGCGTCATTTCGGTCCGATGAGCACGGTATTGGCCTCGCCGGGCGGCTGGGGTTTGCCCTTCGCATCCTTCGTCAGGAGAAATCCGCTGGGGATGACCGCCGCGCCGCCAAGACTGAAATCGAACGAGTCCGAACCCTCGCCCGCCGCGCCCGGCAGGCGGCCGACATAGACCGGCGCCTTGCCATCCGTGGTAACGACCCAGAGATTGTAATCTTCTCCCTCGGCGATCTGCGGCAAGTGATTCACCACCAGCGTACCGTTGTCGCGCGCCGCATCGTAAATCGGCGTGGCGGACGGTTCGACAGCCGCTTCGGGCAGCGCGGTGGCAAGGGCGGCATCGGCCATCGTCCGGCTGGCGCTGGCGAGCAGCGCGTCGCCGAGGAGGGCGGTGATCGGCGGCTCGTCCTTGAGCAGCGCGGTCCCCGCGGCCGGCCCTACCAGAATGGCCGGCGGACTCATCCGCATGACAATCGGCCAGGCCATTCCTTCCACCGGTTCAAGCAGTTGGCGGTCGCGCTGCTCGAATTCCTCAAGCTGCTCGCGCAGCACCTCGATCTGCTGGATGAGCCGCTTCGTTTCGATTTTCGCAATGGCGGTAGTCTCGGATTCCACCGGGATTTCCTCGAAGGTAGCTACTGGATGCGCCGGCCGGACCGCGGCGATTTCGGCCGGTTGTTCGGGCGAATTTTCCGCAGCGGAAATCGCGATTTCCTCCGCCATCGGCTCCGCCACGGCGGCCGGAGCGTTCGGCATGGCGCGCTCCCGCTTGACCAAGATTTCCCGCTCCGGCGGACGTTGGACACACAGCACCGCTCCGAGCGCAAGCGCCGCCGCCCAGCCGGAAATCGCCGGCCAATTCACCCGGCGCGTGACGGGCAAACCGAGCCGCAAGTGCAGCCGCTCCAACTGTCCGGGCCGCGGGATGACACGCGGCGCGGAAATCGCGGCCACGGCGGCGGACAGCCGGTCGAATTCCCCGGAAGCAGCCTGCAAGGCCGGGTCCAGGCGCTGGGCCTCGTCGAAGGAGGCGGATTCGTCGGCGGCGAGCATGCCGAACGCGCGCCAAGCGGCGCTGTCGTGCGGGTCAGAATTCATGGCGGGAAAGTTGGTTGCGAATTTTTACCAGCGCGCGGCGGAGCCGGTGCTTCACGGTGCCCATTGGGGTGCCGAGGTGGCGGGAGATTTCGGATTGCGTGTATTCGAGGAAGACGGCGAGTTCGAGGCAGCGGCGCTCGTCCGGCTCGAGCTGGTCGAGCGCTGCGCGCACCCGCCGCCAGTCGTCGAGCGCCATAATTTGCGGATCCGCGAGTTCCTCCGGCGGCGAAAGCACGTGAATCGAGACGACGCGGGAGGAATCGCGCTTGCCCCGGTGCCGGTAGCGCAGCCGGTCGATGCAGTAGCCCCGCAGCACGGAAAACGCCCACACGAAGGGCGGCGATTGCAGCGGATCGTAGTCACCCGAGCGGTGCCACAGCCGGACGAACGTGTCCTGCACCGCCTCCTCCGCCTCGCGCCGGTCGCCCAGCATCCGGCACGCCACGCCCAGCAGCACCGGGCTCCACATCCCGTGCAATTCCGTTAGCGCGGAGCCATCCTCCCGGCCCATCCGCGCGATTAGCGCCGCCGCCTCGCCTCCGCGGTCCTCCGCCAGCCGGGATTCCGAAACCGGAAGTTGGGCGAAATCGTCTTCGCGGATGATGGAAAATGCGGACATGGCGCGATCGTCAGTGACGGGAAGGCTGTCCGGTTGATCCGTCATTTCGCCCGCATCGGATCACGAAAATGCCTCTCCTGCCACGAAATATCCCGCATCGTGAGCCGCAAATCCAAAATTACGGATCACGAAATCGCTGGTTCGTGAGCCGCAAATCCGCTCGAATCGCCACATGCCCCACAACTGGCAGCAGCCCGATTGGGGGGATTTCCGCTATGATCTGGCAAAGGTAATTACGGGTTTGCTGGCCTTTGCGGAACAATCGGGTCGCTCCGCGGGACTGATGGAAGGCCTTTCCGATGAATTACAAACGGAGACGATGATCGACCTGATGATCGGGGAAGCGCTCATGTCTTCCCAAATCGAGGGGGTAAATCTGAATCGTGACGAGGTTATGTCGTCCATCCGCAACCAGCTCGGCCTCAATGTCCCGCCGCTCCCGGTGCAAGGAGGTTTGGCCAAGGGTGCCGGTGAGCTGATGGTCGCCGCGCGCTCCACATTTCGGGAGGAAATGACAGCGGAGACGCTTTTCAAATGGCACCGGACGCTGTTGGGAGAAACCTTCGGCATCCGCGTCGGAGCTTGGCGCGAGAGAGGTGATCCCATGCAAATCGTCTCGGGAGCGGTGGACAACCCGACCGTTCATTTCGAAGCGCCTCCGGCAGCCGCGGTGCCCGGCGAAATGGCCCGGTTCATCCAGTGGTTCAACGACTCCGCACCCGGCGGCAGGTATGCGATCGGCCACCCTCCTCTCCGGTCCGCCATCGCCCATTTGTATTTCGAAAGCATTCATCCGTTTGAAGATGGGAACGGGCGCATTGGCCGGGCGATTGCCGAGAAGGCGCTCTCACAAGATCTCGGCCGCCCGGCGTTGCTGAGCCTTTCCGAAACCATCGCCTCCGCGCGAAATCAATACTACCGGGCTCTGAAATCAGCCCAGCTCGGGAATGAAATCAGCGGCTGGCTGGAATATTTCGTGGAAATCGTCCTTGCCGCCCAACGCGACACCGGCACGCGGATCGCTTTCATTCTTAAATAATCCAAGTTTTACCAAACGTTCGGCTCAAGCCTCAATCAGAGGCAGTCAAAGGCGATTAACAAAATGTTTCAAGCTGGCCCGGAAGGCTTCAAAGGCGGCATGAACGCGCGTAAATATGGAATCATTAACAAGATCTCCAAGGCGACCGCAACCAGGGATTTACAACAACTCGCAAAACTCGGCGCTCTCCAACCGAACGGCGCCGGCAAAGCCACCGTCTATCAGCTTGGGATTTGAACAGTAAATCGTCCCCAGATGGGGAGATTTCACCACCGCGGCATCACTTCTTCTTCGCTTGATTAAGCGCCTGCGAGAACCAGTCGTTGTTCGGTGCGGAGTTGGGCCGGAAATCGCCGGGGCGGCCTTGCGGACGCGGGCCGCGGTTGCCGGGCGCCGGCCGGGAATCGCGGTCGGCGCCGGAAGAGCGGCGTTTGTCGAGGTCCGGCTTGGACTTCATGGAAAGCGCGATGCGGTTCCGCTTGAGGTCCACTTCCATGACGGTGATCTGCACCTTCTGGCCAACCTTCACCACTTCGGAAGCATCTCGAACGAACTGGTCGGAGAGCTGGGAAACGTGAACCAACCCGTCTTGATGGACGCCGATATCCACAAACGCTCCGAAGGCGGTGACGTTGGTGACGATGCCGGGAAGTTTCATGCCGACTTGCAAGTCGGTGGGTTTTTCCACGCCTTCCTGGAATGAGAAAATCTCGAAGGCTTTGCGCGGATCGCGGCCGGGTTTGGCGAGTTCTGATAGAATGTCTTTCAGCGTCGGGAGGCCAACCTGATCATCGACATATTTACTCAAGTCGATCTTGCGGCGGGCGGCGTCGTTGGAGAGCAAATCCCCCACCCCGCAGCCGGCGTCGGCGGCCATTTTTTCGACGAGCGGATAGCGCTCGGGATGGACGGCGGACGAATCAAGCGGGTGCTTGCCATCGCGGACGCGCAGGAATCCGGCGGCCAGCTCGAAGGCTTTCTCGCCAAGGCGCGGGACTTTCTTCAGCTCGGCCCGCGACTTGAAAGCGCCATTCTCGTTTCGCCACGCGACAATGTTCTCGGCCAAATTCGCATTGAGTCCGGAGACATAGGAAAGCAATTGTTTGGACGCCGTGTTCACTTCCACTCCGACCGCATTGACACAACTCACGACGGTGTCATCGAGGCTGGCCTTGAGCGCGCGCTGATCGACATCGTGCTGATATTGGCCGACGCCGATGGCCTTGGCGTCGAGCTTCACCAGCTCCGCCAGCGGATCCATCAGCCGCCGGCCGATACTGACCGCGCCGCGGACGGTGACATCTTCGTTGGGAAATTCCTCGCGGGCGACATCGGACGCGGAGTAAATGGAAGCGCCGCTCTCATTTACCATTACGATGGGAATGGAAGACGGCAGTTTCAGTTTCCTGATGAATGCCTCGGTCTCGCGGGATCCGGTGCCATTGCCAATGGCGATGGCTTCGATGTCATGTTTATTCACCAATGCCATCACTTCGAGCGCGGCTTCGTATTGCTGGTGTTGCGATCCGGCGGTGGCGTGGAGAACGGTATGGTGAAGCAGCTTTCCTGAACGGTCGAGGACGACGGTTTTGCAACCGGTGCGGAACCCGGGATCGATCGCAAGCAAGCGGCGCTCGCCCAACGGTGATGCCAATAGCAATTCGCGGAAGTTATCGGCGAAGACGGTGATGGCGGTTTCGTCGGCGCGCTTTTTCGCCATCAGCCGGGACTCGGTTTCCATGGATGGCATGAGCAGGCGTTTGCAACCGTCCTCGACGGCTTGGGCGACTTGTTTGCCCGCGGGGCCGTTTGAATTCACATAATCCGGCATCGCGGTGGCGGTCACGCGATCGAGCGGGACTTCCACCCGCATGATGAGAAATCCTTCTTTTTCACCACGGCGGATTGCGAGCATCCGGTGGGACGGAATGGCACTTAACGGCTCGCTCCATTCAAAGTAATCGCGAAACTTCTGAGCATCGGCCTCCTCTTCCTTGCCATACATGATTTTCGAGGAAACGCCGGCCTCGTTCTCATAAATTTTCCGGACCCGGCCGCGCAGATTGGCATCGTCAGCGACGCGCTCGGCGATGATGTCGCGCGCGCCGGCCAACGCATCGGCGGCGGTCGGGACGTCCTTTTCCGCATCCACGAATTTCGCCGCCTCGTCGTCAGGATCGGCGGATTGATTCTCGAAAAGGTAGTCGGCGAGCGGCGTCAGACCGCGCTCGATCGCCTTGGTGGCGCGGGTCTGGCGCTTCGGCCGGAACGGCGCGAAAATATCCTCCACCGCGGAAAGCGTGACCGCGGCCTCCAGCTTTTTCTTCAGCTCCGGCGTCAGCAGCGAGCGCTCTTCCAACGATTTCAGCACCGCGGTCCGGCGCGAATCCAGCTCCGCGAGCTGGAGCATGCGGTCGCGGATCGTGGTGATCTGGACCTCATCGAGCGAACCGGTCTGCTCCTTCCGGTAGCGGGAGATGAACGGCACCGTGCCGCCCTCGGCGATGAGCTTGGAAGTGGCCGTGACGGAGGAAAGAGAGATTCCCGTTTCCCGGGCGATCGTTTCGAGATGGGTCATGCGGGCGGCGTTCTACGAGCCGCAACGCAACCCGGCAAGACCTTGGAGGGAGGATTTCGGCGCTTGCGGGGAACCGTGTCGCGCAACAACTTCGGTCGTGGAGGCTGCGGTGTGGCGCACGAATCTGTAAAAACACCCTCAATATGGATATCATGGACGGACCGCCACGACTGAGCGCGAAAAGCTTGCTAGTCTTGAAACAGATCGCAGAAGGAAACAGTTATTCACGCATCGTGGACGACAACCCTGATCTCAACTACCACGATATCTTTTTCGCAGCCGAGGAAGCCGTGTGGATGGATGAACGGATTGGGTCATACTGCGATCGCCCCTCGACTTCCGGTGGTTCCGTTGCTTTAGCGGAACCCAGCGCGATGGAACTGGCGAAGGCTGTTTACCCGCAAGCTTATGCGCCATGGACGGAGGAAGATGACGAGCAACTGCGGAGTTTCATTTCCAGCGGAACGAGCGCCCAGGAAATTGCCGGGTATTTCCAACGTCAACCTTCGGCGATTAAATCGAGAATGAGCAAATTAGGACTCAGATGACGAGTTGCTTCCAAGTAACCGAAGTGACCGAAGTGACATGCGTAGCCCAAAACCATAACGATTTCCGGCGACGTTTCAGGCCGCGATTCGAAGGTAGATCCGTTTCCCGGCCCTGATGGGCCGCGCTTTGTCCTGGCCGTTTCAGGGCCGAATCCTCGCCATTCCTAACGAACCGTTAGCTCCAAGTGCGGTTGGAGTTTTTTTAGGGTGGCGGGGCCGATGCCGCTTACTTTCAGAAGATCGGTGGTGGCGTGGTAGGGGCGGCCGCCGATGATGCGGTTGGCGAGGCCTTCGCCGATGCCGGGGAGTTTCATGAGATCGTCTCGGGCGGCGGTGTTGGGGTCGAGGATTAGGCCGACGAAGGTATGGGAAGAGTCGAGGGCAAGTTGGGTTTCCTCATCCTCGGCGCGTTGTTGCTGGCGCTCGGCGGGGAGTTTTTCCCAATCGGTATTCGCCCAGACGCCGGCGCCGCGTTTGGCGGCTTGGAGTTCGAGATCGGCGAGGTAGGCGCGGTAGTCGGCGCTGGTGCGCGCGGCGGGAGTTTCGCGATAGACGCCAAAGGCGCGGGCAAGGCCTTTGCTAATGAGGATTTCGGCGAGATCCCGACCATCGGCGGTGGTGACGAAGGCATAGTAGCGCTTGTGGCGGCCGTCGCCACGGGCGTCGGCGAATGAAGTATGGATGGTGAACGGCTTGGAAAGGGCGCGCCTGGTTTCATCAGTCGCGGATTTTCCGAAATCCTTGGCGAGCGCGATGGCGGCCCGGGGGGCCGGCAGCGCGCCAGTGATTCCAAAATAACGGCGCTGGGTGCGCAGCCGCCGCTCGTCGGTCGGATCGGTGACGTGCCATTCGAGGCAATCGGCACCGTAGAGCCGGACGGTGAATTCGCCCTTGGTTGGGCTGCGAACCAGGAAGCTGTCCCCATCGGCCCAATCGGTGGGGATGAGGGTGCAGTTGACGAGTTTTCCGAGTGGGGCTGCGAACACGACGGCCGGCAGTGCCAGGAGGAATACAAGGAGCAGTTTGAACAGTGAGGGTGACGGAAGGAGCATAAAGGAACGATTCGCTGGATGGATGGAACGCGGGCGTGGCGGTCAGACAGCGCGGAGGGTGCCGGTGGTGAGGATGCGGGCGCGGAGGCCGCCGCGGAAATCTAGTTTGAGGAACTCTTCGGCACCGGGGGCGGCGGCGGTGTCCATCCAGTGGCAGGGACGGCATTCCTCGCTGCCTTCGAATTCAATGCCTTGAAAGCGGAAGCGTTTGCCAACCCATTGCGCCAAATTCGCGCCGCGGACGATGAGGTTCCGGCGGAATTCGGCGGTGGATAAATCCGGCAGGGCGAAGCGCTCGCGGACGGCGGCGACGGTGGCCGCATCGAAGAAGGTGACCTGGCCTTTGTAATCCGATTTGTAGCCAAAATAGCGATCGCCGCGGAGGCCCATGCCGGCGACGCATTCGGCGTCGGTGACGCGGCGCGCGCCGTGGTGCAAACGATCCATGCCGTGGCGGCCGCGGAAATCGTTGCCTTCGGAAAGCCAGATTTCGAGGAGTTCGCCGGGCATCTCGGGGATTTCCTCGAGCGCCCGGCCGGTCTCGGCGGAGGTGTTGTCCGGGCCGACCCAGTCGATGCGGCCGTCGGCATAAGTTTCCTTTTTCCAGACGGGCAGTTCGTACTTGAGGCGCTCCATGATGGCGCGGCAACCATCGAAGGCGGCGGCGCGGTGGGCGGAGGCGACGCCGGCCCACACGGCAACGTCGCCGATCGCGAGCGGGCCGGTGCGGTGGACGGCGCTGGCGGCGAGGAGTCCGTGGCGGACGGATTCTTCGGCGAGGATTTTCGCGCCGGTGGCTTCGGCGAGGGCCGGATAGGCTTGGTATTCGAGCTGGCTGACGGCTTGCCCGGCATTGTGATTCCGCACGCGGCCTTCGAAGCAGACGACAGCGCCGGCGGACGGATTTTCCAGCACTGCGGCGAGCGCGGCGAGATCGACGGTGGCGTCGGTGAGGGCGAAATGGACGGGCGCGGGCATGGCTGGCGATTTCCTCTAGCCCCCGGACATTGGCGGGAGCAGGGCGAGCGTGTCGCCCTCGGCGAGCCGCTGGTCCCAAGCGGCGAAGGTGTCATTCACGGCAACGCGGAAATCGGCGGGGGCGAGGCCGAGCCGGTGGCGGGTGTCGAGCTCGGCATAGATTTCATCCGGCCGGGTGGCATGGGTGGAAATCGTTTCTTCGGAGAGGCCGCGGCGCTCGGCGAGGAGTCCGAAATAGATGATTCTGACGTTCATGGGCGGGTGGCGGCCTGCCATTCGTCCGGGGTGTTGGCATTGGCAAGCGCGCCGGGCGAAACCGGGTCGAGCAGGCGGCAGTCGTTGCGGATGAGGATTTTGCGCGGGCAGCGGAAATCGTTGGCGAGGGCGTCCTCGAGGACGGGAATGGAGCCGCTGGAATAGAGCGCGCAGAGCGGCTCGGGCAGGCCGTCGGTCTCGCTGCGGTAGGCAAGGAAGGATTCGCCGGGGCGCTTCGAGGCGATGAGGATTTCCAACGTTTCGCGGTCGAGATTCGGCAAATCGCAGGCGGTGACGATCCAGTTCTTGGCGGGGTCCAGCCGGATGCCCGCGAGCATGCCGGCGATGGGTCCGGTATCCGCGCCGACAGGGTCGCGGACGATGGTGAAATCCGCGGCATCGGCGGGGATTTCCTGACCGTGGCGGAGCGAGATGACGACAGGATCGCAACCGGCGGCGGCGAGCAGTTCGCAGGTGCGGCGGAGCAGCGTGCGGCCGTCCGGGTGGACGAGCGCGGCTTTTTCGCTGCCCATCCGGGAACTGCGGCCGCCGGCGAGGACGATGCCGCCAAGGTGGGTGCGGGCGGGGGCGGTCATGGCTGCGGGGCGAGGTAATCGCCGGATTTCCCGCCGGTTTTCGAAATGAGGTGGAGGTCGCGGATGATGATGCCTTTGTTCATGGATTTGCACATGTCGTAGATGGTCAAGGCGGCGACGCCGGCCGCGGTCATGGCTTCCATCTCCACACCGGTCTTGCCGGTGGTGGAAACCTCGCAGCGGATGGCAAGGGAGGTGGGGCCGGGGTGGATGCGGAAATCGCAGCTTTCGACGGGCAGCGGGTGGCACAGCGGGATGAGATCGCCGGTGCGTTTGGCGGCCATGGTGCCGGCGATGATGGCAGTGTGGATGACCGGGCCTTTCGCGCCGTGGAGCTCGCGGTCGTCGAACTTCCGCATGATTTCCGCGCCGAGCTCGACAATGACGCCGGCGACGGCGGTGCGGCGGTTCGGGGATTTCGCGCTAATGTCCACCATCGAGGGCTGGCCGTCGCGGACGTGGGCGAGTGATTCGTTTTCTGGCATGAGGGAAGGGCTTTGATGAAGAGTTTTAACCGCAGATGAAGAGGATGAACGCAAATGGGAGAGATGGACGGGAGATGGAATTCTTGGCGGGGGACGCGGGGCTGGGCTTTGCTGAAGAATTTTTAACCACAGATGAAGAGGATGAACACAGATGGGAGAGATGGATGGGAGATGGAATTCTTGGTCGGGATTTCGTTAAAGCCAGGGGGTGAAGGGGAGAGGCGCGGCGGGGTCGGTGGCGGGCGAGATGGTGACGAAGCCGGCGCTGGCGAGCAAGCCGGCGAAGTCCCCGCTGTTTCCCGTGGGAGAGGCGGCCGCGCGGCCGTCGGCGAGAATTTCCACGGGGAGGTGCTGGGTGAAATCCGGCGGGGCGGATGGTGGGGAATCCATGACGACGGGACGCGGCGGCTCGGGAGCGCGGCCGGCGGCGGCGGCGAGCGCGGGGAGGAGGAACGCGTGCAGGCCGGTCAGCGCGGAGACGGGATTCCCCGGCAGGGCGAGAACGAGCTGCCCGGCGGGGCCGCGCCAGCAACCGAGCGGCTTGCCGGGGCGCTGGGCGACGCCGTGGAATACTAATTCGCAGCCGAGATCCGCCAGCAGGGCGGGCACGAAATCCCGGCCGCCTTTCGAAACGGCGCCGGCGAGAACGAGCCAGCGATGGGCCGCCAGCAGGCCGCGCATCACGGGCGCGGCAGCGGCGGGATCGTCACGGAGTGCGCCGGTGTGGCGCGAGGGAAATCCGGCGCGGCGCAGCGCGGCGGCCAGCGAGTGGGCGTTCGATTGGCGGATCTGGTGGGCGGCGGGGATTTCGCCAACGGCAACGAGTTCGTCACCGGTGGCGATGACGGCGATTTCCGGCAATGCCGCCACATCGAGCACCGCCCGACCACAGGACGCGGCGACGCCGATTTCCCGTGAGCCGAGAAACCGGCCGGGCTGGAGGAGGACGGCTCCGACCGCTGCATCGCTGCCGGCGCGGTGGAAAAATCGGCCAGGCTCGGGCGCGCCGGATTCGGCGAATGTCACCCAGCCATCGGCGGTTTCCGCCACTTCCTCGACCATCACAATGCCGTCCGCGCCGGCCGGGCAGGGCGCGCCGGTCATGATTTCCAGACAAGCGCCCGGCTCTTCCGGCAGCGTCGCCATCGGTTGCCCAGCGGGGGCGGATCCGGCGATCCGGTATTTGCGAACGCCCGCCTGCCAATCGGCGGTGCGGAGGGCGAAGCCGTCCATCATCACGCGGTCGAAAGGCGGAAACGGCCGGTCCGCGGCTACGGATTCCCGCAGCACGCGGCCGGCCGCGTTTTCCAAGCGGACGCTCTCGACCGCTGCTGGCGGAACGATGGCCAGCAGCGCCCGGAGCGCCTCGGAGAAGGAAATCATGGCCGGAGTCTCGCCCGCGGCGACGTGCCGCCAAGCGAAAATCCGGCGTGCCGGATCACGGCATGCTCACCTTGAGACGGGCGAAATCCTTCACCGGCCCGGCTGGCAGCGTGTAGGAAATCGTGGTGCCGTCCTCGGTGGCGGTGACGGATTCCCACGGATCGGACAGGCCGAGATCGGTCGATTCCTCGATGGCATAGACGAGATCAGCGGCGGCTGGCTGGCGCTTGGCGAAGGAAATCGTATTCCCGGTGCGCGTGCCAACCGCGCCGTTTCCAACGGTCGGATCGAGGCCTGCGATGGCGTATTCCACCAAGTTGCTGAGGCCGTCGCCGTCCGAATCGTCGTTCGCGCCCTGCTTGTCGGCGGGGACGGTGCCATTCGCGAAGTTGCCGGCGATGAAGTTGGCGAATCCGGCCGGGGCGGCGCCGGTATTCACCATCAGGACGCCGGTGCCGGCATAGCGGGTATCATCCTTCGTACCCGCCAGCGAGGCGGTGCTGCCGTAGCTGCCGGCCGCTTGCAGGACGCCGCCGTAGTAGAGGGAATTGACCGCCTCGTCGTTGTCGATTTGCAAAATTCCGCCGTTGATATTCAGGCGCGCGGTATCGTCGATGGCAAGGCCGCCGGCCAGAATCAAGATGCCGCCATTCACCGTGGTCGGGCCGGTGTAGCTGTTCGCCCCGGAAAGTTTCCAGGTGCCCGCGCCATTTTTCACGATGAAGACCTTCCAGCCATCGGCGCTGGCGTTTTGGAGGTGGTCCTGAATCGTCCCTTGAATCTCATTGATGCCGTCATTCGCACCGCCAAGCGTGAGGATCCGTCCCCCGGGGCTGGTGATGTTGGTATTCTGAGGGTTGAAGGCTGGATTTGTGAAAACAAGCGTATTGGTCGCGCCGATGCTGTCGTTGAGGAGAGTCGCGTCGCCCCCGCCGTTGCCATTGGATCCGATGCGGAACTGCCGGTCGGTCGTGGAGGGTGCTGTGCCGATGAACTGCAGGGTCCCGTTGGCGGAGATAATGCCAGCCTGGATCACGCTCCCCTGCCCGAGGGAACTGGTTTGGAGGGCGTCCGTGAGACTGTCAAATCGGGCGATGCCGCCGGATGTCGCAAAACTCCCGGAGAACGTGCTGTCCCCCGTGAGAACGAGGATTCCATTCCCATTTTTCTCCAACGACGCCGACCCGAAAATTTCCCCGCCGACGACCAGCGTGCCGGATTCGATCGACACGACGCGATTTCCGCTCAGGGCCACCGAGCCGATGCCCAAGTCGAGCGCCGCGTTCCCGGAATACGTGAAATTGCCAAGCCAATCCTGTTGATTATTCGCCGTGGCCGTGACCGCGACGCCGCTGGTATTTCCCAGCGTGACACCCGCCTGAATCGTCAGGATGCCGGTGCCGAGGGCTCCCCCGGAATTCACGTTGAGCCTGCCCGTATTGAGAAAGACGCCGCCGTTGAACGTGTTGTCCCCGGCCAGGGTGAGCGCGCCGATGCCTTTTTTCGTCAGGCTCGCGGAGCCGGAAATCGCCCCGCCTACGGTGAGATTCATCGCCGCGACGTTGACGCTTCGATCCGCGCTCAGGGCGACCGCGCCGGTGCCTAGATCCAGATCGTTGGAGCCTGCGAAGGTGAAATCACCATTCCATGCCATCGGGTTCGGGCCGAGGAAAACGCTGCCGAAGCCCGCGGTGTCGATGACGCCGCTCTCGATGGTGAAGGTGCTGGCGGGATTTCCCAAAGCCTGGTCGCTATCGAAGGCGAGTTTTCCCGCGGATAGAGTCAGACCGCCGGTGAATGAATTCGGCCCTTCCAGGCTGACGGTTCCCGGACCTTGTTTGGTAATCGCACCAGCTCCCGAGACTTGGCCGGAAATCGTGACGAGGCGGCCCGCCGCCACCGACCAGACATTCGGCCCGCCGGCCACCAGCGGGAGTTGCAAGGCCAGATCCGCGGACGCCGCCGCCAGATCGATGTCCACCGTGGCGTCTCCCAAGGTCAGCGCCGAACCGCCGCCGATCGTGACCATTCCTCCAGGATTCGTGATTTTGAGTCCCTTCCAAGTGGTTGGCTCGCCGAGGACTGTGGAATTCGCCCCGGTCACGGTGCTGTCCCACTCGGCGGTGCCCGCCGGGCCGGGGACGACTCCGCCGACCCAGCTCGTGCCGACGTTGAGCGCGTTCGTGTTGTCCGCCTTTTTCGTGGTGCTATCGACAGTATCGATCGTCAGCACGAGCGATTTCCCGTCACCGCTCAAGCCCACGCTACCGGATACGCCGCCCGGCAGCGCGACCTCGGTAGGCGCGGTGCCGAAGGTGGAATCCCACGAAATCAGTGGGTAGCTTCCCGGCGTGAAATTCGAGCCGACGATTTTCACGGTTGGCGTAGTGAGGAAATCAGCGAGGCCCGTGATTTTCAACGGAGCCACGGAGGCGCTGGGAGCCACATTTCCGAAATTGAACTCCAGCGTGCCCGCCTCATTCGCCGAAAAACTGGCGGCGGTCCAAGAAAGCGTGTTGTCGGTCACGGAGACGCCAAGAGTGGCCGATGCCGTGTTCATTACGACCTGCGAAGCGGCCGCGGAGCCACCCGTCACGCCAACCAATTTCCCGGTTTGGATGGTGGTCGGACCCGAGTAGGCGTTCACACCGGAAAGCGTGAGCGTGCCGCTCCCCACCTTCGTCACGCTGAGAAAGGAATCCGCGTCCTGAATGACGCCGGCGAACGTGCTGGTGGTGTCGTTCCCGCCGATGCTCAGCGCTCCGCCCGACGCGCTGCTTACCGTGCCGCTGCCGGACAGTCCGTTGATCGTGTCCGTTTTACCGTTCAACTCAAGAATCGCGGGCGAATCGACGACGACATTCCCCTTTCCGGCGCCGTCCGGAATCACATCGGAAGCGCCCAACTGGAACGCGCCGCCGGTGATTGTGGTGTCGCCCGTATAGCCCGTCTGTCCGGCGTAGATCTGCGGCCCGGAATAAATGAGCCGGCCGGTTCCGGTCTTGGTGATTCCGAAATTCCCGGCGAATGGCCGCGTGATCGTGAAATCCTGCGTGCCGTCTTGGGCGATCGTCACCGGTCCGTTGAGCTGGATGTAGCTCCCGCTGCCTCCGCCCGGTCCTACGATTTGATGGGCGAAAGTATCGCCGGCGGCGATCTTGATGCCGGTGTTTCCGGAATTGAAAGTCAGCGTTTTCGTCGCGCCGTTCGAGGCACTCAGGCTGACAGAGAAGGACGCAGCCGTCGTGCTGGGGAATGAAATCGAGGAAACGGTCCGAGGTCTGGCGATGACAGTCGAAGGATTCATCGCCCCGGTGAAGACCACGTCGTCGTCGTTCGCGAAGGCAGTGCCGCCCCAGTTCGCGGGAACGTCCCAACTGCCATCGGTGGTGCCGGTCCAGGTCAGGACTCCCGCATGCGCGGGGGTGGCGCAGTAGCCGAAGCAAACGAGCAACACCGCGAGCGGAAGGCGTGCTGGCTGGAGACGTTGGGTGAGGCTGCTGTTACGGAAGGTAAATCGTGATTTCATGGGGCTTTTGGTAGGGTCGTTTGGATTTTTCCCGGGTTTTCCACGCTCGTGCCGGACTACCTGCGGGAGGGACAGGGTGCGGCATGGCACGAAATGCGGTCCACTACCCTAAATCACTAATCTCGTTGCGGATTCCGGTAAACGCCCCGCCCGAAAGCCTGCTGGAATCAAGCTCGCCCATCTCTTCCGGCCCCGCTTCTTCCCCGCTCCGACCCTGCGGGAATCCTCCCCCCTCCCCCGGTTGACTTTTCCCTAACCCGCCCCCATACCCCCGGCATGTCGTCCGCCCTGCCGCCGAAACCACGCATCATCGGCCCGAAAGTCCGCATCTGTATCGTCGCTTCGAAATACAACGACCAATTCACGGACGCGTTGGTGGACAACGCCATCGAAGAACTCGGCGAGCTCGTCCCCCAAGGCCGCGTGGACCTCATCCGCGTCCCCGGCGCATTTGAAATCCCGGTCATGGTCGCCTCCGTGCTGGACCGGGATCCGCCGGCCTGCGTCATCGCCCTCGGCCTCATCATCCGCGGCGCCACCGCCCATGCCGATCTCATTGCCAGGTCGATTACAGACGCCCTCCAGCGCCTCGCCCTTGAATCGCTCCGGCCGATTATTCACGAAGTCCTGCTTGTCGAAGATGAGAAGCAGGCCTACGCCCGCTGCATCGGCGCACAGCTCAACCGCGGTCGCGAAGCCGCCCGCGCCGCCGCCTCCATGATCGATATTTTCCAGGAGCTGGACCGCTCCATGCCGCGCAATGCCAGCCAGAAAAAGCACCGCAACCATGCCTAGCCGCCGCCACATCCGCGAGGCGGTCGTCCAGTTCCTCTATTGCGCCGATCTCGAAGGCGGCGCCGATCCCGCCGCCCTCCGCGGCCCCTTCTGGGATTTCGTCACCGAGTCCGACCGCCGCAGCCTCCAGCTCGCGACCTTCCGCACCGTCCACCACCTCGCCATGGGACGCGAAGGCCGGCTGGCCGAATTCGTCGAGCGCCAGACCGCCGCCGCCGCCCACCTATCCGCCCACCCGCAGGCAGAAAGTCTCAAACTCGAGCTCCACCGCATCGCGGAAATGGAATCCGGCTGGAGCGCCCAGCTCGCCCAGCTCGAACGCCTCCCGCGCGATGACGACGATGCCTCCGTCGCCGCCAGCTTCGGCCCCGCGCTCGAGCGCTTCTTCAAGCACGACCGCGACCTCGCCCTGTGCCGGACGCGCTTCCTCGACGGCATCGCCGATTTCCCCGCCCTGCGCGGCCAGCTCGAAGCCGTCGCCGCCTCCATCCGCCGGCTCCAGCGCATCTCCGACCGCCTCCGCATGGTCGAGGAGCCCGAGAAATTTCCCGACCAGGCCGACCTCGCCCGCCTCCGCGATTCCAAAGCCGAACTACGCGCCCTCCGCCGGAAATCCGACGAGATCGTCGATGCCATCCTCGCCACCAAGGAGTCCGTTGATGCCACCCTCGCCGCCGTCATCGACAACTTCGCCCCGGAACGCGTAGATCCCGTCGATCGCGCCATCCTCCGCCTTGGCACGTGGGAAATCCTCCACTTCGGCACCCCGCCCAAGGTCGCCATCAACGAGTGCGTCGAGCTCGCCAAACGCTTCGGCACCACCGATTCCAAACGCTTCGTGAACGGCGTCCTCGACCGCATCGCCAAACAGTCCGCCCCCGCCTGACAAGGCACCCCCTCCCCTTTCCGCTACCCACCCCTGCGGAAATCCGGCATCGTCGCGGCAGACATCGCGCACGGCTTCGTCAAGGGCCGGCCGGATCGTGACTTCGGAATCGAGCGGAGCGAGATGGACAGGAGCGAACGCGACGTGCTCCGCAGGAGTGCGACCGGGTGGGAGCATCAAATGTCGCCGTTGCGGAAAAGGCGGGCGATTTTGCAGGCGTCGCGCTTGTCGGTTATGATCTTCTCGTTGGGCTTTCGCTCGGTTTTGAACGGCGACATGAGGACGCACTCGAGTCCCAGAAGGATCAGGCGGCGGGCGAGAACGAATCCGGTGGGACCCGCTTCGTAGCAGACCTTGAGGGCGCGGAACTCGACCCCGAGCTTCACGGCGAGCTTGCGCAGCGCGTTGACGGCGGCGGGAACGCTCCCTCCGCACGGTCCGTGATAGACGGCGTCCTCGCGGTTTTCCCCGGCGGCATAAGCGATGGCGATTGTTTCCTTGTGGACGTCAAGTCCGATGTAGTAGGTATGGGTCATGGTGTGTCTGGGTAATTGCTTAATGTTGGATAGGTCGCGGAAACCCCGTGTTCTCGCGGCAGCCCACGGAAACCCTAGGCGCGCCACCCCTTTTTTCCAAGGCCGCGCCCGCCGTGAGCTTCAGCCATAAAATCTCGATTGAAATGAGAAAATTTCACATACTGATCCTACTGCTTTATAGTTGTCTATTTACCACTTCGATTTTTGGTCGGGAGCATAACACTGACGTCAAGAAGTGGAGTGTTTTGAAGCCGCCGGATAAGTCTAGTAAGGATTATGAAGATTTCTTCCAACGGGCGAATTTTAGTGAGTATGATTGGGTGGTGACGCGATCTGACGGCAAACTGAATGCTCATCACTTAGGGGACAGCGAGTCCAAGGATCCAGTGATTCCGAAATTCGATACAATGGTTCAGCTCCAAGATCGAAACGCCGTTGCGTCTCAGTGCTTAAAGGTTGAGGGTGGCTGGATTGCGGCATACAACCAAGGAGAATTTGGCTCTGCGGTCTATTGGTTTAGCCAAGACGGGAAAGATAAGAAAAAGCTTTCGGATCACCAAATTAACGAATTTCTCCTGGAGGGGGACAGAATATTCGCTGTGGAGGGATTGGCCCATTTAGGGATGTCTCGGGGATCCATGATTGAGATCAGTAAGAAGAGTAGTGGTTGGTCAGTGGAAGAATTTCTACCACTTCCAGCATCTGCAGTAGCAATCGCACGGATTGGCGCTGGCGACTATGCAGTTGTCACTTCGGACATGTTGCTTCGCATCAATCTCAAAAAGGAAATTTTGATTTTGATTCCAGAGACGGACTGGAGAGGGCTATATCCTAATTCAATACAGATTGACGATGGCTTTATCTACATTGGCATGAGACAGTTCGTAATACGCTGCAAGGTTGCCAAAAGTGTCGAAAATTTCGAATTTTTAATACCAGATAAGAGCTGGCTGAATACCAAGACGAAACCGTAGAATCGAATCGGGTCCCCGTGACTGACTCGGAGAGCCAGCCACGGGTCCCACACCACCGTGCGTACGGGTCCGTACACGGCGGTTCCGCACAGACGCGGGACAAGCCCGCGTGAGGAAACGGGCCGAAGCCCGCTCCTGAGCGCCCA
>JBBSUD010000099.1:0-21992 GCA_038235225.1 Verrucomicrobiales bacterium
AGCGTAGCGGAGTGAAGTGCTGCGCCTGGAACGGAAGCTTCCCAAATTCGCCGCGCCGGGGGGATGCCCTGGTTTACGCGGCCTCCGGATTTGCCGCCCCAGACGCCTCATGAGGGCCTCTGTGGGCTTTTTGATAGAACGCCGCAGGGGTGAGGTTGCCGAGGGTCTCATGGGGCCGCCAGTCGTTGTAGCGGATGAACCATTTCCCCACCCCCGCCCGCAAGGCCGGGACAGTGGCGTGCTCGAACAGATAGATCTCCTCGTATTTGATGCTCCTCCACAGCCGCTCGATGAACACGTTGTCCATCCAGCGCCCGCGGCCATCCATGCTGATCTTCACGCCGAGATTTAGCAGGCGTCCGGTCCATTCGGCGGAGGTGAACTGGCAGCCTTGGTCGGTGTTGAAGATTTCCGGGATCCGGCCGGTGGCGGTGAGCGCGTTTTCCAAGGCTTCCAGGCAGAGTCCGGTTTCCATGGTGTTGGAAACGGCCCAGCCCAGCACCTTGCGTGAATACCAGTCCATGACGGCGCACAGGTAGGCGTGGCCGCCGGGCATGGGCACGTAGGTGATGTCGGTGCACCATACCTGATCGGGTCTTGAGACTGTCAGATCCCTTAATAGGTAGGGATATTTGCGGTGGCCGTGATCCGGGATGCTGGTGCGCGGCTTGCACCAGATCGCTTCCTGGCCGATCTCACGGCGCAGCCGCTGCACGCGCTTGCGGTTGATGTCCACGCCGTGATCGCGCTTGAGGAGCGTCACCAATTTGCGACTGCCGAGGCACGGATCGATCAGGTAGATCTCGTCCAACAGGCGTTTGATGCGGATGTCCTCCGGGTCCTCGGGCACTGCCTGATAGCTCACCGTGGAGCGGGCGACGTTGAGGAGTTCACATTGTTTTCTCATGCTCAGTTTGGGATGATTTTTTTCGACCAACTCGGTGCGCTCCCTCACAGACCGAGTTGTTTCGACTTTTTTCGCAGGAAGTCCACCTCGACGGTCAACTGCCCGATCTTGGCGTGGAGCTCGTCGCGCTGGCGCTCGAAATCCTCGGTCTCGGCCTTCTCTCGCGTGGAACCAAAGATCCCGGTGGCACCTTCGGTCATGGCTTTCTTCCAATCCGAGACTTGCACCGGATGGATGTCGAAATCCTTGGTGATTTGCTGGATGGTTTTGATGCCCTTGAGCGCTTCCAGCGCGACGCGGGCCTTGAATTGGGATTCGTGTCTTCTTCGTTTTGCTTTCATTTTGTGCGGTTCAGGTTCGGGTTCATACCCGCTCCCGGCCACCACAATCATAGCTTAGCCCCTGGCCCGATTTTCGGGTTCCGGCTCACTTCGCGTGCCCCCCTTGAAAGACGAGAAACAAAAATAACAGGAAAAACCGCTGGCCCCGGCCAAGCGGTCCGCGACCAATTCCAAAATGAGAGTTCACTCTATTCATAATTACCTCTTAACCCGCATTCCGTGGAAACTCAGTCTTTCCTGCCGCAGAATCGTCTTCTGATCACCAACCCTACGCTGAGCGCGAGAATGACTGCCGCCACCCCGCCCAAGACAACAGGGTTCGATTGCAGGAATTTCCATGGCACCCGGCGCAAGCGCTAAAGTATTCAAAATCGCAAGTTCGGTCGGACCTATCAAGATGACATCGCCTTCCATCTTTTTGATCGAAGGAATTTCTTCCCACGATTCCTGCACTTCGGTCCCATTCCGAAGAAGATCTTCCCAGTTCATCATTGTCAGGTTTCTGGAAACTCCGAGGGCGGGGGTCTCGAAAGTGCGGGCACGGATCCCGCCCGCAATCATCATCGTGCAACCAACCACAATCAATTGGTTCGTCATTCGGCCCAGTGTCGGCCTCGAACTGGCTCGACACCTCAAAAAGTCAACGCTCTTCACTCCGCTTCCTTTTCCAGATGAAAATCGCGCCCAACACCAGAGCCAACGTCCCACCCATCCACACCAAAGCCGCAATTAGGAAGTCCTCAGTTTTCCAGGAACTCTTCCCAATTCGGAGCGGAAAATCGTCCCGGCTTCCGCCATCGGACTCGTTGTGAATCGTATTTTTCTCCGGGGCTGGCGCACTGACGGCTTGCTCATTGAGGACCGGTTCAGGCTTCCAATCACCCGACAGGCCCGTGTAATTTTTCAGGTTTGAACCAGATTCGAGAAGCGCGGCTGCCAATGTTGTTTCAGACAGGGACGCGGGTTGGATGTCACCATCATCCGAGGCGAGAACCGTCATTCTGACATCGGCATGGTTGGAGTATTTTGGGTTTGGAATAGCCGTCCGCGCTCCCATCGCAAGCAATCTGTAATTTTTTCCGGATAGGTTGATTGAGACTGAGGAATTCAGAAACCGGTGGTCGGTCTCAAAACCCCGATCGCGCTGGTTGACGATGTTGAGAAAATATCGCGCATTTTCCACCTCTCTCAGATCGCTCCAAGTTTCGGGAAGGCGCTGCCGTGTTTTCACGAACTCCCGAATAGCGAGAGTCCATTGTATGGCGGCGTCCTGCTCACGGCTTTTCACGGTCAAGCCTTCCACTCTTCCGGCGAAGGAGAATAGAAACACGGATAACGCGAGGACGGTCTGATAGACTTTGGATTTCACGGTTGGGAAATCCATCCGACGTAACGCAAGTTTTCGAGTTCTCATTCTTCCCTTCATTTGTGAGCGTTTCTGAATTGTCTTAGAAAATCCGGCATGAACATGGACGAATGTCCGCTTGGTGCGGGCTGGTCGCCATTCACTCCCGCCGCCACCACTCGCTTTTCAGGAGGCCCCATTCCCAGGTCCGGCGGCGGTGGCGGTGGAATCCGGCCAGTTTCAGCGCGGGATCGGGAGCAATCAGCGCGCGGGTTTTCAGGCCGCAGACGATGCGGAAAAAGGCGTAGAGCGAGCCGACAATGGCCCGGCAACGCCAGCGGGCGATGCCGTGCGGCGCGATTTCGAAATCCGCCAGCAGCCATCCGGCTTGCGGTGTGGCGAGCCGGGCGAGCTTGGCAACCACTTGGGGCAATGCGTCCCCGTCGAAGCAATCGAGGAAAAAGTTGGTGGCAACCAGGTCGAATCCGCCCGCCGCTGGCTTCCACTTCAGGAAATCCGCGTGGACGAACTCCACTTGGTGCGATCCGGGGAGTTTGTTCCGGGCGATTTCCAGCATTCGCGCGCTGATGTCCACCACGACGATTTCCGCCTCGGGAAACCGCCGGGCGCATTCAGGGAGAAACCGGCCGTGGCCCTCGCCGGCCAGCAGCACGCGCCGCGGCGGCGGGATTTCCGCCAGAAACGCCAGCCGGCAGCACTGCAATCGCCGCCCGGCAGTGACGAATTCCATCGCCCGATAGAATGGCGCGAGGCGGTCGAAGTTCATGCCGCGGGAGGGCCGGGACGGCGCGGAGCCGGTTTCAGAATTCCTTCGCCCGGATTGTGGACCATGCGGCGCGGTTCTGATTGACGCGGGTGGTGTAGCGGCGAACGCCGATGGCGCCGTGCTGGAAGGTGGCGTCGGTGGCTTCGAGCACGGGATTGCTCATGTCATCGACGAAAATCCGGATGGATTCGCCTTTTGCCTCGACGCGGATGACGTGCGGTTTGGCCGGATCGATTTCCATCGGCACGGTCTTGAGTTCGGTCCAGCCGTAGTCGGCTTTGCCGAAGATGACATGACCCTTTTCGGCGCTGATGCCGGCGTAGTAGCCGCGGTAGGCATTGGCGCCGATCGTGGGATCGGAGACGCGGAAAATCAGGCCGCTGTCGCCGATTTCATCGAGCGTGACTTCGGCTTGGAAGAGCAGGTTGGCGAAATCGGTGGCGGGGACGATTGCCTTGGAGCCGGCGTTTCCGCTCTCGCCGGTGTTGAGGTGGAGCGCGCCGTCGCGGGCGTGCCAGCCGCCGCCGTAGGTGATCCAGCCGCGATAATCGCCATCGGCGAAATCGTCGGAACAGGTCTTCGGAGCGGCCGCGGGCGTGCCGATGAGCGGGAAGCTGGTGACGCGCAGCATGCCCGCGCCGTAAGGCACGAGCTCGATTTCCTCGACCGGCTCCGACGATTCGACCGGGCTGACCGGCGGGTCGAAGGCGACGAGTCCGCCGGGCGCGAGCGTCCAGCCCGGGACCTTTTTTGCCTTGGCAATGAGCCGGACGGGCGTTTCGCCGCGCGTGAACGGATGGTCGCCAATCTCTCCGGATTTCACGCGGATGCTGGCGGCTGGATTTCTCGGATCGAGCACGAGGCCGTAGTTCCAAGCGCCGGTCGGGCGGATTTCGTAGGACTCGAAGCCGGGCACGGGAGCTTGCTCGAACGGCACTTTATCGCCGGGGACGCCGAGCGAGAAAACCAGCGGGCCGCGGCTGATGGAGACGCTGCCAACGACGCCGCGATGGGCGAGAATCGGCATGGGCAGCTTGATTTTCACCTCGTCGCCGGATTTCCACGTGCGGTCGATTTTCGCAAACTCCCCGGCCTTGGCGGCGGGGACGGATTCGCCATTCACGGCGATTTCCGGGGCCTGGCACCAGCCGGGAATGCGCAGGGACAGCGGGAAGGTGACGTCGTTCGCGGCGGTCAGCTTTAGCGCGATGGTCTCGGCGAAGGGATAGCCGGTATTTTCCGAAATGGTGACGGCCGTCCCGCCGATTTCCCGGGTGACGACGCTGGGTCCGTAGGCGAGCGCGGCGAGACCGTCACCGGGCGCGGCGGCCCACATGTTCTGGACGAATTTCGGCCAGCCTTGGTGGAAATTGTAGCAGCAGCAGACGAAGCCGGAAATGTGGGACGGCGTGGTGGCATTCGCATAATCCTGATTGAAGCCCTTCCCGCCGCGAATGGCGGCGACGTTGTTCGGGATGGAGTAATAAACGTGCTGGTGGATGTCCTCGGAGAGCGAGCCGGGCAGGGCGTTGTAGGCCATGCGCTCCAGGCTGTCGCCGATTTCCCCGTCGCCCAGGACGCGCAAAACGGTAGCGTCGCTGAGCATGCGCTCGACGATCGAGCACTGCTCGTAGCCCTCGGTGGTGGACGCGCCGGAAAGCTGCTCGGTGCCGGCATTGATGCCGACGGCGAGGCCATGGTCGCGGTCGAGATTAGCGACGCCTTTGAAATAAGCCTGCCGGTCCGCCGCGGAGCCGGAGCGCTGGGAATACACGGCCGGCATCTTGAGCGCCTGCGGGATGTTGACGTTGTGCTTCGGTTGGAAATCCGCGCCGTAGTCGAGGAACGTGTTTTTCGTAAAGATTTCCGCCCACGGGTAGGCCTGTTTGGCGAGCTTGTCGGCGAGCGTGAGCAGGAAATCATCGCCGGTGCGGTTGTAGAGCCAGAGCACGGTGTCGATCTCGTCGCCGGCGCGGGCCTTGCCCCAGTTTTGGAGCGGGCGGCCGTCGAGCGAGCCGAGCATGTAGCGGTAGTAATTCGTGAGGAACGGAATGACGCGCTTGTCGGCAGTGGCTTCTTGGAAATCGCGCAGGAAATAGTTCACCACCATCCGCGGCCACCAGTCGTCGTTGCTGGCCGGGCCGTAGGAGCCGTCGTCGCTCTGACTGGAGAGGACGGCGGTGATCCATTTCTTCGCGCGCTTCTTAAGATCCGCATCGTCCAGCTCCCAGGCGAGGGGAATGAGGCCTTTGACGTAGTAGGGGCCTTTTTCCCAATCCTCGCCTTTGCCGCCGAGCCAGGCGCTGTCGTCCTTGACGGCGTCGAGCAACTCCGGCGCGTGGCCGGTCAGGCCGTCGCGCTGCATTTCGAGTTCGCGCTTGAGCCAGCCGGCCGGTTGCACGCTGCCGAGCGGCAGGGCGGCGAAGCTGGCAGGCTGGAGCGGCGCGCGGTTCGGCACCGGCGCGGTAACGGGGGCGGCGTGCAGCGGAGCGAGCGATAACAGGATGGCCGTAATGGATGCGGGTCTCATGGCGGCGGCCAGCCTCGCGGGATCGGCCGGGATATCAAGCAGCCAAGCCGGCACAAAAAAGCGCGGCGGGAATCGTTCCCGCCGCGCGCGTTTCACAATCTGCGAAGGTCAGTAAGTGGTGGTGGTCCTCTTCGTGGTCATGGTGCTGGGCGCATACATCGTGTCCGTGGCGGTGGAGGTCGTCGAGGAGGTGGTGGTCGGCGATGGGGGAGCAACGTAGGCGGTGCAGTTGGTGAGGGCGACGACGAAGCCGAGAACGGCGAGGCTTTGGAGGATCGTGGTTTTCATGATGTTGGTGTTGGTTGGTGCGTCATTCGGCAGGAATGACCCCAGCGGCCTAGCAACCGGCATGCCTCCGGCGAAATGCCGGATTCCCAAGGCCGGCTAGGGGATTGGCCCGACCCGGCGGCGGCTGGCTCGTGCGCAATGCAATGCGAGGCACCCGGCGCGGGGCATTTCAGGCGAAATCACTCCGCCGGCTTGGCTTCCGGCGCTGGCAGGACCGGAGCAGGTTGCGCCGGAGCGGGTGCGACGGCGGGTTTGGAGGAAATCGCGTGGATGAGCGAGCCGCCCGTCTCCTTTTGGTAGCGCACCGCGAGTCCGGCGAAGAAAGCGGCGGCAGCGAGGATGAGGAACAGGAGAATCGCGATAAATCCGCCACCTTCCTGCCGCGCCGGCGCATAGACCTGGCGGGCCGGCGGCTTCGGCGCGGGCGGCAGATCGGACTCGCGGGCGACCGGCGTGACACCGGTGGATTTCTCGCCTGAAAGCACGGATAATTCCTCGTCGGAGAGCAGGAAATCAAACGCGGCGTCGCCAATGTGGGCGGTCATCCCGTTGCGGAGCGGGAGATTTGAATACCGTTCGCCATCGAGCTTCACGCCATTGGTCGAGCCGGTGTCGTGGAGTTCGTAACCGCCATCGACCCGGCGCATTTCCGCGTGGTGGACCGAAACGGAGCCGGAATCGATCATGATGTCGTTCTCCTCGCCGCGCCCGAGGGTGACCACCTTCCGGTCGAGCTGGAAGCGGTATGGCTGGGCGGTTCTATCGGGGACGGTGATCGTGACGCGTGGCATGGGGCTGGAACGGAGTTGAGACCGGAGTTCTAGCGCGATCGGCCGTGCGGATGCACGAAATTTCCCCGGCCATGGCTCAAAGCGCGAAATGGACCCGCACGATTACCGTCATGGTGGTGCCGGCCGCCAGCCCCGGCGTCGTCGAGAATCGCCATCTCCGCACGGCCGCCGCCGCTGCTTGGTCGAGCGCGCCATCCCCGCTGCCGCGGTAAATCGAAGTGCCGGCCACGGCACCGTCGCCATGGACTTGGACAAGCACCGCCACCGTGCCGGAAATCCCGGCTCTGCGGGCGGAGCGCGGGTAGGCCGGCGGTGGCGAGGCGAGCGGATGGGGTGGGGTGTGCTGCGGTCGCGGCGCAGATTTCCGGCGGGCTTTTTTTGAATCGGAATTCCCCGGAGCGGAGGCTCTGCCGGGCGCAAAATAGCCGGTCGAACTGGGGAATATTTCCAGCGATTTCCCGGCCGCCGTCCACATCGCCGGCGAGCCCGGCAAATCCACCGCGACCGCCCGGCTGACTGGCGCGCGCCTTGTCGCCAGCGCGGGCATGCCGATGGATTTCCCCCACGCCACGGCGGCCGGCGCGGACATCAGGAAAGGGCCCGCGTCGGCATTTTCGCCGGATTTCCCTCCGTCACCCACGGCATTCCCGTAAATCGCACAGGCCGCAGCGATGACGACGGCATGCAGCGCGATCGACCCGACCAAACCACCTGCGCGGCGCGATTGCCTCGGCGGATCGGCCTTTTCCCGCGCGCCTTGAGGGACGGCGGCGGGCGGTCGCGGAGCCGGCT
Organism: Verrucomicrobiales bacterium; assembly: GCA_038235225.1. Lineage (GTDB taxonomy): Bacteria > Verrucomicrobiota > Verrucomicrobiia > Verrucomicrobiales > Akkermansiaceae > Luteolibacter. The sequence goes on from JBBSUD010000099.1 coordinate 7,782, forward strand.
TCATGCTGCTCGGGAAATCAATTTCCGCCTCCCAGATTGGTCGGCTTATAGCCGCCACCGCGAGCGCCACCGCCGAAATCGAAGCCGAAGATCAGCCAGCACTCGGCATTCGGCGCGGAATTCGTCAGGCCGCCCAGCACCACGGCGTCGAGGTGGGTGTTCTCGGTCGGCAGCCATTGGAGCGAGGGGCCGAGCGTGACCTCGGTCGTATCGCCGCGGACCCATCCCGCCTTACCCTCCACGCCGAATGATAGCTTGCTGTCGATCAATGACTTGGAAATTCCGCCGGCAATGGCGTATTCGTTCGTTTGCTCGTCCCAAAGCTCGTGCTCAAGGATGACATTCGCGCCCCAATGCCAGCCGCGCCGGAAATCACCGCCGAAAAGGAGCTTCGTTTCGAGAATGTCCGGGCCGTCGTGGGCGAAGGCGTATTCGAGGTAAAGCGCGGGATTGGCGGGGATTTCGTCCCAATCCGCGAAGGCGTAGCGCAGTTCCACGGAGACCTCGTCCTGCTTCCAGCCGCCGCCCTCGTTGTCGTGGATGATTTTCTCGTAGAGATCGAGCTGCATCCGATACGGCAGGCCGATTTCCACCTCGGTCTGGAGCCGCTGGGTGACGCGGCCGCCATCGTAAAAGCGCGTCCGCCACCATTGCTCGACGCCGATTTCACCGGGATCCTTCTGGACGTAAATCCGCGTCAGGCTGAAGCGCCGCTGACGCACCCAAGACGGTTCGCCGAACGCGCCATCCGGCACTTCCTCCGCCAGCCCGGCCCCGCTCACGGTGACCTCGCCGACAACTGGCGGGGGATTGAGGATTTCCTGGGCGGTTAAAGTTCCCGCTACGGAAATGAATGCGGCGCCGGTGAGTGCGAGGGCTGAATGGTTCGACATGCCCGTTGGGAACGGCTGAGAAGGCTAGGGGATTAGGGGGAATTTCGCGGGGCTTGGCGGATGGAAACCGCCGCCACGAGTCAGCGCCGCTCGCGGAGGGCGATTTCCAACCGGTCCACGCGTTCGAGCAGGCCGAGAATGAGCTTCACGCCGGCAAGATTCGCCTCACAGGCTTGGCGGATGTGCTCGATGCGGCGGAGCGTATGAATGGCATCGTCGCCGAAATCCTCCCCGTCGCCGGCCGGGTGAACGAGCCCGTGCTCTTGGTAATGCAGGATCGTTTGCGACGCGACGCCGGTGATTTCCTCAACGATTTCCAAGGAATACCGGCCCGTGGATTGGTCTGGCGGCTGGCTCATGGCTGAGCGCGCGGGTTGAAAGTCGAAATGCTGCGGAGCTGCTCCCACAGCTCGCGCTCGGCAGCGTCCGGCACGCCGGGCAGACGGATCGCGATGGTGGCGTAGAAATCGCCGCGCTCGCCGGATTTCTTCGGCAGCCCGCGACCGCGGACCCGGAGCTGCTGGCCGATTTCGCTGCCGGCGGGCACGCGCAGCTTGATCGGCCCGTCGAGCGTCGGCACCGACAAATCCGCGCCAAGCACGGCGTCCCAAGGCGCGAGTTCCAGCTCGTGGTAAAGGTCCGCACCTTCGGTGTGGAAATCCGGGTGGGCGGCGTGGCGGACGCGCAGGTAGAGATCGCCCGCAGCCGCGCCGCCCGCGCCCGGCTCGCCTTGCCCGGGAACCCGGATGCGCTTGCCATCGGTCACGCCGGGCGGGATGCGGACCTTGAACGTCTGCGTCTCGGCGCGGCCGGTCCGCGGGTTCTTCATTTGCAGGGAAATCGACCGGACGGCGCCCTCCATCGCCTCTTCCAGCGTGACCAGGATGTCGCCCTCGATGTCGTTCCCCCGGCGTCCCGGCGCGGGCCTGCCACCACCGGCAAATGCCTCATCGCCAAAGCCGTAACGGCTCCCGCCGCTGAAATACTGCTCGAAGAAATCGCTGAAGCCGGTGCCGCCGAAATTGAACTCCTGCCCGCCGCCGCCGCCCTGACTTGGACTCGGCCGGCCGCGCTGCGGATTATCCCAATCCGCCCCGAGCCGATCGTATTTTTTGCGCTTTTCCGGGTCGCCGAGCACCTCGTTGGCCTCGTTGATTTCCTTGAATTTCACCTCCGCCCCGGCCTTGTCCTTGGCCACATCCGGGTGGTGCGTGCGGGCGAGCTTGCGGAACGCTTTCTTGATTTCGGCAGCGGTGGCGTCCCGGGCGACGCCGAGGGTTTGGTAGTAGTCTTTGAATTCGGCGGACATGTTCTGGAGAAATTTCTCGCGTGGCGGGCGGGCTATAGGCGCGCGGCCCGGCGGTGTCCAGCCACAGCCAGCCGCCGCGCCAGCCAGCCCAGCGCCAGCAACAGCGCGAATCCGCCAGCCGCCAAGCCCGCCCAAATGCCGCGGGAAATCGGGATCGGCGCGGTGAATTCCGTGCTCACCGGCCGTCGTACCGCCTGCGCCAGCGGGATTTCCCAGACAAGCGTGCGCCCGCCGTCCGCCGTGCGTGTGGCGTTCGATTTCCCCGCAGCCTCCGGCAAATGAACGATGTAAGTCAGCGCGTGCCCGGCCAACCGCGAGGCCGGTAGCCAGCTCGCGCCCGGCAGCGCGTCCCCGGCCCGGATCGTCCGCGTCACCGTGAACTGCCGCCCGTCGCGCGCGGCGGAGAAATCGCCCGTCAGGCCCCTCGCCACCGAAGGCAGCGCGTTCATCGCACCGCTTTTCCCCACCTTCCGCAGCTCCAGCACCGAGTCGAAAGCGGCTGCCACATGCACCGTCATCCGGTCGCCCGCGGTGGTTACCTCGAAGCTGGAACGGGTGATCGCCGGCGTTCGCGCGAGAAATCCAGCCAACGCCTTTTCCACGCCAGCCGCGCCGCCCTGCATCCGCGCCGCCGCCGCCGGGAAGCTGTAGGTCGCCTCCGCCCGGCCGCTGCGATCCGCCTCCAGCCAGTATTCCTCGCGCCCGTCGATGCAGGAAACGAGCGCCAGCGCCACGAGGGCGGCGGCGGTCCGGACGATCATTCGGAGCGAGGACATCGGCAGGATTTCCTCACATCTGCTGCTGCGCGCTGCGGATCAGGATGTCGCTTACTTCCACATGCGGCGCCGCCTCCAGAATCGTCAGGATGAACCAGGCCACGTCGCGCGGCTCCAGCATTTTCATCGCCTCCCGCGTCCGCGCCAGCGAGGCCTCGCGGCCGAGGAAATACTGGTCCAGCAGCGGCGTGTCCACGAAGCCCGGCGAGACGCACGCCACCTGGATGGGCACATTTGCCGCCTTCAGCTCCAGCCGCAGCGCGTCCGTGATGCCGCGCACGGCGAACTTCGTTGGCGCGTAGAATCCGCCCGTCGGCGGCACCCGGTGGCCGCTCATGGAGGAAACGTTCACGATGCGCCCGCCGCTCGCCGGGAAATGCTTCAGCGAGAGCTGGCAGCAAAGCGCCAGCGCCATCACGTTCACCCGCCACATCTCCTCCCAATCCGCCGGATTGCCGTCGCTGATCCGCGACAAATACGCCGTCCCCGCGCAATTCACCAAGCCGTCGATCTTCCCCAGATTGCTGAAAATCCCGGAAATCTGCTCCCGCTGCGTCAGGTCCGCGACGACCGGCGAGATGTAATCCGGCAGCAGGTTCGGGCGCCGCGTCACGCCCAGTACGTTCGCCCCCCGGTGGACCAGCATGTCGCAAAGCGCCCGGCCAATCCCGCTGGAAGCCCCGGTCACCAGCAGCGTCTTGCCTTGCAGCGATGTCATCCGCCCACCCTGTCACGCCCCGCCCAGCAGGGCAATCCCCGGAAAGCGGCGTCATCGCGACATCTGCGACAGGGTATGAAATCGCTCACGTCCTCGCGGCGGGACGAAAGCTACCATTCCGTCGTTCAGAGAAGCCAATCCACCGGTAATTGTATGGCAGCACACGAAGATTTGAGGAAATCAAGTCGTTGGATTTTGCTGCCGGCAGAAGGTAATCTCCAATTCTAACCGGCTTCTTGAATCCGAAGAATTAACAGCCGTTAGCCGGCGATTGAGCGCAGCGACACCACCGGTTCCTTCCCCACCTGACCCGCATCCCTGAGGGACGCCAGCGGTGTTCGGTTTCCCGGTCCCGCTGGCATCCCTTCATTGATGCGCCGATCCGTCGATAGGAGCCAAGCGTCATCAAACCGATGTTTCGCATGGAATAATCTCTGCCGCGCCAGCGGCAACCGAACGTAAACCCGCGCTTCAGCGCGGGTCACCACCCACCAAAAAATCTCGCCTCCCGCCTGGCAATGGGACACCCTGCCTCCATAAGCAAGCATGTGCATTACCTACGCAGCGATCCAGCAGGCAGGAGAATCCTCAAAAGCATGAGAAAACACGTAAATCCAAGGACTGGCCCCAATTATGACTGACCCAATTACGCCGCCCAGCAGCCGGGCACCAGCCCGGTGAAAATCTTTCTCATGGCCGGCCAGTCTAACACAGAAGGTCGAGGCGGGATTTCTCCAGTCACGACCCAAGATATCCTTGAATATATCACGGCGCCGGCCAACGACCCGACCGGGAAATGCCGGTTCCTCAAGAACCCCGGAGGCGGCTGGGCATAGCGGGACGATGCCTGGATTCACCCCGAGCGCAGCAACTACGCGCGCACCGGCGACGTTTTGATCGAGGGTTGATCTAACTGCGGGTTACGGTGTCTCGTCCACCACCATCGGCCCGGAGCTTGGCTTCGGCCACAAAACTGGCGATCTCCAAGAAAATCAAATACTCATTAAACTGTACATCATTAGTGGAACTCATCATGAAACCGAAATTTACGCCCTGTAGAATTGCCGCAGTTGCGTTTGCCCTCATCACGCCCGCCCTCGCCTCCAGTCTCTATTGGGACGGCGGCACTCTCGACATTCGAGCCTACGGGGACGGCATCAGCACCGGCGGCGCCGGCACGTGGGACACGAGTCTGCTCAACTGGGACGCTGGAGCCTCGCCTCATGTGGCATGGGATAACACCAACAACGACATCGCCATCTTCGGCGGGGGGACCGCTGGCACAATTGCGCTTGGAAGCACCATCATCGTCGGAGGGCTGCGGTTCACCAAGGCCGGCTACATGATCAGCGGCAGCACCATCACCCTCGCCCCGGGAGCATTCATTGACATGACTGCGGACAGCACGCTCGGCTCCGTGCTGACCGGCAGTTCCGGACTCACCAAGACGGGAGTCGGTCGCCTTTTCCTAACGGGGAACAACACCTACCTTGGCACCACTTCCGTGAGTGGCGGCATCGTTGACTTCGGAGCCATCAGCCTCGCCGGATTCGGCGGAGGCAGCGGGCGTAACATCAGCGTCGCCGCGAACAGTGGGGTGAGGCGCAACACTCTCGATAACGCCTTCCTCAATCGCCTCGTGGAAACCAGCGGCACAATCACGGTGATGACTGGAACAACTTCCAACAACCTCGATTTCAGCAGCAGCACCGGAGCCAACCTCCCCAACGCCTTCCTCGGCAACTATGCAAGCAACGGGGCGAAATGCGAGTACAACGGCGTCATCACGCCGGCAATCGACGCTTACCGCTTGGGTAGCACCAGCAGTTCCGGCCAGCTCGGCATCCTGAAAGTCCAATCAGGCAGCCAAGGCCTCATCGTCGGCGGTCGGCTGGACTTGGTTGCTGCCAATACCTTCACCGGCGATACCACGATACCGACCGGTGCCAAGCTGGTGATCGGCAACAATCTCGCCCTCCAGAATAGCGCCCTCAACGTCGGCACGAGTGGCGGCACTTTCGCTCTAGCAGCAGGAAATGCCGGTGGCAAAATCACCGGGGAGTCCGCGGCCACCAGTCCCACTTTCGGAGGATTGAAAGGCAGCCGAAACCTCAGTTCCGCATTCACCGCAAGTTCCGGGGGAAACAACGAGACAAATCTAGCTGCGAACCAAATCACCGGCTTTACAGTGAATGTGGACGCTGGCAAATCCTGCACCTACTCCGGCCTTATCGCCGACTTCGCACCCGCCACGACCTTCACCAAGACGGGCGATGGAATACAGTCCCTCACCGGAGGCTTGACGACCACCAATAGCTACACGGGAGCCACCGCCGTCAAAGCTGGCACGCTTGCCATCAGCCAGCCATACCTCGCGCTCGAGGCACCCGTGACCATCGACAGCGGGGCCACCTTGCGACTCGATTTCTCCGGCACCGTCCAAGTCACCACGCTCGTTCTCAACGGCGTCGCCAAGTCCGCAGGTGTTTACAACAGTACCAATACATCCCCATTCATTGCCGGTACCGGCAGCATCACCGTGGTCGATTTGGACGCCGACGACGATGGCTTTCCAGACACCTACGAGCTTGCCCATACCACTCCACCTTCCGCCACAGCCCTCAATCGGAACGACGACCTCGAACCCGACGGCCTGACCAACTGGCAGGAATATCAACTCGGCACCAACCCCAACATTGCTGACACCGACGGCGACGGCCTCAACGACGGTCCCGAAGTTGCCGGTGCCGGATTGCGGCCACCGACCAACCCCACCAAGTTCGACACCGATGGTGACGGCCTCTCCGACGGAGTCGAAACAAACACCGGAACCTGGGTCAGCAGCAACAACACCGGCACCAATCCAGTAAAATCCGATACCGACGGCGACGGTCTCACAGACGGCGTTGAAACGAACACGGGCACCTATGTGAGCGCCGCTAACACCGGGACCAGCCCGCTCGATAAAGATAGCGACCATGACAACGTTGGGGATTGGTACGAGGTACAGGCCTGTTACACAAATCCCACCGACGCTAACAGTAAACCGAAGGTTCCTTATCCTTTGCCCAAGCCGGATAGCTCGATCGGCTCGACCAATAAGCCGGTGAAAGTGTTCATCATGATGGGCCAGTCCAACATGGTCGGCCAAGGCAACGTTGACCCCATCGGCACACTGGGCACGCTCGCCACCATCAGCAAACAGGATGGTAAATTTCCGAACTTGCTTGATGTCGCCGGCACCAACTGGCTGCCGCGCAATGACGTGACTTACAAAGGAGTCGTCGCCGCGACGGCCGCAGGGCCACTCGCCCCGGGCCAAGGAGGAGGCACAGGGTCAATCGGACCCGAACTCGGCTTCGGCCAGATCATGGGCTACTACCACGACGAACCCGTGCTGCTGCTCAAAACCTCCGAAGGCGGCAAGAACCTCGGCTACCAATTGCTGCCGCTCGGAAGCCCATCCTATGTGAGCGCCGGATTCAACTACGCTGGCTATGGTGTTTCGCCCCCGCGCTGGGCGGTCGGAACTTCGCCAATTCCCGACGGCACCACGGGCGGTGAACAGTATGATAAAACAGTTGCTGCGGCGAAGAGTGTCCTCAACAACTTCAGCACCCAGTATCCGCAATATGCCGCACAGGGCTATGTCATCGCCGGGTTCGTCTGGTTTCAGGGCTACAACGACATTGTAGCGGGCGCGAATTTTCAGACTTATGTGGATCGCTACGAAATGAATCTGGTCAACTACATCAAGGCCATCCGCACCGAGTTCAATGCACCTAACGTCCCCTTCGTCATCGCCGCTAGCGGCTTCGACGGCCCGGCTGCGGCAGGCAATACATTGACTGTTATCAACGCCCAATTGGCAGTCAGCGACCCGGTCAAACATCCCGGGTTCCAAGGAAACGTAAAGACCGTAGATACGCGCGGATACTGGCGCATCGGGGCGATTTCGCCTGATCCCTCACAAGGCTATCACTACAACCGAAATGCCGAAACCTTCATGCTCGTCGGTGATGCGGCAGGTCGCGCCATGATCGACCTGCTAGGCACGGGCAGCAGCAGCGCATACGCCGCCTGGGCCAGCGGGCCTTTCCAAGGCACCCTGAGCAACAGCACCGCCTCGCTCGACTTCGACGGCGGCGGACTGGAAACCGGCATCGAGTGGGTTGTAGGTGGCGACCCGACCAAAAGCAGCGACGATGCCGTTCTGACGCCGGCCTTGAACAACGCTGATTCTAGCAACGCTATCTTCACCTTTCGTCGGAGTGATGTTGCGAATGCCGATCCCAATACAACCATCGTAGTGGAATATGGCTCAAGCCTCGTCCTCAATAGCTGGGCAACGGCATCCAACGGCGTGAACGGCGTCACCATCGACGCCAGCGCCGTGCCCGCCGCCGGATTCCACACCGTGGTCGTCAGCATTCCCAAATCACTGGCACCCGGTGGCAGACTCTTCGCCCACCTCAGGGTTGTAATTGCGCCGTGAACTCCCGCTCATCTGCTAGAACTTATTTATCATCACTGGAAGCCATCATGACACCGAAATCAACGCTCTGCACAATCGCTGCAGTTGCATGCGCCCTCATCACGCCCGCCCTCGCCTCCAGTCTCTACTGGGACGGCGGCACCACCAATATCTTGACCAACGGCGACGGCACCAGCTCCGGCAGCGCGGGCACATGGAACACGACCCTGCTGAACTGGGACGCGGGAGCCTCGCCACACGTCTTCTGGAACAACGCTAACAACGACACCGCCATCTTTGGCGGAACCGGAACCACAGCCCTCACGGTGACATTGGCCACCCCCGTCACGGTCGGCGGATTGCAGTTCCCGCGGGCCGCCTACACCATCAGCGGCAGCATCATTACCCTCGTGCCGGGAGCGGCCATTGCCATGACTGCGGACGGCACGATCAGCTCCGTCCTCACCGGCAGTTCGGGACTCACCAAGACGGGAGCCGCCCGGCTCTTCCTAACGGGCGCGAACAGCTACACTGGCACCACTTCCGTCAGCGGCGGCTTGGTAGATTTCGGCAGCATCAGCCTCGCCGGCTTCGGCGGCGGCAGCGGACGCAACATCAGCGTCGCGGCCAACTCCAGCGTGAGGCGCAACGCCCTTGATAACGCCTTCCTCAGCCGTCTCGTAGAAACCAGCAGCGCAATCACGGTGATGACTGGAACAACAGCCAACAACCTTGATCTCAGCGGAAGCGCTGGCGCCAATCTTCCCAACGCCTTCCTCGGCAACTATGCGAGTAACGGGGCGAAATGCGAATACAGCGGCATGATCACGCCCGCAAGCGACGCGTTCCGCTTGGGAAGCACCGCTGCCTCTGGGCTGCTCGGCATCCTTCAAGCCCAGTCAGGTAGCCAAGGCCTCGTAATCGGCGGTCGGGTGGACCTTGTTGCTGCTAACACCTTCACCGGGGACACTACACTGCCTACCGCCGCCAAGCTGGTGATCGGCAACAATCTCGCCCTGCAAAACAGCGCCCTCGACGTCGGTGCTGCGGGCGGCACTTTCGCCCTCGCCGCAGGAACCGCCACTGGCAAAATTACCGGGGAAAGCGCAGCCACCAGTCCCACCTTCGGAGGCCTCAAGGGTAGCCGGACTCTCGGTTCGGCATTCACCGCAAGCTCCGGTGGCAACAACGAGACCAATCTCGCAGCCACCGCCGTCACCGGCTTCACCCTCAATCCCGGCACCGGGCAAACCTGTAATTACTCCGGCATCATCGCCAACTTCGCCACGGGCACCACGCTCACCAAGAGCGGCGCGGGCCTGCAGATCCTAACTGGAGCTAACACCTATACCGGTCCCACCACGATCAGCGGTGGTGCCTTACAGCTTGGCAATGGCGCCGCAACGGGTTCGCTCACCACGTCTGGTATCACCAACGACGCCACGCTGGCATACAACCGCAGCGACAATATCACCATCAGCTACGGCATCAGTGGGAGCGGGGAGCTCGTTAAGCAGGGTGCGGGCAGCCTGACGTTGACCGTCACTCCCACTTACGCCGGAGATACCATCGTTTCCACCGGCACGCTCAAGCTCAACAATCCAAATCCTAACAACGATGCGTCCGTTGTCACCATCGCCACCACCGGGGCGGCACTTGAGTTGAACTTTTCCGGCACGGATACCATCGAGAAACTCTTCATCGATGCCACTCCGATGGCGAACGGAGTTTACAAGGCCCTTGGTAATCCGGCGTCCGGCACCGGGATCGCCCAAATCATCGGAACCGGCACGCTCAACGTGATTGGCGACGTGACTCCACCGACCCTGGTCTCATTCGCCGATAACAGAAGTGGCCGACCAATTGCCGCAAACACAGCTATTATCTACACGGTGACCTTCAATGAGGACATGGACGGTGGCACGGTGTCCGCCTCTGACTTCTCCAACGCCGGGACTTCGGCCATCAGCATTGGATCGATCACTGAGACAGCCCCTGGAATTTTCTCCGTGTCCGTCACCCCCACCGATCCCGGAACACTCCGGTTTCAAATCCCCGCCGGTGCCACCCTGACTGATATCTCGAACAATGCCTTGGTCAGCACTTCGGCCACCGTCGATGATCGGATCCTAGTCGTTTACCTGTCTGATTCCGTTTCACCGGCCTTGCGCGGGATTTCGCCGGTGGCTAACAGCTCTGGTGCAACGCTTACCCTAACCCTGCCAGCCGGGGTCAAACCCGGCGACCTGCTCATCGCAAACATCGCGCAGTTTGGTACGACTTCCGGCAATCCGACCTCCTCCGGCTGGACTTTGATCACAGGGGGTAAATTGGGCAACAACACTTCTTACTATGGGGCGGTTCTCTACAAGGTGGCCACCGTTACCGAGACCGGACCTTATACCTTCGCGGTGAGTGGAGGTTCTCCCGTTGCCGGTGGGAATATGATGGCGGTTTCGGATGTGGATACGATTGGCGGACCTTTCGATACGACGAACAGCACGATCTATTCCGCAACCGCCTCGACCGTGACCGTGGGACCGGCGGCCCAGAGGACAACCGTATCGCCGAACGCGGTGGTTCTGATGGTTGGAATGGCGGTCGGAACCAACTCAGTGACGTGGTCCGGCTGGTCCACCACTTCACGTGGATCTCTAGCTGAACTTTATGATGTGACCGGCAGCGGCACCGGCAACAACGCCACTTCGTTAGGCGCGGCGTGGGCGGTGAAGGCAGCGCCCGGACCAACCGGCACCGGCAGCGCAACCCTGTCCGCCAGCGCCCGCAATGGTTCGATCCTGCTCGCCCTCAAACCTTCCTACAGCGATTCTCTACTGGCGGCGCTTGCCGCACTCAAAGCGCATGTCAACGGTGTTGCTCTATTGACTGACATCCAGATCGCGGCGCACAAGGCGACCATCGTGGCGCAGCAGTCACGTTTTGGCAGCAGCGCCTCCGCCATTGCGGCAGCCCTCGACCTGATACAAACCTATGATGAATTGCTCGGTCCACTATGGGTCGCACGCGTGCTGCCTGACCGGGCTCTCGTGACCGATGACATCCACTATACCATCTACACCATCATGCAGGACATTGTGGATTGGACCTACACCTCCACGAACCTTGCGAACCAGGCAGGATTGTTGAACCACTTCGCATTCGGAAGTTCGGCCAATTTCCCGGGTGCATGCGCACCTCCCGCCGACCCGAATCAAATCCAAACCGCCGTCATCAACGGCAATTATCTGAACACTTTTGGCAGATCGGTCTTTGGCGAGGATTCGGCTCATCCATCGCCCAAACCCACCGGCACTTACCTCGCTCCCGGATCAATCGCCACTGTCACCGTGCCCTCATCATTGGTCGGCAAGGGATATCGGATCCGCGTCGGCGCCCACTCCTGGGATTATACCGGGAAACCCTTCATCAAACGGCTGGACCGCTGTAGTTTGATTTACCCCATCGTTTCCACCGACACCCAGGTGGCCAATCCGTTAGGTGGTGGGATCTACGTCGAGGTGCCCCAATACAACTCGGATGTCGGCATCGTGAATGTCCAGATCAAGAATGCGGTTCGCTCACCCTACTTCTCCGCGAAAAGTTTCGATCGAACCACGCTGGCCGAATGGCAGAACATAGAGCGCCACCGCCAGCCGCCGTGGGCGGATTTCCAGTCGGAAAAAGTCATGATGCAAGTGCCGACCAGTTGGATTTACGCGCTGAACGATCCCGTGAAGCTGATGGCGGATTGGGATCTCGCTGCGGATATCTGCAACGATTTGATGGGCTTCCCCCACGACCGAGGCCGGGAAACCATCTACAATCAGGTGGATGTCCTGATCCGTTCGGGTGCGTATGCGCCGGGCTATCCGGCGGTGAACAATACCTACACGCCCGGTAACAATTATGGCGGCTACGCCAATTCCTATCTGGTTCGTGGTCCCCAATTCGCACCGGACTATGAATTTCATGAGCTGGGCCACGGTTACCTGTTTCCTAAATTTCCCGGAGAGGTGGAGTCGGTCGTGAACCTCCTGCACGTCCCCGTCTGGAATCAGGGATTCGGCTACAGCCTTGACGAGGCGTTTCGCAAATCACGAACAGGTTATACAAACTATGCCACTCTCGACACGACCTCGATCGCCTGGATGATGTGCGATCACTTCGTCGATGGTATCGCAATGGAGGGTGTGGAGAAACAGTATCAACTCAAGGGACACGCCAAGTTTGTCGAAATCGCCCGACTCTTCGGCTGGGAGAGGCTGCACGACCACTACTACTCATTGAACTTGGAATCCGAGAACAATGTCGCGATATCCACGGGCGTGGACAGCCTGCTGCTGCGCTTGTCGCGCAACGTGGGCATCGACATCCGTCCGCTTTTCCACTTCTGGGGCGTTCCACCTATCAGCGGCACGACGTTGAACAATTCCATAGTCGCGGCGAACCTGCCCGCCTCCGCCCTGATTTACGATACCCTCGTAAAATACAAATCGCTGATCCCTGCCGACAACGCCGCTTTCAGGACTTTTGCCACAAAATGGTGGGGCCACCAGCCTCTCCTTACTGGATACACGGAGGAGAACAACCATGCCCGGCGCTGGGACACTTACGATCCAGCCCTCGCCGCGGCGACCTCCGCTCAAGCCCAGCAGATCATCAATCTCTATTTTCCTAATGGCAGGCCGTCGGACTACGGTGATTGGAGTTCGCAGTGGGCCACTGCCAACCTGGTCAATCCCGATGCCGATCTTGACGGCGACGGACTCAGTAACGACCACGAACGCCTCTGGGGTCTCGACCCCACCAGTGCAAGTTCCTTCAAGCCAATCAGCATTCCTCTCAATCGGACCGTCGGCACGCTCCAGTACACCCGCCGCAACCCGATCCTGACCGGGGCAACCTACCGCTACGAGTGGTCGGTCACCCTGGCGGCTAACGGTTGGACGACATTCACTCCCGCTACGGAAAACGTCGTCATTGCCGGCGCGGTGGAAACGATAACCGCCACGCTCGACCCGGTGTTGTTGGCCAAACCTTCGCTCTTCGTCCGCGTGGTAGCATCGCAGAATTAACGATCCGATGCCATGATCTATATCATGATGGATGACCAGCGATGCCTTGATCAGTCTCGCTAACCTTTTGCCCGCCTCTATTAAAGCCGTCGGCAGACTTCGACGGCCGGAGTTTTCTACCTGTGCTCAAAGACGAAAAGACCGAACATCTGGACGCGGTTTCTAGGCAGTCACACCGGAGCTGACAAAAATTTTGAATCATGGAAAACCAACGGGCACCGGACGGCTACATCCGCACGCACGCGCACAATTACTTCCTGAGCCTCAATCTCAGCTACCCGTTCATAACCCAACAGTTCGGCTACGATCCGGACGATCCCAATCGGCAGCCACTAGCCACGCACCCGTTCTGGGAAATCCTGGAAGATGATGTCGAAAACCGATGAGCGCGAAGCAGCTTGATCGGAGCTATACCCGGCGTCCCATCGAGGATCTTCATGATCTGCGAACAGACCCCTCCGAGCAGCACAACCTCGCGGGCACAGTCGAGAACGCTGAACTTCTCACCATCCCCCGCATGCAACTTAGCGATTGGCGGATCAAGCAGAACGATCACGTCCGCGTTTCTATGACCGAACCCTATATCGCACCGGGTCGCGGAGATTCTGTCTCAAAAGCGAATGAATTGTCGTTCGTCGTTCGTAGCCAATTTGTCGCGCATTCATTTTCCTCCAATCTACCAATCCATCTCACAGTCCATCATGAACCTCAATCGAAATAGTTTGAATTTGTTGTCTGCAACCGCAGTGGCGGCCTTGGTTTTCAGCACTAGCGCGAGCGTAGATGCGGCGGACAAGGGCAGCAAAAAGCTGCTCATCTACATCCTCGCCGGGCAGTCGAACATGCAAGGGCACGCGAACGTTTCCACCCTGGCCTATCTACCTAGAGCCTGTCCCACGAGCGGCGCTTTTTCAGGATCGACGCGATAGGTGAGCAAGAGAACACCATCATGATTCCTAATCGATA
>JBBSUD010000100.1:0-21800 GCA_038235225.1 Verrucomicrobiales bacterium
CCAAGGACGCCGATCAGGACAACGATGCGCCAAAGATGAAGGTGCCCGCCGACCCGGCTGCGGCGGAGCGGGCGTCGGCGCTGGAAATCGAGATGCGCGACCTGCGCGCGCGGCTGAATGCGGATGGCGGTCCCCTTGCCAGGGCGACGGCGTGGGAGACCTTCACGCCGGACGAATTCGCGCCCAATCATGGGACTCTGGCGCTAGCGGACGGCGTGATTTCCAGCACCGGGACGCTGCCGGTCGGAACGCTCCACAAGGTCGCCGGGCCGGGCAAGTCTTTCACAGCGCTGCGCTTGGAAATCCTGCCGGATAGCGCCGATCCGAAAAAATGGCCGGAGCGCGGATCGCTGGTAAGCAAGTTCACAGTCACGCAAATCGCCCCCGATGGCACTCGCGCTGCGGTCCCGATGAGGGAGGTATTCGCCGACCGCATGGGCGATCTGGAGGACCCGCAGCCCACCGGCAACGTCGGCGGATTTCCCAAACTTGAAGGTCCGCGCTGGTTTGTCTTCGTGTCGGAAAACCCGGTCGCGGCGGTGGCTGGAGGGCGGTTGGAGATTGCGATGAAGCAGAATGGCTCGACCGCTGGCTCGCAAGGAACGCCGGTGCGGCGGTTCGCGATTCGGCTGACGGAGGATCCCGCGTGGACGGCGCTGGCGGCTGATCCGGCGCGGCTGGATTTATGGAAATCCCGCGAGGCGGCGGCGGCGAAATATGGGCGAATCGCCGGGACGATGGTGCCGGTGCTGGTGGCGCGACCGCCGCGCGAAACGCGGGTTTTCGAGC
This sequence comes from Verrucomicrobiales bacterium, assembly GCA_038235225.1. Classification (GTDB taxonomy): domain Bacteria; phylum Verrucomicrobiota; class Verrucomicrobiia; order Verrucomicrobiales; family Akkermansiaceae; genus Luteolibacter. The sequence goes on from JBBSUD010000100.1 coordinate 790, forward strand.
GCGGAAACCGCCTGACCAAGGGCAAAATCGTGAAGCCCGGCGTGCCGGAACTTCTGGCAAATGGTGCGCCGCAGGATGGCATGGACCGGTTGTCAATGGCGAGCTGGATTGCCAGCCCGGCGAATCCGCTGACCGCGCGGACGATGGTGAACCGCTTGTGGGGCGAGCTATTCGGGACGGGCATCGTGGAAACGATGGAGGATTTTGGCACCTCCGGCGCGCGGCCGAGCCATCCGGCGCTGCTCGACCACCTGGCGCTGCGGTTCGAGAACGATTTCCACTGGTCCGTGAAATCGCTGCTGCGGGAAATCGTGCTCTCGGCGACCTACCGGCAGACTCATCGCGCGTCGGCGGAACTCGTCGCGCGCGATCCGCGCAATCGGCTGCTTGCCCGCGGCCCGCGCTTGCGGCTGACGGCGGAAATGATGCGTGATCAGGCACTGGCGGTGGCCGGACAGCTCTCGCCGAAAATGTTCGGCAAACCGGTATTTCCGCCCCAGCCGGCGGGGATCTGGCGGTCGGTTTACAACGGTGCGAAATGGACGGAATCGACCGGCGAGGACCGCGTCCGGCGGGCGATTTACACTTACAGCAAGCGCACCAGCGGCTACCCCGGCTTGCTGACGTTCGACGCGCCGACGCGGGATTTGTGCAGCGCCCGGCGGATTTCCAGCAACACCCCGCTGCAAGCGCTGGTCACGCTGAACGACCCGGTATTTGTGGAGGCGGCGCAGGGTCTGGCGGCGCGGATGACCGCGCATTCCGAGGATCCGGCGGAACGGCTGGCATTCGGGATTTTGCTGGCCACGCAGCGCACGGCATCCCCGGAAACGCTTGCGGAACTCACTGCCTTGCAGGCGGATGCCGAAGCGGAATTCGCGAAATCCCCGGCCGATGCCGCCAAACTCGCCGCCACTCCTGCCGCCGCCGCGCTGGTGCTGGTGGCCAACACGATTCTCAACCTCGACTCCGCGCTCAACCGCTAGACCTGCCATGAATTCTGAAATCCAATCCCGCCTGACGCACGCGCGGCTCGAGCACGTGACCCGCCGGCATTTCCTCTCGAAATGCACCACCGGACTCGGCGCGATGTGGCTGGCCGCCGCTACCGGCCGCGCCTGGGGCAGCCCGGAAACCTTCACGCGGGATGCCGCCAACCCGCTGGGGACGATGCCGCCGCAATTTCCCGCCAAGGCGAAACGCGTCATTTACCTCCACATGGCCGGCGCGCCGTCGCAGCACGAGCTCTTCGATTACAAGCCGGACCTGTTGAAGCTCAACGGCCGCGAGTGCCCGAAAGAGTTTCTGGAGGGCAAGCAATTCGCCTTCATCCAGGGGATTCCGAAAATGCTCGGCCCGCAATACCCTTTCCAGCAGCACGGTCAATCCGGCGCGTGGCTTTCGGACCGGCTGCCGCATTTCGCCTCCGTCGTCGATGACGTGTGCTTCATCAAATCGATGCACACGGACCAGTTCAACCACGGTCCGGCGCAGCTTCTCGTCCACACCGGCTCGCAAAATCCCGGCGCGCCGTCGATCGGCGCGTGGGCCACATACGGCCTCGGCACCGAGAACCAGAATCTGCCCGGATTCATCGCGCTCACGTCCGGCGGCAGGAATCCGGATGCCGGGAAATCCGTCTGGGGCGCGGGCTATCTGCCCTCGGTCTATCAGGGCGTGCAGTGCCGGTCCGAGGGCGAGCCGGTGCTTTTCTTGGGAAATCCCGAGGGTATTTCGCGGCCGCTGCGGCGGCGCTCGCTGGATGCGATCGACCGGCTGAACCAAGCGATTTCCGCGGAGACCGGCGACCCTGAAACCGTCACCCGCATCGCCCAGTACGAAATGGCCTACCGGATGCAATCGCGCGCCACCGACGCCTTCGATTTGAAGCAGGAATCCCCCGAGACCCACGCCCTGTATGGCACCCAGCCGGGCCAGGAATCCTTTGCCAACAATTGCCTGCTCGCCCGGCGGCTGGCCGAGCGCGGCGTGCGCTACATCCAGCTTTTCCACTGGGGTTGGGACGCCCACGGAGCGAGCGCCGGCGAGGCGCTGAACAGCGGATTCAAGGACCGCTGCAAGGAGGTCGATCAGCCGATGACCGCCCTGCTCAAGGACCTGAAACGGCGCGGAATGCTCGACGACACGCTGGTCGTCTGGGGCGGCGAATTCGGCCGCACGCCGATGTTGGAAAATCGCGGTGGCAGCGACAATCCCTTCGTCGGCCGCGATCACAACCCCGGCGGATTCACCATCTGGATGGCCGGCGGCGGGGTGAAACCCGGCATTACCTACGGCGAGACCGACCCGATCGGCTACGAGGCGGTCCGCGACCGCGTCTCGCTCCACGATTTCCACGCGACCATGCTGCGCCTCCTCGGTTTCGATCACGAAAAGCTCACCTATCCCTCGCAAGGCGCGCCCCAGCGCTTGACCAATATCACGAAACCCGGGTCGAAAGTGGTGGCCGGCGTGCTGGCGTGAAATCCGGATTTCGCCGCCCGTTTTCCCCGCGCTCCAGGCTTACCGCAGCGGCGGCAGCAGCGGTTCGGTGGCCTCGTCGGATTCGAAAATCCCGGTAAGCCCTTCCATCTCCGGCGTGTGGCTTTCGATGTCCGGGTAGGACTTCGCGAGCCAATCCATCCGTTCCGTTCGAGCCTGCAGCTCTCGGTAGAAAACCTGCAAATACGATGGCATTGGCGCGCCGGCCGGCACTTCCGCCGCCATGGCGGTAAGTTCGGCGATGGTCCCTTCCATTCCCTCCGACTGGATCAGGCTGCCGACCGTGCCCCGCACCGCCTGATCGGCGAATTGCGGCGGCACCTCCTTGAGCCATTTCAGCGCGAGCTTGGAATCCCGCGCCGCGGCGCCGTCCAGCACGGATTGCCAGAACTCCGCGTTGCGCTCGCTTTCCGGCTGATTTTGCAGCCAATCGTAAGCGGCCTGCGGATCCGCCGTGGCCCAGCCGTCCAGCACTTCGCGGCGGTTGAAGGTGAATTCGTTCTGCGCGTGCGTGGAGAAATAGGCCATCGCGTCCGGGCCGGCCACCTCGCCCACGCGGTTCATGAAAAGCGACCATTCCGTCTCGTGGACGCGGCCCTCGTTGAGCGTCTGGCCGATGAATTGTTGCCAGAAAACCTGCCAGTTTTCCGCCGTCGTCTCGTCCAGCATTTCCATAACCCGCTGGTAGCGCTCCGTCCGCGCCGGGGTGGAAAGCGCGTGGTTCGCCAGTTTCCGCATGCCGTTCTCGTCGTGCGGGTGGATCCGGCGGACTCTCCCTCCCCGCGCGTCGGCCCCTTGCCGCGGGTTCCGCCCGGACTCCGCGGCCGCGCCGGTCGATTCGCCCGATTTCGCCGGCATCGGTTGGGAAACGGCCCTGCTCAAGACAATTGCCGCGATCACCAGACCCAGCCACACCCAGCGTTCCCACGATTTCAGCACGCCAACCGCATGGGCGAAGCGCCGCCGCTTGTCAAACTCCCAGGCAGCTCAGCGTTCTTCCAAGTGGAGCCGGAAATACTGGCTCATTCCCTCGGCGGGCCCGGTGACGGTCGTCGGGCCGGCGGGCAGGGCCATGCCGTGGTTCAGCGGCGCGTCCCAAATCGACCAATCGGTGAGGTTGCCGGACGTTTCGACCTGCACGGAACGGTTCGCCGGGAGGGTGAAATCGAGGGAAATTTGATCGCCGGATTTCGTCAGGCCGGGGACCAGGAAACTGGCTCCGTTGCGCGGATCGGTGCCGGCGAGGAATTCGGCGCGGTTGGTCATGCCGTCGCCGTCGGAATCGGCGTCCGGAGCGCCCTCGGGGGAGCTGGCGGAACCAAAGATTTCCAGCCGCCAATCCGAATAGAACCGGCTGGCGGCGCTGAAATCCGCGATCCACTCGCTGACAAGCGCGACGCCTTCGGGATCGATCTCACTGGTCGCGATCGGCGGCATGCGCGTGAATCCGCCGCTCGCGGCCATGCGCTGGAGGACGACGGAGTGCGCCGGATCGCCGGGGACGACGAGTTTGTAAGGATCTCCCGCGAGTCCGGAATGGCCGCCGATGAGGCCGGTTTCCTCCAGCGTGATCTGCGAGAGACCGTCCCAAGCGACCGCCGCCGTGCCGCCGGCTCCGGCGTGGCAGTAAGCGCAATTGACGGCGAGGTAGGAGCGGACGCGTTCCTCCAGCGGAAACTGCGTCTCGTCCGGTCGCAGATGGCGCGGGAGGAAGGCGGGGTTTTCCGGCGTGTTGGCGAGGAAGCCCTGGGAATGGAGGAGATCGATCTGATTCCCGGTGAGGCCGCCGATCGTGTTGATCCGGTTGAGCTGGCGGGTGTTGAACGAGAGCGCGTAACCGGCTTGCGGCGAGTGACAAGCGACGCACTGCGAGCGGCTGGGAATATGCCATTGCTGGGTGTGAGGCGCGCCGTCCACGTTGATTTCCACGGGGAAATCCTCGCCGCCGTCGGCCGCGAGCGTGGCCTCGGTGCCGGCGGCGTTCCAGCGGTAGCTGACGCCGTAGGTGCCGCTGTCGTTCTTCACCAGCACGCGCGTCTCGATGCGCTTTTTCGGCGAAGCGGGATTGCCGCGCTCGGTTTCGAGGTCGAAGTGCTTGATCCAGATTTCCCCGCCTGGAAAAGTCCACGGCTCGTCGCGCGACCACGTCATTCTGCCGACGCCGTCCGGGATGGCGAACCAGCGGCGCTTGACGGCGTAGTCGCTCCAGAACCGCAGATTTGGCTCATACGGAATGACGCCCGGCGCGGGCGAAAGGTCGGTGAGGTCGGAAAACAGCCCGGTGGCGGCGAGCGTGGTGGGAAATCCGGCGGCGGGCGTGGTCGTGATGACGCGCATGATGCGGCCGCCGTTGTAGTCCGAAACGAGGACATCGCCGTTCGATGGATCGGTGCCGAAGGTGGTGAGATACGGCTGCCCGGCGATCCGCTCGACGTGAACTTGGCCGCCCGGGCGGGTAAGCGCCCAGATGTTTCCGGAGACGTTGTCGCCGAAAATGTAAGCGCCGGTTAGGCTGGAAAACCGCGTGCCGTGATAGACCACGCCGCCGATAATCGATTTCCCCGCGTAGCTGGAAGTGCCGTGCGGGTATTCCCAAATCGGCGGGACCGAGGTGAAGCCGGCGGGTGGGGTTTTCGGTCCGGCGTGGAAACCTTCGTAAAACGCCCAACCGTAATTTCCGCCCTTGGTGACGAGATTTAGCTCCTCGTAGGCGTCCTGGCCGACGTCGCCGACCCAGATTTCCTGCGTCACCGGATCGATGAAAAACCGCCACGGGCTGCGCAGGCCGACGGCGTAGAATTCCGAGCGGATGAACTGCAGCGCCGATGCGGGAATGGCGGTGCCGTTGAAAGTGCCGTCCCACGTTCCGCCCTGGCTGGAGGAAACGAAGGGATTATCGAGCGGGATGCTGTAGCGGGCGCGGAAATCGCCTGAGCCGGCGGGGATTTCATCGCGCGGGATGCCGTCTGTGGCGCTGTAGCCAAGGCCGACGGCGGTCGGGTTCGGGTGGGCGTTCGGTTCGGGATTGCCGGGCTTTTTATCGACATCGAGCCGGAGCAGGCCGCCGAAGAAATTCATGTCAATGCGCTGGGAATTTTTCCGGTAGTCATTCGGATTCGCCTCGTCGCCGAGCGACCAATACAGGTAGCCATCCGCACCGAAATGGAGGTCGCCGCCGTTGTGGTTGTCGTCGCGGTCGCGCTGTTCCAGCAGGATGAGTTCGGACGCGGGATCGGCCACGGGGTTGGGCGAACCGATTTGCGCCTGCGGAATCGTGAACCGCGAAAGCCGCTGAAACCAGACCGCTGGATCGTCCGCCTTGCCCACGGAATAGGCTACGTAGAGGAAGCCGTTTGCCGCGAAATCCGGATGAAACGCCAGGCCGAGCAGGCCGCACTCCGGGTTGCGGCCCGGCTTGAGCGTTTCCAAGGGATTGCGCGGCGGATTGGCGACGACTTGCGCCATGTCGAGCACCACGGACGACGTCGGCGCGGTGGCCGTGACGTCTGGGATGACCTTGAGCTTGCCACTGATCTCGCAGACGAAAAGCCGCTTGGGGTCGCCCGGCGGAGTCACGAAGCAGAGCGGCTTGTTGAAGGTCACGCCGGGATACGCGAGGACGACTTGGACGGCGGTCGGTGGCGGCGTGGCGGGGACGTTCAGGCTGGTATTGGCGATCCGCAGCGAGGCGGAAATGGTGATCGAAACGGTCGCCGGAGCGGACGGTCCGCTCTCGCCGGAAACCCGGTAAGTGAAGCTGTCCGGCTCCCCGCCGATGCCGGAATGCGAGTAGAGAATCTTCCCCGAGGGCTGGACAACCGCCGTCCCGGTGGCGGGCGGGGAGACGATTTCCAGCGTTTGCCGGTCGATCAAGCCAGTGTCGTTGGCGAGGACATCGACGAGGACTTTGCCTCCCAGATTGATCGTCGCCGAGTCATTCACGGCGACCGGCGGCGGAAAATCCGCGTCCGGCCCGGCGGCAAGCGTGGCGGTGACTTCTGCGGCGCTCAGAGCGTGGTCGTAAATGCGCAACTCGTTGATCGCCATGTTCGCGTTCGAATCCGGCGTCCATTGTGAGCGGCCAATCCAGTTGTTCACGTCGGCGATGTCGCGGAGGTGGAAATTCAGGTCCACGGTGCCTTGGAGAAGCCCGTCGCGATACCATTTCGACTGGCAGCCGCCAGTTCCGTAAGATCCCGCGCCGTCCTCCACGGCGAGGACGATGTGGTGTTCCACGCCCGCAACGGTGGCGGAGGAAAGATCGGATTCCACCGCCAGCGAGTCGCCGCCAGCGAGCTTCGCTTCCAGCCGCTGGACGCCCAGCGTGCCGCCGACGTTCCACGAAAGGAAGAGGTCGTCGTAGGCCGAGGTGTTGCCCGGCGCGCTGCCGCTATCGACGATTTCCCCGCTCGCCGCTGCCGGGCCGCTGGTCGCGCTGGAGTTCCCGAAATCGAAGATGCGCTGCCAGTTTTTCGAGGAAAGCGGAGTGACCCACGCCTCGAAGGACACGCTGGTTTTCGAGGAAACGATGCCGTTTGGAAGGTCGAGATAAGCGGAGATGTTGGCGGCGGTTTGGTTGCCATTGGTGGTGCCGGGCAGAGTGAGTTGGCTGCCATCGAGCTGGCCGCCATTGCCGCGGACAGTGGCGATTTCTCCGGAAACTATGTCCGTGAAAGTCTTTCCCGACGCGGCGGAACCGGCGTTGGTGTTGAACTTCCAACGGTTGAGCGGCAGCGGCGCGGGCACCGGCGGCTCGGGCGGGCCGGACGCGGGATCCGGCCCGGCGGCGTAGCTGGCCAGGATTTCCGCCTGGCTGAGCGAGCGGTTGTAAATCCGCAACTCATTGAGAGAAAGGGCGGAATTCGAATCGCCGGCATATTGCGAACGGCCAATCCAGTTGTTCACGTCCGCCATGGCGGTGAGATGAAAGCCAAGATCGAGCGAGTTCTGGAGGACTCCGTTGCGGAACCATTTCGCCTGACAGCCGGCCTCGCCAAAGCTTCCCGCGCCGTCCTTCACCGTCAGAACGTATTGATACTGTGTGCCGGCGGCGGTTGCGGCGGTGGAGTCCGTGAAAATCGCCGGGCCGTTGCCGATCTGGCCTTCGAGGCGCTGCGTGCCGAGATTTCCGCCGACATTGAGGGAAAGCATCAAGTTATCGTAACCCGCGAAATTTCCCGGATTGCTGCCACCGTCGATGATTTCGCCGGGCTGCGCGCCATCGCCGGCGGTCGCGGTGGCGCGCCCGAAATCGAAAAGCCGCTGGTAATCCTTGGAGGCCAGCGGTGTCGCCCACGCCTCAAACGTGATTTCCGGCCGCGCCGAAACGATGCCGTTCGGTAGGTCGAGGTAGGCGGAAATCGTTCCGGCGGGCTGATTTCCGTTTGTCGAGCCGGGGAGCCGGACGGCGGTGCCGGTCAAGCTTCCGCCATTTCCGCGCAACACGACAGGCATCCCGCCGACGCTGTCCGGAAACGCCCGCCCGGAATCGACCTGCGAGGCGGCCTGCTCGGTGAACGCCCAGACGTGGTCCGCAGCCGGCGGCGGCGCGGAAACCGCATCCGGTCCGGCGGCGAAATCCGCGGAAATCTCGGCCTGCGTCAGCACATGATCGTAAAGGCGCACCTCGTCGAAAAGGGCGTGCGCGTTGTAGTCGGCCGTCCATAGCGAGCGGCCGAGCCAGATGTTCACGTCCTCGATTTCGCTCAAATGGAATCCGACGTCCGAAGTGGCCGCGAGCGCGCCGTTCCGGTACCATTTCATTTGGCCACCGCCGCTGCCGAATGCGCCGGCGCCGTCCTGGAAAGTCACTACGTAGTGATATTCGACGCCGGCAGTGGTCGGCAGCGCGGTGTCGGTGCCGGCGATGTTCGCGCCATTGAGCCGGGCTTCGCTCCGCTGCCGGCCGAGATCGTTGTCCACTGCGAAGGAAAGCAGGATGGAGTCGGAACCCTCCGTCGCGCCCGGCGTGCTGCCGGTGGTGTTGACATCGTTGATTTCTCCGGGAGCCGAACCGGGGCCGAATCCGGTGGATAAATTGGTCCGGCCAAACTCGAAAACGCGCTCGTAGTTCCGGCCCGAAAGCGGCGTCGCCCAGATTTCCACCGACAGGTTCGGCTTCGCGGAAATGATGCCATTCGGCAAATCCACGTAGCCGGAAATGAAGCCCGCCGAGCGGTCGCCGGTGGTGGTGTTCGCCGAGCCGCCGCTGCCCTGAAGACGGAGCGCGGTGCCGGTGAAGCGGGAGAAATTCCCCTTCACCAAGGCGGCCGCGCCGCCCGCGCGGTCGGCAACGACCGTTCCTGCCGGGGCATTTCCCGCGGGCGCGTTGAAGGACCAGCGGTGGGTCATTTCCGCCCGTGCGAATGGCGCCACCCACGCGGCCACGGCCAGGCAGACGCCGAGCGCGCGGATCGGTGGATTTTCCATGGGCCGGTTACCTATTGCCGCAACCTTTCCGGGGTCAAGTCCCCGTTGGCCGACCCCGGCGGCGGGCGGAAAAGCCGTTCCGCCGGTCCCGCCTCACAACTCCGGCAGCGCGAGCCGGGCGACGGTCCCTCCCCCGTCGGCGGGGGCGAGGGCGATGGTGCCGCCGTGAAGTTCCGCGGCTTCACGGACCAAGGTGAGGCCGAGGCCGGTGCCCTTGCGCTTGGCGGCGAGGTGGCGGAGCGAGTAAAATCGCTCGAAAATCTTGTCCCGCGCGTAGTCGGGAATGCCGGGGCCGTGGTCGCGGATGGTCAGGATGGCGCGTCCCGAGGCCACGGCCAGCGCGATTTCCACGGTGCCGCCGGCGGGCGAGAAATCGATGGCGTTTTCCAGCAGATTCGTGACCGCGGCGCGGAGGATGAAGGCATCGCCACGGACCGGGACGGGGGCGGATTTCGCGAAATCCAGCGCAATGCCGGCGACCTCGGCGAGCGGCCGGGCCTGGTCGATGGCGCGGGCGGTGATGGCTTGGAAATCGATTTCCTCCGGCCGCTCCAGCCGGGCACGGCCCTCGATGGCGGACAATTCCAGCAGGCGGCTGATCAGGCGCTCGCTGCGGGCGGTTTCGCCCAAGATATTGTCGAGGAAGCGCTTGCGGACGGCGGGCGCCATTTCCTCGTCGAGCAGCTCGGCGGCGCCGCGGATGGCGGCGAGCGGGCTCTTCATCTCATGCGTCAGCGTCCGGATGTAATGGGCGGCGTAATGGCGGCCCTCAAGCGCGTCGCGCATGGAATCCAAGGCATGGGCGAGCGTGTTCACCTCGCGACCGATGCCGATCCGCGGCTTGGCGGGCCGCTCGCCGCGCTCGATGGCGCGGGCGTAATCCGTAATTTTCCCGATCGGCCGGAATAGCCAGAGGAAGACGACGCCGATCAAAAACAGGATGCCGCCGCCGATCATCCCGCAGGCGATGAGGATGATGCGGCGGCGCTCGCGGACAAGTGGGAGCACGTCGGCCTGGGGTTTGTAAACGGTGAGGACGCCGTCGGGCTTGGCCGGATTTCCCACCGGCGCGGCGACGTAGAGAATGGAGGTGGCGGAGTTTTTCTCGTCCTGCCGGCTGCTGCGCGCGCCGTATTTCCCTTGCAGCGTAAGCGCTACGTCGCGCTTGCCGCTGTAGTCGAGACCCTCACGCGCGCCGCCGTCGGAATCGAAAATCACGACACCGGCGGCATCGGTGAGGTAGGCATGGATGCCCATCCCATGCTTGGTGTGCTCGAAAATCCGGGCCTCGATTTCCCGGCCGTGGGCGTCCCGAAACGCGCCGCGCAGCGTAGCGGGATCAAAGCGGCGCTCATGCACGTCATCGGCCACGATTTCCGCGAGGAGATTCGCGGTATCGACCAGCACCTCCTCGGTCGCTTGGAACGTCTGCGGCTCGACCTCCGCGAGGAAATGGCGCGCCAATTGGTAAAATCCCAGCGTGATGATGAACGCGATGAAGAACAGCGTGACGCGGGTGAAGCGCATGGGGGAAGAGTCGGGAGAGGAAGAGTCGGAAAGTCTTAAGGTCTTAAGGTCTTAAGGTCTTAAGGTCTTAAGGTCGAAGAGGAAGAGAAGAGCCTAAGTCTGGCTCTTCGACTTTTCGACCTTTCGACTTTTAGAATTTCAGACGGCAATCAAATAGCCGAGGCCGCGGCGGGTTTGGATGAGGTCTTCGGCGCCGGGGCGGGCGGCGCGGAGTTTGGCGCGGATGGATTTGATGTGGGCGTCAATGGTGCGATCGGTTACGGCGCCGGGGTCCTGCCACGCCAGATCGAGCAATTGGTCGCGCGTGAAAACGCGGCCGGGGCGGCCGAGCAGGACCAGCAGGAGCTTGTATTCGTGGGCGGTCAAATCGAGCGGATTTCCATGGCAATGGACGCGCATGGCGGAGGCATCGTGGCGGAGCGGGCAATCGTCGGGAGCGGCGGCCGGGACGGGCGCGTTGCCGGCGCGGCGCAGAATCGCGCGGACTCGGGCGACGATTTCCCGCGGCGAGAAGGGCTTGGTAACGTAGTCATCGCCGCCGAGCTCGAGGCCGAGAATGCGGTCCATTTCGCCATCCCGGGCGGTGAGAAAGAGCACGGGAATCGCGGATTTCTCGCGGAGCCGCCGGCAGACATCGAGTCCGGTCATGTCCGGCAGGCCGATGTCGAGAATGGCGAAATCGAAATTTCCCGCCTCCGCCGCCGCAAGCGCCGCGCCGCCGGTGAGCGCGTGGGTGACCTCGAAGCGCTCGGTTTCCAGCGCGTAGACGAGGGTGTCGGCGATGGCGGGTTCGTCTTCGACAAGCAGGACGCGTGGCATCCGCGGATTTCAGCGGCGGGGAATGAAATGCCAATGAGGAAAGCGTGAAATCCCGAAGAGTTTCGCCTTTGGCGGCGCGGCGAATCCCGGCAACGTCCCGGCCGACCATGCCCGCCATTTTCCTGATCCTCGCTTGTGCCTTGTGGGGCGTGAGTTTTCCGCTGGTGAAAGCGCTGCATTTGGAGCAATCCGCGCGGCTGCCGGAGGCTTCCAGCATGTTCCTGGCGTCGTGGATGCAGGCGGCGCGGTTCGCGATGGCGGCGGCGATGCTCGCGCCATTTCTGCTCGGCCGGAAGCGACCGACCGGGTCGGAAATCCGGCAGGGCGCGGAGGTCGCGCTGTGGTGCGGACCGGGAATGTGGCTTCAGGCGGACGCGCTGGCATACATGGATGCCTCGATTTCTGCGTTTCTCACGCAGGCCTACTGCATCCTGCTGCCGCTGTGGGCCTGCCTTCGGCTCGGCAAAATGCCGGGCGCGCGCGTCGTGCTGGCCACGGCCATGGTGCTCGTGGGCGGCGGGCTGCTCTCCGGCGTCCGCTTCGACCGGCTGCGGCTGGGCCGGGGGGAAATCGAGACGCTGCTGGCGGCGGTGTTTTTCACTTTCCAAATCCTAGCGCTGGAGCGGCCGAGATATGCTGCCAACCGCGGACTCGTCGCCAGTTTCGTAATGTTTCTGGGCATCGCTCTGATGTTCGTGCCGATCACGCTGGTGTCCGCGCCGCGGCCCGGAGCGGTGCTGGCGGCTGGCTCGTCCTGGCCGGCGCTGGGCATGATCGGCGCGCTGGCGTCGTTTTGCTCGGTGGGCGCCTACGTGATCATGAACGTTTGGCAGCGCCGCGTCCCCGCCACCGAGGCGGGGTTGATTTACACCAGCGAGCCGGTCTTCACGGCGATTTACGTGACCTTCCTCCCCGCGCTCCTCGGCAAGCTGGCCGGTGCGGATTATCCGAATGAAAAGCTCACCCCGGTCCTGCTGGCCGGCGGCGGGCTGATCGTGGCGGCCAACGTGCTCATGCAGTGGCGCCGCCCGCCGCACTTGCCGCCAGCCGGACCGGTTTCGTAAATCACGCCGGCCCGGCGGGCTTTGGAAAATTCAGCGTCCGCGACCGCGTCCGCCCCAACCGCCGCCGCCACCGCTCATGATTTCTTTCTTAGCGTCATCAGAAATGCTTGTGGATGCTTGGACCGCTGCGGTCGCGGCATCCTTGTCCTCGCCCATCCAGCGGCGCGCGGCGATGCCCATCGTGCGATTCCGATCGCCGTCGTCCACAATCGCCGCAGCCTCGTTGAACACGTCGGCCGGCGGGCTGGTGTTGTTGCTCCAGGCCCACGCCTGGATCGCGCTGTCACGGACTTTCGGATCCTCAAAGGATTTCGCGTAGGTCAGCGCGGCGGCGGGATTCTGGTTCGTCCACGTCGGCATCAGTTCGCGCATGCCATCGCGTTTCGCACGCTCGCTGCCTTCCTTTTTCAGGAAATCCGCGGCGGCTTGGGCGTCCTGCCGGGCGAGGTCGCCCACGACGTCCGGAATGACCCGATCCTTCTCGCCACCTTCCGCCATTTTCGCGGCTTCCAGCGAAGCGGCGTGCGGATCCGAATTGGAAAGCCCGCCAATCGCCGACGCCATCGCAGCGGCCTGGTCGTCACCCGGCAAGGTGCGGATCCACGCCTGCGCCTCGCCGAAATTCGCAGCTCCGTATTGCGCCGCGACGTTCCGGTAGGCATCCCCGCGATCACCCTCGTCAAGCTTGGCAATCATGGACACGGCCTGCTTCGGATCGGTCTTCGCGATTTCTGAAATCACGGAATTCATCGCTTCGCCCCGGTCTTTCGTCTGTGAGGAAGCCCAGGCCATCGCGCCCGCGGGATCCTGCCGCGCCCACTCGGCGGCGATGATGCCGGCCGGCCCCTGCCCGCCCATCGGCCCGCCGCGGCCCATCATTCCCATCATGCCGAATTCGCGGGGATTGCTCTCCAGGTATTTGGCTGCGTTTTCCGGGTCCACGCTCGCCCAGCTCTGGAGAATCGTCGGCCGGACGAACATGCCCGCGAAGCCCATCGTGCCGGAGAACGACATTGCCGCCGTGGGATCGACTTCCGCCCATTTTCCGAACAGGAGGAAGGATGCCATGATCCGCTCGTTCATCGGCAGCGCGTCGAGCTTGGTCGCCTCCTCGGCAAGTTGCTCGGGCGTGAGGCTGGAGTAAAATTCCAGCAGCGCCTGGATGCGGGTGGAATTCCCCGGCATGTGGGAAATTTCTTCCGTGCTGGCGCCGCGGACCTGCTTGCGCGCACCGCCGCCGGTGGCCGCGGCTTGCGTGCCGCGCTCCGAAGCCCGCGTGCGGACGCCCGCTTCCGCTCCGGCATTCGCCGTGGCGGCATCGTCCGCACCTTTTCCTGAAATGTATCCGCCGGCGGCTCCCACCACCAACGCCGCGACTGGGGCAATCCATGAATTTTTCATATGTTTCTTGATCGAGTTGAAGCGGAACCCCGCCCGGCGCGCATGGTTGCGGCGGACTTGGGACACTGCAAGACCGGCTGATTCCAGTTGCCAGCAGACGCATCCCGGATCACACCCGCGCTCCCCCCACCATGATTCCCCCCGTTCCGAACCGCGTCCTCTTCGTCTGTCTTGGCAACATCTGCCGCTCGCCCGCTGCGGAAATCGTCCTCCGGAAAATGGCCTGCGACGCCGGCCGCCGCGGCGATTTCTCCATCGATTCCGCGGGCACCGGCGGCCACAACGCCGGCCTGCCCCCCGACCCGCGCATGGCCGCCGCGCTCCAGCGCCACGGCCATGCCGTCACCGGCTCCGCCCGCCGGATCGCCCCGGCCGATCTCGAATCAGCCACCCTCATCGTCACCATGGATGAGGCCAATCTCATCGACGTCCGCCGGCTCGATCCCGCCGGCGTTCACCACGGGAAAATCCGCCCCTTCGTCTCATTCTGCCGCCGTCACGACGATCCGCGCGTGCCCGATCCCTACTATGGCGGCCGGCGTGGCTTCGACCACGTCATGAGCCTGTTGCAGGACGGCTGCGCGGGGATTTTGGAATCATTTCCCGCCGCCGCGCCTTACCAGGAAATCACGTCATCCGTCCCGGCGTAGGCGGTACCTGGCTTGCCGTTGCCCTTCTTGCCGTCCTTGCCATACGACCAGAATACGAACGACTGCTCCCGCGGCTTGGTCTCCGCATACTCCGCCAGCGTCCACGTGTGGAGCCGGCGATCGTTCTGGCCGTTGTTGAATTCCGTAAGCGTCGCGCCCGGCGCGGCCATCCCATTGATTGCCACCATCAGCTCGTTCCCCCACGGATCGATCAGCCTGCCATCCTTCGTCACGCCACCTTTGCCGTCCTGCGCCGGCTTGAAGGTCATGTACGACTCCTGCCGCGGGTTCGCATCCTTGGATTGAAACGTCTCGTCGTTCTTGTAGGGGAAATCCTTATCGTCCCCCGCCAGCGCCGAAATCAGGAATTGCGTCGAGTAATTGCCCTTCGGGTCCCCATAAATCGTATCCCACCCGGTATCCCGCTTCGATTTCGGAATCGGCGGTTTCGTATAGTCCACCGCGAACATCGACAGGCCCGTGTCGAAATCCCGGATCATCGCCAGCGTCTGAACCTTCCTGCCCCGCTCGATGAATTTCGACATTCCTAGGAACCCGAGCGTCGCCAGCACCAGGACGATGGAAATGACCACCAGAAGTTCGACCAAGGTGAAGCCGGGGCGGCGGGCGGAAAGCGCGGTTGGGGTTTTCATGCTGGCGATATGTTCGCATTCCACCCTCCGGTTGTCCGATATTTTCTTGGATCCGCCGGTCCCTCCCGGGAAACCCTTCCCAAGCCGATTTCCCCTCGCCAGTCTGCCGCCATGCATTCCATGACAGGATTCGGCCGCGGCTCGGCGGCGACGGAAGATTGGCTCGCCACTGTGGAAATCGCCGCGGTCAACCGCAAGCAGGCCGAGGTCGTCATCCAGTCCCCGCGGGAAATCAACGGTCTCGATGCCGCCATCCGCAAGGCCGCGCTCGCCGTCGTCTCCCGCGGCCGCCTCCAGATCTCGATCGTCGTGGAGCGCCCGCAAGGACTCGCCGCGGACTTCCGCATCGACAACGGGCTGGCCCTCGCCTTTTCCAAAGCCTTCGGCGCGCTCGGCCGGACCGTCGGCTACCCCGTCGTCCCCACCGCCGCCGATTTCCTCCGCCAGCCCGGCATACTCATGGCTGGCGCTGTGGAAATCGATCCGGAATCCGCCTGGTCCGCCATCGAGCCAGCCCTTGCCGAAGCGCTCGCCCAGCTCGCCGCCATGCGCGCCAGCGAGGGCGGCCATCTCAAGACCGATTTCCTCGCACGCCTCGAAATCCTCTCCAAATTCGCCGAGAAAATCGCCGCAGACGCCCCCGCCCGCCCCGTCCGCCAGCGGGAAATCCTCGCCAAACGCCTGCGCGACCTCGGCCTCGATCTCGATCCCGCCGACGAACGCGTCACCAAGGAAATCGCCCTCTTCGCCGACCGCTGCGACGTCAGCGAGGAACTCACCCGACTCGATTCCCACTTCGCGAAATTCCGCGAATACCTCGAAGCCCCCGAACCGCCCGGCCGCCCGCTCGATTTCCTCTGCCAGGAACTTTTCCGCGAATTCAACACCATCGGCTCCAAAGCCAACGACGCCGCCATCGCCCAGACCATCGTCGAAGCCAAAACCGAGCTGGAGAAAATCCGCGAGCAGGTGCAGAACGTGGAGTGAGCGGGCGCTTCAAGCCAGAGGCCCTCGCAGCTTGTAGCCGGCAACTGAGCGCGGGATCACCACCGGCTACAAACCGTCATTTCTGCCGGGATGACGGGCAGAAGTTCATTCCCCCAAACGGCCCGCCTCCCATTAGACCGCGGATTTCGCAGATGCCGTGGCGGCGTCTGGCAACCGCCAAGCCCCGCCCGATTTCCAAGCCCAGGCGGATGTATGGACGCGCGCTCTTGGGAAAACTCGGGATATCTGCTGCCACCCTGCGGCGTGACCTCAATCACCTCGACCCGAACAACCAAGTCTTCCGCGTGCATGGCGGAGTATTGTTGCCGGGCGGTAACCCGGAGGAGGCAACTCTCAGGCTAAAGGCCGTCACCGCGATCCAGGCGAAACGGCGGATCGCCGCGCGGATCGTTGAAACGAATCCTCAGGGAGCGAGCGTGTTCATTGATGGAGGCACGACTTGTCTTGAAGCAGAATTGATACTCAGAACCCGCGCGGACTTGTCGATCATAAGCAACTCATTGCCTCGGCGGTATCTTCTGGCTGATGCAACCAAGTGGAATCAGCATAGCTCCATCCGTTACGCCGGTTGGAACGAATTCGCCGGATTTCACACCGATCGACCCCCGCCACCCGAGTTCAGAAGCAAGACTATCAAAATCATCATTTCATGAAACGACTCCATTGCAAACTCGCCAACATACTCAAGGGATCCACCTCGCCCGCCGACTTTATCATCGCGGACGCCAAGGACGCCGACATGGCCTTCGGCATCACCGCACCCGGCCCCCAAACCGGCCCCTGCCGTCACGGCTACAACGAGTCCGAAGGCTGCTGGAAAACCCTCGGCCAATACCGCGAGCAAATCCGCGCCGTGATCGAACAGGACATCGTGGACATTGTGCTGCTCTCCGCCTCCAACGTCGAAAAACTCGGCATCCAGGAAAAGCTGTTTGAAAAATCCGCGATCACTCCCGCCGCCCGCGCCAATGACACCTCCGACGTGTGGGCCGTGCGCGGTGGCAAATATGCAACCGATCACCCGTCGCGCCCGTTCCGCTCCGCATCGCTCGACCATATCAAATACGGCCGCCTGACAAGCGACCATGGTCTCCCGGTCACCGGCGCGGATTTGGGGCTGTATTCGATCACGTTCACCAACAACATCGACTGGGATTACAAGGCTCTCCAGGATTTCCAAGACTTCCGGATCGAAGCGGAAATCAAGGGTTTCCGTTATTTCCTCGAGGTCTTCAATCCGAATGTCAATCCCGGCATTCCTGACGAGAAAGTGGCGGGATTTCTCAACGACCACATCATCCGCACCCTCGCCGGGGTGACCGAAGCCGGACGCCCGGTTTTCCTGAAGATCCCATACAACGGCCCCGGCCCGCTGGAGGAACTCGTCGCCTATGACTCGAACCTTGTCGTCGGCATCCTCGGCGGTAGCGCGGGCACCACGCTCGACGCGTTCCAGTTGATCCACGACGCCCGACAGCACGGGGCCAAAGCCGCCCTCTTCGGCCGCAAGATCAATCTTTCGGAAAGCCCGCTTGCCTTCATCGAGTTCCTCCGTCGAGTGGTGGATGGTGAAATCTCACCGACCGATGCGGTAAAAGCCTATCATGGCATCTTGCAGCAAACCGGCATCCGCCCGCTGCGAGACTTGCAGCAAGACCTGCAACTGACGGCTAACAAAATGAGCTATCGCTGAATTCCACCAACGATCAACACACGATGAAACGCAGCGAATTCAATGCCATTTGGCGAGAGACCGAAACCTGTTTCCAGAGGTACGACTGGAGCTTGCCACCGAAACCACGCTGGGATGTCACCATTCTCAAACTCCCTAGCTTACTGGCATGAGCACTCCGACGGACCTCGCGGAACTCGCGCGCCACGTCAGATCCGCCGATCCGCGCGGCTGCCGCGTGGTAACTGGCTTCGATGGCTTTGTGGATGAAATGATCACACTCGTCGGCGAGCGGCGGGCTCTGGATGATTTCACCGCCGTGCCGGATATTGCCAGCTTCGGTGCGCTGATATCCGCCGCCGCCGGGCACAGCAGCCTGCGGGAAATCGTGGTGAACGACGTGCATCCCGGCGGCTGCGCGGTCAATCTGGCGGACGGACTGGCCAGCCTTGGCGTGACCGTCGATTGCTTCGCCACGCTTGGTGAGCCGATGCATCCGGCCTTCGGAGAAATTGCGGGGAAATGCCACGGTTTCCATTCGTGGGGCCGTGAGCCGGGGCGCACGCTGGCCTTCGAGTTCAACGACGGCAAACTGATGTTTAGTTCCGTCAAACAACTCGCGGATTTCACACCGCAATCGGTGCGTGAGCAACTAGCGGACGGTCACTATGCCGCCGCTTGTGCGGCTGCCCATGTCATCGCATTAACAGATTGGACACTCTATCCGCACATGACCGGCGTCTGGCGCATGCTTCAGCAGGAGGTGTTTTCAAAGCTCTCGCAGCGCCCGGCAATTTTCATCGATCTGGTAGACCCATCCAGTCGCTCGGCGGCAGACATCCGTGAAATGGCCGCCATCCTTCGTGACTTCGAAGCGGGCGGGCCGGTCACGCTCGGACTCAATGGCAACGAAGCGAACATCCTTTGTCGCTTGCATGACCTATCCGCCGCCGCGCCGGAAGCCACGCCTGAGGAATCCTTGCAGCAGGCGTTCGCCCTGCGGGAGCGGATCGGCATCAGCCGCGTGGTGATCCACCGCATCCCCTTTGCCGTGAGCGCCTCTGCCCGCGGCGGCTTCGTGCAGACGGGGCCGTTTTGCCCGAATCCGAAAAAGAGCACCGGCGCGGGCGACCGCTTCAACGCCGGCTTCTGTCTAGGCCTCGCGCTGGATCGCGACGATGCGGAAATGCTCGCGCTAGGCTGCGCGGTTTCCGGGTTCTTCGTGCGGAACGCCCGCAGCGCCAGCCAGCAGGAACTCGTGGATTTCCTCAACCGCTGGGTCGCTGGATCGCCTGATTAGATTGCGCGTCATGAGCACCAATCCCTTCGGCCAGATCCGCGCCTTCTCCATGCCACTGACGTCTCCGAGTATCAGGAAACGCACGCCGGAGTGGGATTCTCGAAAATCGAAGCCGAGCTAAGAAAACTCAGCCGTTTCGCTAACCGCAAATCCGGAGTCCAATGGCCACTCCAGACCATTTCCGGCGAGCGTGCCAGATTTTGCAAGCCAGCGCGCCCACCTCCGAACGTGGTGGCTTCGCGATTTTGTGAATTGCCGCTACCGCGGCCTTACGGGCATTCTCCCAGCCTTCCTTCCCCGGACAGGTCGCTCCTCTCCGAGCTGGATTCAGATGGTAGTCTCCTCATTTCATGTCTGGATTTCCTTAAGGGGACTTGCACCCCATTTCCATCGCGCCCATGCTGGACACACAAGGCCTAAATAGTAACCACCCACTAGCGCCGTTGATATCGATGATTACACGTAATTTTAATCTCAATACCGCGATCAACACTGGCTCCCGTTAGTGGGGTTGCCTGCGCACTAACGCTGACCAAGAAATGAGTAAATCCCCATACGTAGGACGGATTAATGAGAACGGGGCTGGCCGTTGGGGCAGTTTGGATGAGCCAATCAAAGTAGATGCCTGGCGAATTGAGGACGGTAAAGTCTACTGGGGGAGTTCGGGCAAGCCTATTCGTGGGGCAGATCCGGCTACCTTCAGAGTCTTCAATCAAATTTGGGCCCGAGACGTGAAGCGCATTTTTGTTTACGATTCACTGGTTCGCGGAGCTGACGCCGATTCATTCGAAGTTTTCAACGAGCTGTATGCTCGCGACAAGAATCGCGCCTACTACAGTTTTGGCACGATCAAGGGTGCAGATCCATCGACATTTCACGCTCTGGACAATGGACTACGAAAGACTCGTTATCCTTGGAAGTGCCATTCTGGATTTGCCGCCGACAAGAATGCTGTCTATCACTACACGCTGACAATTGGGAAGCCATCGATTCCGAGAGGAGCGGATCCATCCACTTTTGTGCCACTGGAATGCGACTATGGAATTGATGCAACTCGTGTCTACTTTCAGCACACACGAGTTCTTAAAGCCAAGCCCTCAACTTTCCGTCTTCTCGGATTGCACTACGCCACGGACGACAAGCACGTAATTTACGGAAACTGGGTTGTTGAAGGGGCCGACGTTGTCACTTTTGCAGAAGACACAAATGACGACGCTGTCGGTCGAGACGCATTTCAACAGTATCAATCCGGAGAACCAGTGGTCAATCGGTATCCGGGGAGTGATTAGCTCTGGGGTTCCACACCAACCTGCTGACCGGTTCCACTCCGTACCTTCGTTTATGCGGGCAAGCTGCGCGGATTTTTTTTATGGCCGCTACGGTGGCCGTGGCGCTCGGTGGATTGACCATTGACCACTCGGCTAGGACGTCCGTGATGCAGGTCGGCCCTTCTGAAATACAAGCACAACCGCGGCAGGATCCACTGCCGTTGCAGCATGATCCAATGCGGTGTCGCGGCCTGCGGCCTTGCCACCGCACTCCAAAGGCTTGAAGCCGATTTGCCGGACACACAGGAGGTGTGGCCGGAACGATGTGGACGTGCGTTACGGCGGATTTTCCAGTTACCGGAAACTTGCGCTGAAGTGCGAGCGTACGGTGGTTTGCCGCTAGCGCGGCAGGGAGACGAAAACCCAATTTTTGCTGCGCGCCGGTATGTGTCAGGGGCGGTTTGAGACGGCGGGGTCGTCGGACTGCTTTGGATTGGGGCAGCGCTGGGGGGCAGGTGGATTTCACGAGGGGCTTGGCGGATGCAATCTGCCGCCACGAGGGATTTGGCTTCTATTTTAGAGCCTGTCCCACTTCCCATAAGTCCCTGTTGGACAAGGCTTTGTCTGGTAAAAAAATAAGGCATGGGAGCCTGAAAAGACTCCCATGCCCCAAATTCAGGGTCTATGATTTGGTTAGCAGACTAAATCCCGACCCGAA
>JBBSUD010000101.1:0-21738 GCA_038235225.1 Verrucomicrobiales bacterium
CGCCATCCAATCGTAGAGAGGTGCGTCGAAGTTGAGCTGCTGCGCGGCGAGTGGAACTGCGGAAATGCAGGGGATCAAAGCTTGAACGCCAAGACAGACGAGGCGGATGCCAAGGTGAATGTAATGATGTAGCGAACTTAGGATTCTCTTGGCTATGTGCTCGTTTTGGGAGTCCGGAAATTCGTCAATATTGCACGTCAGAGCGGGTGGCGTGGGTCTTCCTGATAATTTCTTCGTCACGGGTAAAAGGGGTTTCAGCCTGACGAAACCTTGCATCGGCGATTCGACGGTGCAAGGTTGAGTAGGGAAAATTCGGTTCGGCTGTTCCGAACCCTCGGTGGAAAATCGGACATTTCCATGTCAGTTGGCCACCCTGTAAAAGGATTTCTTAACCGTCGGATTCGGATCGGTCAAAATTCCGCTGGTCGACCCGTCGGTGATGCTGTCAACCAGCACATTGAAGCCAGACAGATCGGTCGCTCTCATCTGGCGATACTCCCCCCCGTGGTCAGATTGCATGTTTATAAGGTAGGCGACGAGTTCGAATCGCATTCTCTGCCGGCGCTCGGATTTAGAATTATTCTCGATGCTAACACCGAAGATTTGAACACATGCCCCGAGAAGATACCAGACCCGGCGATGACATGAAGACGAGCGAAATAAGCAGCTAAGAGGCGCAGAGCTTCGGCCTCGGGCCCCGGTCTGGATTCTGCCGGGCTACAAATTCTCTGAGAATCGGCCCGAAGAAGTTTTCAGTATTAGGGGAAATTCCATACCGATGCCTACGCCGGCTATTCCTCGTGGATTCGTGGCAAGGAAGGCATCGACCTTTTCGCCTGTTGGGTGCACGCCCGTCGCGAATTCCATGAAGCCCTCAAGAGCGACCTCATTGCCCTGCGCCAGCACCCGCGAGTTCTGCCCAAAGGCAAACTCGACCGCGCCATCGACAACACCAACACCCTCTGGAGCCGCTTGACCCACTTCTTCGAACACGTCGAGATCGACAATAATCTCATCGAAAACGGCATCCGCCCCACCGCCATCAGGAAAAAGAACTGGTTGTTCGTGGGCGGAGAAACCACCGGCCAGCGCGCCGCCATCATCCACACCTCGGTCGAATGCGCCAAACGCCACGGTCATGAACCCTAAGTCTGGTTGACCGTCGTGCTCCAGCGACTTCCCGCTATGACCAATCAGGATGATCTCACAATCCTGCTGCCCTGAGACGACGGATTTCGGTTCATTTTTGGAAGAACCCGCTTCCCTTTGCCTCACAATTTGAAGCGCGGCAGCAAAATCAAAAGGAAGCCGGAGGCTGGGATGGCGGCGCCGGGAAATCCGTCCCGCCATCGGGTGTTTCGACGCTTCGGGAGGATTTCGCGGCTCCCGGCGATCGCGGCGGGCAGGTGGCATCGCTTTTCGCCGGATTTCATCACATCGTGGTCCTTGGCGGATCCCCGCGTGGTTTCGGGACGGGATGCCCGTGCCGGGCACGCTGTTGGGGGAGCAACAGCGTGCCCGGCCGCGGGAGGGACTCCCCATTTCCAAAAAAGTTGGACCGGCACGCCGTTGGTCTCATCCTTGCGGAGTAAAACACTGACGGCGGCCGGCCCTGAGGAACCGTGGTTCCTGCTTTCTCCCCCCGGAGAACATCAGAAGTTTTGCAACGGGCGTGCCAGATGCCTGAGGAAATCGCAAGTGGTTGATATTACATCGCATCGAATGATCGGCGGGTTTTCCGATGGAACGTCCGATGAGAAAACCCTGCATGGCTTACAGGGTGATGCTGCAAATTCGTCATTCGCCGGAGGACGGTTCGCGAACGATGATGGCGCGAGGGATTTTCGCCTCGTCTTTGGCGGGCATGCCGGGGGCGCGGGTGAGATCGGCGCCGGGCATGACCTGGACGCCGGTGTTTTTAGAAATGGAATTGGATTGGTAGGCTTGGACGGGGAGACCCTGCTCAAGAACGAGGCCGGGGCCTTGGTTGAGCGTGGCGGTATTGCCGGTGACGGGGAGCTTGGCGGCGGCAGCGCGGATCACGATGCCGCCGCGGAGGTTGGATTTGGCGATATTGCCAGTGATTTTCCCAGTGGCGGCGCTGTCGAGGACTAGGCCGAATTCGCGGTTCGCGGTGAGCTGGTTGTCCTCGATGGTGGCGGAGGCGAGGCCGTTGTCGGTGTGGATGCCATTGCGGCTGTTCCCCTCGCAGCGGTTGTTCCGTAGGATGCACGCGGCGCCGTCCCACGTTTCGATGCCGTGCTCGAAGTTCCCGAGCGCAACGCTATCGGCGATTTCCAAGGTGCTGCCCTTGCCGATGGCGGTGACGCCGTCCCAACCGTTTTCGGCGAAGCGGCAGCGGCTGACGGTGACGCGGCCGGCCTCGATGACAGCGAGTCCGTGGCCGCTGGCTTGGGTGAAATGGCAATCCGAGAACGAGACGCCGCCGCCGCGGACGAGGGCGGCCGAGAAGCGGTCGGCGCCGGCGGCGAAGGCATTGTGGCGGAAGGAAATCCCGCTGACGCGCGCGCCATCGGCATCCGGCCCGAGAGTTATGGCGCTGCCGGCGTCCGGCGCGCATTCGACGATGGTTTCCGCGGGGCCGGCGCCCTGAAGTTCGATGGCGGCGTCGATGACGAGCGGACCGGTCCATGTCCCGGCGGCGAGGACGACGCGGTCGCGGGCGCGGGCGGCGGCGATTGCGTCGATGGGATTATCGAAATCCCCCGGGACGCGGAGGGTGCGGGTGTAGCTGGAAAATTTCTCCAGCAGCGCGGCGATTTCCGCGTCTTTGGGCGAAAGGGCGGCGGCTTGGCGGAGGAGATCGAGCGTTTCTTGGTCGAACTTCCCCTCGTCGCGCGCTTGGGCGGCGGCAAACATTTCGCGGGCTTTGGCGGAATCCGCGGCGGCCTGGGCGGCTCCGGCTTCGCCTTCGGTGGCGATGGATTTGGCATCGGCGTTGTCTGGTGCGGCGGCGAGGATTTTCCGGGCGGCTGCGATGGCGGCGGGAAAATCCTTGGTTTCGAGCAATTTGCGTGCGCCAGCAATGGCGGCATCGCGCTCCTGGGTGAGGCGGGCGGCGGCGATTTTCTCCAGCAGGACGGGCGTTTCGGGTTCGTCCGGGAAACGCTCCATTACCTTGCGGGCGGCGGCTTCGGCTTCGTCGAGACGACCGGCTTCGAGTTCGGCAGTGGCCTGGCCGGTCCAATAGCCGACGAATTGGCGCTGCTCGTCCGAGCGGCCTTCCGCGACTTCCCGCAGACCGCGGGCGGCGATTTCCGAGTCGGGGAAAATCCGGCGGATTTCCTCGAACTGGGTCTCGGCCTCCTGCCACTGGCGGTTCTCGCTATATAGTGCGCCTTGGTTGGCCAGGAAATCGACGCGGGTCTGGTTGCGCTCGTGCTTGGCGCGCTGGTCTTTGATATACAACAACGTGCCGCCCGCGACGCCGACGAGGAAGACGAAGAACCACACGAGATACGAGAGGGCGCGGCCCGGGGGCGGCGGGGCAGGGGAATCGGGGGCGGGAACCGGTAGGGCTGACGGGTCGGACTTGACCGGAATTTCGGCGGTGGATACTGGCGCCGGAGCAGGAGTCGGAGCTTCCAGGGATTTTTCGAAAACGGATTTGATAGCCGCTGGAGGTGGCAGGGGCGCTGGCACAAAAGCCGGAGCTGGATCCGGAGTAGGAGCCAAAGCTTCCGGGGATTTCTCGAAAACGGATTCGGCATCCACTGGAATTACCGGAGCTTCCGGCGCTTCGGCGTTCTCCGCGCGCACGGCATCGAGCGCCTCATCGAACTCGGCGAGGCCTTTGCGGTAGCGTTCGGCGAGACCTTCGTTCGGCGCGGAATCGACCAGCGCGGCAATGCTGGCGCGGGCGTTTTCCAGTTCGGCGAACTGCGGGCGAGGGTCCTCATCCGGACGAAGTCCGAGGATTCTGCGGGCGTTTTGCGGCGTCATGTCGGGGGCGGATGAAGCGACGCTCCGGCGGAAAGGGGAAGGCGCGATTCCCCTTTAGCCGACGAATTTCTGCACGATCGGCATCCTGCGGCCGATGCCGAAGGCTTTCGAGGTGACGCGCAGGCCGGGGGCGGCTTGCTGGCGTTTCCATTCGTTGAAATCGACGCGGCGCTGAATCCAGCGGACGGTCGCCTCCTCGAATCCGCGGGAGACGATTTCATCCGCAGAGAGCTGGTGCTCCACGTAGAGCGCTAGGATTTCATCGAGGATTTCGTAAGGCGGAAGGGTGTCCTGGTCCTTCTGATCGGGCCGGAGTTCGGCGCTGGGCGGCTTGTCGATCGTGTTCCAAGGAATGATTTCCCGCTCGCGGTTGATCCAGCGGCTGACCTCATAGACGCGGGTTTTCGGGAGGTCGGAAATGACGGCCAGGCCACCGCACATGTCGCCGTAAATCGTACAATAGCCGACGGCGAGCTCGCTCTTGTTCCCGGTGGTGAGGAGGAGGTGGTTGTCCTTGTTTGAGAGGGCCATGAGCATGAGTCCGCGGAGGCGGGCCTGCATGTTTTCCTCGGTGACGTCCTCGGGCTGGCCTTGGAAAATCGGTGCCATGGCGGATTTCACCGCCTCGAAGGCGGCCGCGATGGGCACTTCATCGCAGCGGATGCCGAGATTTGCCGCCAGCGCGAAGGAATCGTCCACGCTGCCGCGCGAGGAATACGGGCTGGGCATCGTGAGGCCGCGGACGTTTTCCGGGCCGAGCGCGTCGGCGGCGATGGCGGCGGTGAGCGCCGAGTCGATCCCGCCGCTGAGGCCGAGGCAAACGCTGGAGAATCCGCATTTCGTGACGTAATCGCGGACGCCGAGGACCAGCGCGCGGTAGAGCTGTTCGGAATCGCCCGTTTCCAGCGGTATTTCGGTGCCGGCCGGCCGGAAGGGGTCAATGACGACACATTTCTCCACGAATCCGGGCAATTGCGCGGCCACGCGGCCGGTGGCGTCGGTGACGAGCGAATGGCCGTCGAAGACGAGCTGGTCGTTGGCGCCGATGGAGTTGCAATAAACGACCGGGACTCGCGCGTTGCGGGCAACACTGCCGATCATCGCCCGGCGCAGCGGCGGCTTGCCGAGGTGATAGGGAGAGGCGCTGAGATTGACGATGAGATCGATGCCGGCGGATTTCAGCTCATCGAGCGGATCGCGGTCGTAGAACGGGCGCTTGAGATAGTCCTCCGTCCAGATGTCTTCGCAGATGGTGACGCCAATGCGTTGGCCCTGCCAAATGATCGGTTCGGATTTCTCGCCCGGTTCGAAATAGCGGCGCTCGTCGAAGACATCATAGGTGGGCAGCAGGGTTTTCCAGACGCGGTGGCGGATTTCCCCGTGCTCCAGCCAGGCGGCGGCATTGCGGAATGGCTTGCCGGGCCGGCTCGGGTGGCAGCGGTCCACGTAGCCGACGAGCAGCGGCACGTCCTTGATCTCCCCGGCGAGGTGGTCGAGCGCTTGGAGACACTTCGGCACAAACTGCGATTTGAAAACCAGATCGCGCGGCGGGTAGCCGGCCAGCGAAAGTTCGGGCGTGACGACCAAGTCCGCGCCGCCATCGAGGCATTCGCGGTAAGCGGCGAGGATGCGTTTCACATTCCCGGGAAAGTCGCCGATGACGGCGTTGATTTGCGCGATACCGATTTGCATGGCCGCGCCAGCGAACACCGGCGGCGGGCGCGGGCGGAAGGAAATTTCGCCGGAATGCGCGACGTCATGGAACGAAATCGCCGGGAAGGATCGCTTGCCGTCGGCGGATCGGCTGTCTAATTTCTCGCCAAGAATCTTATGAAAGCCACCACCTTCCTCGCCTTTCTCGCCCTGGCGGCCCCGCTCGCCGCTCAGGATGCCGCCAAACCCGACGACAAGGCACCCGCGACCGAGGAAAAGCGCGAATTGCTACCCAACCAGCAGGCATTCCTGAATCTGCCGGAGGAAAGCCGGAAGGATTTCATCAAGCACCTCGGCGAAGCGACCCGGCTGTTCCAACAGAAGCGGATTTTCGAGACGATCGACGAGCTGGAGAAAGCGGCGGAAATCTTCGAGGATAGCCCGGAAATCCACAACCTGCGCGGGAGCTGCTTCGTGGAAATGCGGGCCTTCGAGAAGGCGCTGGTGGAATACAAGGCGGCGCTGGATCTTGCGAAGGACAACGCGAGCTTGGAGTTCAACATTGGCGAGGTCTATTTCGTGACCAAGGAATGGCAGAAATGCCTGGATGTGTTCGAGGGAGTCTTGAAGCGGATCCCGCCGGAAAATCTGGCGCTCAGCCGCTTGGTTGAATTCAAAATCCTGCTCTGCAAGAAGAAGCTCGGGAAGGACGATGAGGCAGTCATCCTGGCGGAGAAATACGATTTCCTCGACGATTCGCCTTATTACTACTACGCGCAGGCCGCGCTGGCCTACGAGAAGAAGGACCTCGTGGAGGCGGAGCGGTGGCTCGGCATCGCAGGCCGGATTTTCCGCGATCCGAACGTGCTCGCGCCTTGGCAGGACACGCTCGTGGAATATGGATATATCAAGAGTTTCTACGGCGACGAAGAGCCGGCGCAGTGACTCTGGGGCGGGAGGAAATCGGGGCGATCGGAGGCCGCGATCGCGGACTCGGCTGAGGGTTGACGCTGGCGTTTTCGTCGCTATGGCTATCCGCCATGCAAGCCGCTAACGATCCGAATCCAGCGACCGATGCCTATGAGGCGGGCGTCGCAACGGAACCGATTTCCCCCGATTCTCCGCAGACTGAAGCCGCCCCGGGTCTCGACCCGTGGGAGGAACTCGAGGCTGAGGCCGCGAAGTGGAAGGAAATGTCCCTCCGCACCGCCGCGGAGATGGACAACCTGCGCAAGCGCACCGCGCGCGAGCGGGAGGAGGCCATCCGCTACGCCAACCAGCGGCTGCTCGAGGAGCTTTTGCCCGTCATCGACAATTTTGAAATGGGCATGCAGGCGGCTTCGCAGGACACCAAGTCGATGATCTACATCGGCATGGACATGGTCCGGCGGCAGCTCAACGATTTCCTTGGCTCCCAAGGCGTTACGGAGATCCCGACGGATGTGCCGTTCGACCCGAACCTCCACGACGCCGTGGCTCAGGAAGAGTGCTCGAAGGGTGAGGAAGGCCGGATTCTCAAAGTGACGCGGCGCGGCTTCAAGCTGCGCGACCGCCTGCTCCGGCCCGCCGGTGTCGTCGTCTCGAAAGCTCCTGTGGATGAAGGAGGGGACGCTTGAATACCGCGGCGAAGCGCGACTACTACGAAATCCTCGGGGTCTCGAAAGACGCCTCCGCGGATGTCATCAAGAAGGCATACCGCAAGCTGGCGGTGAAGTTCCACCCGGACAAAAATCCGGGCGATCACACCGCTGAGGACAAGTTCAAGGAACTCGGCG
The DNA here is from genome assembly GCA_038235225.1 of Verrucomicrobiales bacterium. GTDB lineage: Bacteria > Verrucomicrobiota > Verrucomicrobiia > Verrucomicrobiales > Akkermansiaceae > Luteolibacter. Next base: position 7,392 of record JBBSUD010000101.1, read on the forward strand.
AGGCCTATGAGGCGCTTAGCGATCCCGACAAGCGCGCGGCCTACGATCGCTATGGACATGCCGCGTTTTCCGGCGGCGGCGGGCGGCCGTCCGGGGGCGGATTTCACGATCCCATGGACTTGTTCTCGCAGGTCTTCGGCGGGGCGTTTGGCGGTGGATTCGAGGAATTCTTCGGCGGCGGATCGCGCCGCGGCTCGGGCCGGCAACGCGGGAGCGACCTGCGCTACGATCTGGAAATCTCGCTGGAAGATGCATCGCGGGGCGTCGAGAAAGAGTTGGAAATTGAGCGCTACATGCCCTGCGAACCTTGCCACGCCAAGGGCACGCGCGGTTCCGGCGGCGTGAAAGCCTGCTCCACCTGTGGCGGCCGCGGCGTGGTTGCGCGGCAGGCCGGCATTTTCATCCAGCAGACAACTTGCCCCGAATGCCGCGGCGCCGGAGAAACGATTTCCGACCCGTGCCCCACCTGCAAGGGCGACGGGCGCATCCAGAGGGAGAGCCGCATCAAGCTGCGCATCCCCGCCGGCGTCGATACCGGCACGCGGCTGCGTTCGTCGGGAAATGGCGATGCCGGCGTCCGCGGTGGCGCGGCGGGCGACCTCTACGTTTTCCTCCACGTCCGCGAGCACGACATTTTCCAGCGCGACGATGCGGATTTGTTCTGCTCGGTGCCGCTGCCGTTCTCCATCGCGGCACTTGGCGGCGAGCTGAAAGTGCCGTCGCTCGATGGACAATCATCGATCAAAATCCCCGCCGGCACGCAGGGCGGCACGGTGTTTCGCTTGCGGGACAAGGGCATGCCCGCTCTTTCCGGCGGCCGCCGCGGCGATTTGAATGTGACCGTCCAAGTTGAGGTTCCGACCAAGCTGAGTCACGAGCAGCAGGAAAAGCTGCGCGCGTTTTCCGAATCCATCGGCGACCACAATTCGCCGATGCAGGAAGGCTTTTTCAAGAAGGCCAAGCGCTTCTTCACGGAGCCGTGAAAGACGCAAGACATAAGACTAGAAGACGCAAGATCAGACACCGGATGAACAACGGCTCTTCTCTTGTATCTTGAGTCTTACCGTCTTGAGTCTCCGACCAATGAACCGCTTCCACCTCCCGCCCGCAGCTTGGAATTCCGATCCCACGCTGGCGGGCGACGAGGCGCGGCACCTCGCGCAGGTTCTGCGAATGAGGGTGGGGGAGGAAATCATCGTGTTCGATGGCGCGGGCCGCCGGGCCTTGGCGGTAATCGTTTCGGTCTCGCGAGATCGGGTGGCGCTGCGGCTTGGAGAAATCCGGCCTTCGCCGTTGCCGCTGCCGGAAATCATTCTGGCTCAGGCGATTCCGAAAGGTAAAAACATGGATTTCATCGTTCAGAAGTCTGTGGAGCTGGGTGTCTCTGCGATCCAGCCGCTGGTCACGCGGAACACGGTGGTCCAGCCCGGCAGCGATAAGGTGGAAAAATGGCGGCGGACGGCGTTGGAGGCGTGCAAGCAATGCGGGCAGGACACCTTGCCGGAGATTGCCGCTCCGCTCGATTTCGATGCTTGGATTGGCAAGTCCCAATGTGGCCTGCGGCTGATTGCCTCGCTGGCTTCCGGAGCGCGTCCATTCCGTGAAGTGTTGCGTGAGCTGCCTGACACCGAGCGGGTTACGCTTCTCATCGGCCCGGAAGGGGATTTTACCCAAGCGGAAATCGGGCAAGCGTTGGCGGCGGGCTTCGTGCCGATATCCTTGGGCAACATCGTGCTGCGGGTCGAAACGGCGGCGCTGTTTTGTATTTCGGCGTTGCGATATGAGTTCGACAAATCGGAATCGGCCCGATAACGCGGCCGCGGCAAATTCTCCAATTTGAGGATTGCCTCCCCCTGTCGAAAAATTTTACACATCCCCTCGAATGAATTTTGAACGTTTTGAAATGCCGATTGTCGTCGCGTCCATTCTCGCTGGGACAAGCGTTCTTGCGCAGGCGTGGCAGCCGGGAAACTACCCTGTAGCGCCGCAGCGGATGGCGACTCAGGGGTTCCGGGTGAACAATCTGGACCGCAACGACGCGCTCGCCTTCTGGCATGCCATCTATCAGGCCTCGGAAGGCTATGAAACCCGCGTCGGTTGGTCGGGCAACTACACGGGAAATCCCGGCACGCTTTCCGGTGCTTTTGTGGACGATGTGGAGCGCCGGTTGAACTACTTCCGCGCCATTTGCGGAGTGGACGCCAGCGCGGCAGTCAATTCCGGCGCGCCCGCGATCGTCAACGCCACGGATGCCTTCCGCCCGCCGGCCGCCACCTCCAAGGCCGCCGCCGCGCAGAGCGCCGCGGTATTGATCGCCCGCAATTACAACCCTTCCACGGGACAGGATCCGGCGCTCAGTCATGCCCCACCGCCAAATCTTGCGGGGTGGTCGGCCGCGGCTTGGAACGGCTGTGCGAATGGCAACTTCTCCTTCGGTGCCTACGGCCCTGGCGCAGTGACGGAATACATGATCGAAAAGCTCGCGCAGAACACCTCGACTTCGTCCTGGAACAGTCTCGTCGGCCACCGGCGCTGGTGCGTTTTCCCGCGTTCCACGGATTTCGCCACCGGCGATCAGCCCGGCACCTCCGCGCAGCTTCCGCCGAGCAACGTGTTCTACGTGGTGCAGGCTGCCGGCGAAAAGGCCGCCCCTGCCGGGCCGGATTTCGTTTGCTACCCGCCGCCCGGCTATCTGCCAGCGCCGATTAACACGCCCTACTGGTCATTGAGTTGCGAGGGCGGAGACCTTTCGGCGGCAACCGTCCGGGTCACCGATTCGCGCGGGGCTGCAGTGGGCGTTTCGAACGTCGTGCGTAGCACAAGTTACGGAGATCCGGCGCTCATCTGGCAGGTCTCGGGTGACGCGGGCACCAACAGCGTCGCGGCGGATCGCTCGTACGACGTCACCGTTTCCGGCATCCGCGGGGCGGGCAAGCCGCCGGTTTTCCGCTACCGGGTCACGCTTTTCAACCCCGAGCAACTCACCGGCATAGGAGCGCCGGCGGGTCCGTCCGCCGTCGGATTGGGCAAGGCCGCCGCGTTTGCGATCACCGCGCCGGTCGGCAGCGAGGCATTGCAGGTCGTCACTTCCTGCCGGAAATCCACCACCTGGATCGAAGATGCGGAGATCCCGGCCAAGGCCGCGGTCATCGACCACACCGACGCCAGCTATCCCTTGATCGTCAATCCTCTCCCGTTCATCGCCTTCGGAAATTTGACCGGGAAAAACTCCTTCAATCTCACGTTCCCGCGGACCTATGACCTGATTTCCCGCAGCATTCCCGAGCAGTCATTCGAGCTGGATCGCGAACTTTTGCCGGGCGGAAAATCCGCGCTGACATTCCAGTTCCGCCGCGGCTTCATGACACGGGACACGTTCCTGGCGGTGGAATCCACTCGGGATGGTGGCGTGACCTGGCAGACTTTGCGGACCATTCCCGGCGCGTCCGACACCCAGTATGACACCAAGATTTCCACCGCGAGCGTGCCACTTTCGAAATCCTCCACGCCCGTCCGCGTGCGCTTCCGCTACTATGCGGGCTCAGGCCGCATCTTCACCCATGAGGCGGCGCCCAAATATGCTACCGGGATCTTCATCGACAACATTTCCACGACGAAATGCCAGTGGCTCCAGCCCGGCACGACCCGCACCGTGGCGGCAGCCACCAAGTCCTATGCTTTCAAGACCAAGGTGAAAGGGAAGTACCTCATCCGCGTCCGCGCGAAGCTGGGTGGGAAATGGTTCGCGCCCGGCCCGGCGCGCAACGTCAGGGTGAAGAAGTAAGCGCACAGGCATCGTCCGTCGCTTTCGCCGCTTCCCAAGCGTCCTCCATTTGCGCCGCGGTCGCTGCTTCCAAGGTGATGCCGGCGGTTGTGAGCGCTTGCTCCATCAGCCCGAAGCGCCGCTCGAATTTCGCGTTCGCAGCGGCCATGAGCACCTCCGGATCGCTGTCCCGGAAACGCGCGAGATTCACCACGGAGAACATCAAATCGCCCATTTCCTCGTAAACCGCGTCCACGTCGTGGGCGTCCACGGCGCTTTGCAGCTCAAGGAGTTCTTCGCGGATTTTCGCCAGGACACCGATTTCCACCGGCCAGTCAAAGCCGACTTTCGCCGCTTTTTTCTGGAGCTTCGCCGCCCGCAGCAGGGCCGGCAGGCCTTTGCCGACGCCGTGCAGGTAAGGCTTTTCCCCGTCGCCCTTTTCGCCGCGCTTGATCTCGTCCCACTGCTTCAGGACCGCGTCGCTTGTCGCCGCTCCGCTGCTGCCGAAGACGTGCGGATGCCGGCGGACGAGTTTGTCGGAAATCCCGCGCGCCACGTCGTCGAAGGTGAATCGCCCGGCTTCCTCCGCCATCTCGCTGTGGAAAATCACCTGCAACAGCACGTCGCCCAATTCCTCGCGCAGGTGGTCGAAGTCCGCGCGCTGGATCGCGTCCACCGTCTCGTAAGCTTCCTCGATCAGGTTAGGCACCAGTGACTTGTGGGTTTGTTCCGCATCCCACGGGCAGCCGCCGGGCGCGCGGAGGCGGTGCATGATCGCCCGCAGCCGGTCGAGTTGGCGATCGTCGCCGCTGCTATCCATCATATCGGCATCGGTCATCAGGGCGGTCATTTCGGTTTGGAGGCTTTTTGGAGAAAATCCCGTTCTTCTTGCGTCAGGCTCTGAAAGCCGTCGCTGGAGATTTTGTCGAGGATTTCATCCACCCGCGTGTCCTGGTTTTTTTGAATGTCCGAGCGCGGTCGGATTTTTGCCTCGCGCACCGGTTGCCGGGTAGATCGCTGCGGCACGATCGCCGCGTTGGATTTCCCGCGCCCCAGCAGCCAGGGGAATTTGACCAGGAAAAAGCCGAAGATCGCGCCGCCCAGATGGCCCGCCTCACCGCCCTCATTGCCGCCCAAACCGAGCAGCACGGAACCCGCCGCAATGACCAGCAGCGCGATCGCAAGATGTCGCATCGACAGCTCGATGGGCGGCAGCAGCAGCATGACCCGGAGGTCCGGCGCGATCATCGCAATGCCAACCAAAATCCCGAAAATCCCCGCCGATGCACCGACCAGAGGACTGTAGATGTCCGCTCTCGGTAGCATTCCGCCGAAAACAAGCAGCGTGAAAAACGCCCCGCCAGCGGCGCCGCAGAGCAGGTAGAAAATCAGGAATTTTCCCGAACCCCACCAGCGCTCCATGAAGGGGCCGAAGAAAAACAGCGGGATGGAGTTGAACAGGACGTGCCCCACTGAAGCATGCAGGAACTGGAAGGTGATGAATTCGTAGATTTTCCCCTCGAAAATCGCGGACTGGATGGCGAAGGCCCCGAAGCGCCGCAATGAACCGTCCGGCGCGTCACCCTTGAGCAGCAGCTCGCCAAAATAAATTCCGAGGTTGGCGATCAGCAGCCATTTCACCACCGGCGTGAGTTGCGAAAATACGCCACCCGCCGGCGGCGCGTTTCGTTGGTAATCCCGGTCGGCTAGTCCCATTCCGCGAAGCCGATACCACGGCATCCCGCGCCCGGCAAGGCCCGCAACCGCAGCATCGACGTCGCCCGCCGCGCCTGCCAGCGTGCCGCTCCGCCGCCGTCATGATCCGCCATTTTTTCGCCGCGATTTGCTTCGCGATGCTTGTCCTGCAAGCCGCCGCCGCGCCTGCGACGGTTCCGTGGCTGGCGCGGCGATTTTCCACCAGCCTCGGGCCGATCGCCGCGCGCCTCGCCGCCATCGATGCGGCGATGGAGGCGCTGCCGGTCATGTCGGACATCGACGCGCTCGGCACCCACGGATTCCACTCGAATTTCACGCCGACGGCTGAGGATCATTGGTTTGAAATCGCTTGGGACACGCCGCAGGACCTCGACGGCATCGCGATCGTGCCGACCCGCATCACCACCCAGAGCGGCCGCCGCTCGAACTACGGATTTCCCTCCCGGCTGCGTATCGAAGCCACTCGCGCCGGCGTCCCCGGCCGTTTCGTTCTCGCGGAAATTTCCGAGACGCGGCTCGACCTCCGGCGGGGCGAGCCGCTTTTCCGCATCGTGGAGGCCCGGAGCATCACCTCGCTCCGCTTCGTCCCCGAAGAGCTGCCGACGATGCCGGGAAAGACGGTCCGCTTCTTCTCGCTAGCCGAGGTCATGGTCTTCCGTGGCCGGGACAATCTGGCCCGGAGCGGCCGCCTCTCCGCCAACTACAGCATCGATGCCGAGGTCGGCTGGAATATCCATTACCTCACGGACGGCCAATCGCCGTTGGGACCGCCGGAACTTCCGCAACCCGGCCACAGCCTCGGCTGGCACGGCGACATGCGGAAGGGCCCGGGCGCTGAAGTCTGGGCCGCCATCGACCTCGGCGCGCCACTCGATTTCGACACCATCCGCCTCATTGCGGCCCGTGGCGACGCGCCGATCAAGGGGCCGGGTTTCGGATTTCCCGTCCGTTTCCACTTCGACGCTGCCGATGCCGCCGCCGGCCCGTGGCGGGAAATCTGGTCCACCGGCGCCCGCCGCGTGCCGAATCCCGGCTACAACCCGATGGTCTTCCATTTCCCCGCCCGGCGCGCGCGCTTCGTCCGGCTCGTCGTCGATGAGCAGGATGCGCCCGACAGCTTCACCACCCCCCGTGTCCTGCTTTCCGAATTGGAAATCCGCCGCAACGGCCGGAATCTCTCCCGCGGCCGACCCGTCACCACCACCGATTCCTACGATGCCATCAAACACGACGCGACCCGAGTCTGGAGCCGCGCCGGCCTGACCGACGGCCACACCTCCACCGGCCTCATCATCCCGGAGCGCGACTGGGCAGAGGGGCTTTCCCGCCGCTTCGACCTCGTCTGCGAGCGAAATCGGCTGCTCGCCGGACGGGACGGGTTGCTCGCGTTCTGGCGGCAGCTCACGCTTGGTCTGCTTTTCGTCGCGCTCGTCGGCGCCGTCGTCGGCCTAGTCATTTGGCAGGTGCGCCTCCGCCTCGCCGCGCGCCGCGCCGTCCTCGCCCTCCGCTCCAGCATTTCCAGCGATTTGCACGACGAGGTCGGCAGCAATCTCGCTACCATCGCGCTCCTTTCCGAGCTGCCGCCCGCGTCGGAAAATCTGGAGGATATTAGCCGCCTTTCCCGCGAAACCTCGCTCGCCCTGCGGGAAATCGTCGAGATCACCGTTGCCTCCCAACGCGCCCGCAAGCCCCTCGCCGAGCGGCTGCGCGAAATCGCCTCCCTCATGCTCCGCCACCAGCAATGGACCTTCGAGGCCACCGCCTCACCCGCCCTCGACCTCGAGCGCCGCAAGCACTTCGTCTTCTACTTCAAGGAATCCCTCCACAATATCATCCGCCACGCCGGCGCGCGGAAGGTCTCCATCGTCCTCGAGAAAATCCCGCCGGATTACCGCCTCGTCATCCACGATGACGGCCGTGGCATTTCCCACGATTCCGCCGATGCCGCGGGCAACTTCCACACCCTCCGCCAGCGCGCCGAACGCCTCCACGGCACCCTCGAAGTGGACAGCGCGCTTGGCGAGGGCACCCGCCTCACGCTTCACTTTCCCATCCAGCCCCGCCGGAAATGACCGAAACCCAACCCATCCGCCACGTCTGCCTCATCGAGGACCACCAGGATTACCGGCGCGTGCTCCAGCAGGCGATCGCCTCCAGCGGCCACCTCCGCTGCGATCTCGCATTTTCCTCCATCGAGGGCTTCACCGCCGGCACCCGCGGGGATTCGCCCGTCGATGTCGTCCTGCTCGACCTCGGCCTGCCCGGCATGCACGGCCTCGAAGGCATCCCTGTCATCCACCGCCGCTTTCCCGACGCGAAAATCCTGGTCCTTACCGTCTATGACGACAAACCCGTTGTCCTTCAAGCGCTTGCCGCCGGCGCCGGCGGCTACCTGCTCAAGGCAGACAACCTCGCCGCAATCCTCCGCGGCATCGACGAAGCGCTCGCAGGGGGCGCACCGCTCAACAGCCACATCGCCCGGATGATCCTCTCCACCTTCAACACCGTCCGCCCCGAGCAGGCCGAAACCGATCTCACCGAGCGCGAGCGCGAAATCCTCGCCCTCCTCGCCCAAGGCCTCATCAAGAAGGAAATCGCCGACCGGCTCGGTCTCTCCTACCACACCGTGGACACCCACGTCCGCAACATTTACACCAAGCTCAAGGTCCACAACCTATCCGGCGCCGTGGCCAAAGCCCTCCGCCTGGGCCTCGCGTAAAGTCCGCCCGTGGCGGCGGATTGCATCCGCCAAGCCCCCCGCCCCGGAACATCCACGCTGCTTCGTTCCATGACTCCTCCAGGGCCGGAATCCGGGCTGAAAGCCCGCTGGAACATAGCCCCGGGCTTCAGCCCGGGGTTGGGAACATGCGATCCATCGCGCCCTGAAAGGTCGCCGGAATTCTTAGCCGCAACGGACGCGCAAACTAACATTTTGATCGGCCACCGGGGGGAATCCGCATCATCCATCGCCGCCGGAATTGCTCCCGGTCACCGTAGGTTGCGCGCCGCCCCCGGACGCGTGACAAAATCCCCGCCCGGCAGCCTTTACCTCCCGCCCCGCCCCGCTAATTTCCGGGCCGGAAGGATGACGGCGGCCACGGAGAAACTCGATACCTTGCAGGCGGTGGAGCTGGCGGAAGGCGTGGAAATCCGCCTCCGCATGGCCGGGCCGATGCTGCGGGCGGGTGCCTACTTCCTCGATTTGCTCATCCGCTCCGCCATGCTCTTGCTCGCCTCCTTGCTGGCCGGAGCGATGGGAATCGCGATCGGCGGGCAGGCGGTGACGGGCATCGGGCTGCTTTCGTGGTTCCTGCTCGACTGGCTTTACCCGGTCTTTTTCGAGGCGGGCAAACGCGGCGCCACGCCAGGCAAGCGCGCGCTCGGCCTGCGCGTCGTCCAGGCGTCCGGCTCGCCGATCACGGTCGGCCAGGCGGTGGTGCGGAATTTCCTGCGCTTCATCGATGGCATGCCGTTCTTCACCTATCTTTTCGGCGTCACGAGCTGCATGGCCACGCGGCGATTCCAAAGGCTGGGCGATCTCGCGGCCGGCACCGTGGTCATCTACGACCGCCTGCCCGCCATGCCGGTCTCCCCCGCGCCGCCGCCGATCACGCCGGTGCCGCCGCCCGTCGGCCTGACTGGCGACGAAGTGCGCGCGCTGGCCACATTCCGCGATCGCGCGGGCTTCTGGTCGGAGGGACGGCGGGCGGAAATCGCCGATCAAGCGTCGGTCCTCACCGGGGAAACCGGCGGCGCGGGCGTCGGCCGGCTGATGGCCATGGCCTGGTGGCTCCAAGAAAAAAGGGGGACGCGTTGACCGCCGGGGATTTCGAAGAGCGCAACGCCGCCCGCTGGGACGAGTACGAGCGCCTCGTCACGTCGATGGAAAAGGGCAAATCCGGGACTAATGCCGGGCAGCTCCCGCGCCTGTTCCGCGAGGTCAGCCAGGACCTCTCGCTGGCGGAATCCCGGATGTATGGCCTGGCGCTGGCGGAGCGGCTCAATGCCCTCGTCATCCGCGGCTACAAGCTTATCTATCGGACCCGCCGCGGCACCTGGGAAAACGCGCTGCGCTTCGTCACGGCGGATTTCCCACAAACGATCAGGCGCGAGTGGAAATTGTTCTGGCTGTGCAGCGCGGTGTTCTGGCTGCCGTTTTTCGCAATGATCATCTCCGCCCATTTCGACATCCGCTGGGTGCAGGCCGCGCTCGGTCCCGATGGCATGGCATCCATGGAGGAAATGTATGGAGGCAAGGAGGAACAACTGAGTCACCTGCGCTCCGAGTATGGGTCGAATTTCATGATGTTCTGTTTCTATATCTACAACAATGTCGCGATCGACTTCCGTATCTTCGCGGGCGGCATGCTGGCGGGTTTGGGAACGATGTTTTATTTGTTGTTCAATGGCGTGCAGCTCGGCGCGGCGGCCGGTTATGTGAATCATGCATGCGATCCGGAATCGTTCTGGTCGTTCGTGGCCGGGCATTCTTCCTATGAATTGTTAGGCATGGTCGTGGCCGGCATGGCGGGCATGCGCCTCGGTCTGGCAATCCTGCGGCCCGGCCGCCTGCCGCGGGTGCGGGCGCTGGTGGAGGCGTCGAAGCGGGCGCAACCGCTCATCTACGGGGCCGCGCTGATGACCACCATGGCGGCCTGCGTCGAGGGATTTTGGTCCGCCCAGGCGATTCCCTCCGAGTGGAAATATGCCGTGGGAATCGCCGGCTGGATCGGCCACATTGCCTGGTTCACGCTGGCCGGAAGGAGGGCCGCGGATGCAGCTTGAGGAGGTCACCGCGGAGATCCGCCCCCGCAGCGATTGGGAGGCGGTGGACTTGGGATTTGCCATGGTCCGGCGGGATTTCTGGCGCTGTTTCAGCGTCTGGTGGCTGGCCATGGCGCTGCCGCTCGCCATCGCCGGAGCCTTGCTGTGGAAGCATCCGGTGCTGTTGTTGTGCTTGTTCTGGTGGTTCAAGCCGGCGGGATCGCGCATGGTTTTGTTCGAGCTGAGCCGGCGGCTGTTCGGGGAGAAACCGCCGTGGCGCGCGGTCTGGCGCGAGCTGCCGCGGGCGTGGTGGCGGCGGTTTTTCTATCGGTTTTTCTGGGCGCGGCTCTCGCCATGGCTGCCCGTCACGCTCGCCGTGGAGGACCTCGAAGGCCTGCGCGGAAAGCCCTACAAGCAGCGCTGCCAGCAGGTCGTCCGCCGTGGCGAGGGCGTCATCATGTGGCTCTTTCTCACCGCGGATCTGGCCGCGCTGTGGACCGGCATGGGCGTGCTTGGCACCGTCATCATGCTCATCCCGGGCGACGGCGTGTGGAACGACGCGCTGGAAATGTATAACCCGGATTTCCCTCTGGAAATCCCCTTGGTGATTTCCCGCACCGTCATCGCCTGCGTGATGCTCGCGCTCTCGCTTACCGATATCCTGGCGATCGGCGCGGGCTTCGGAATCTATATCAACAACCGCACATGGATCGAGGGCTGGGATGTGGAGCTTGCTTTCAAACGCATGGCGAAGCGGCTGGAAATCGTGGCATTGGTTTTACTGACATTCTGCCTGTTGGGAAATCCCGCACGCGCGGCGGAATCGCAATCTCCGCAAGAGACGATCCATGAGGTGAAATCGCACAAGGATTTCACCGTCCACACCGTTACCGAGCGCGTTCCGAAAGATAAACCATCGCCGAAGAAAAGCGCCCCGGCGCCGTGGCTCGCGCAGCTCGGCGATCTCATGCTTATTTGCATCATCGCGCTGCTGTTGGGATTTCTCGGCTGGGCGATTTGGAAGAACCGCCACGCCTTCCTCATCCGCGGCGGCCGCGGGGGAGGGGCCCAGCCCGCCAAGCCATCGGCCCGCGTCGTCATGGGTATGGAAATTTCCGCCGACACGCTGCCGGACGATATCCCGGGAACGGCGCTCCGGCTCTGGCGCGAGGGCCGGCGGCACGAGGCGCTCGCGCTGCTTTACCGCGGCTCGATTTCCCGCGCCATGGACTCCGGCCGCGTGGAAATCCACGAATCGGACACCGAGGGCGATTGCCTCCGCCGGGTCGAGCGCGCCGGCGCCGCCGCCCATCCGGACTACTTCCGCGGCCTCACCGGCGTCTGGGTGCGCCTCGCCTACGCCGGGATTTCGCCGGGCGATGACGAGGTCGGCGCGCTTTGCCACGATTGGCCGTTTGGTCGGGGAGGTGCGGCGTGAGGTGGCTCGCGGTGGTCCTCCTGGCGGTGCTCCTGACGGGCTGCGACTACGTGGAAAAGGTCCGGGAAATCGGCTACAAAGGCCGCGCCCGCGTCGATCCCTGGCTCGCGGCGGAGCGATTTTGCAAATCCTACGGCCAGGACGTCCGCTCGCTCGCCTCGTGGGAACGCCCGGAATTCGACGATGCCGTCTGGTTCGTCCCCGCAGCCGTTTTGGGAAATCGCAGCTACGTCCGGCAGATGGCGGAATGGGTCGGCGAAGGCGGCCATCTCGTCCTCCTGCTCGAAAACGCCGGCGGAAACAACGATTGGAACGATGCGCCGCCGGAGCCGGAGCTTGCGGACGATCTTGTGGAATGGCTGGAAAGCGCCGGCTTGGAACTCCGCGAACCGGGCAAACCCATCCATGCCAAACGGATTTCCCTCCATGGCCGGAAATATGAGGTGGACGCCTCCTCGAAGCGCGGCGTCGCCCGGGAAGGCAGGAAAACCGGCGTCTTCGCCAGCGCCAAATATGGCGACGGCCGCGTCAGCGTGGTGACCGACGCGCGGATTTTCCGCAACCGCTGGATTGGCGAACACGAGCACGCCGCGCTGCTCGACGCGCTCGTCAACGCCACCGAATACGAAGGCAGCATCGGCTTCCTGCGCGGCTCCGGCCTCTCGCTCTGGACGCTGCTCGGCCGCCACCTCTGGCCGCCGCTGGCCGCGCTCGGTGCGCTCATACTTCTGTGGTTGTGGAAAAATCTTGCACGCTTCGGCCCGCTGGAAGCCGAGCGCGCCGGCCCCCCGCTGGCCGGATACGAGCACCACCTCGAAGCCCTCGGCGATTTCCAATGGCGGCTCGACCGCGGCTCCGCGCTGCTCGCCCCGCTGCGCGACTCCATCGTCGAGAACGCCCAACGCCTGAGCGTCCGCGCCGGCCAGCGCGACCAGGACATCTTCCAATTCCTCGCCGACCGCGCCGCGCTCCCCCGCGACCGCGTCTTCCGCGCCCTCACCGACCTCCGTCCCGCCGACCCCGCCACCCTCACCCGCACCGCCGCGGACCTGCAAACGCTGCTCGGAGTGTTGCATTGAGGAAACATAAGGCCGCCACAGTGTACGAGACGCCCGTGCGAAGCGCCGTCGCACCGGCTCTACTCTCCATCGAAAACGTAGCCGCTTCTGGTGATGCCGCTACGCTTCCGGCAATATCCCAATGGCCGCCGCGGCCACGATTTCCGCCACGTCCGCTCCGAGCGATTGGCAAATCAAGTGCAGGGTGACGAGGCTCGGGATGTTCACACCCTCTTCGATGAAGGTGATCGTCCGCTGGTCGAGGCCCGCGCGCTGCGCCACGGCCAGCTTTGACATGCCGAGCCGGAGCCGGTGGCTCTTCAAGTGCTCCGCCACCTTTCGGGCGAATTCCTGTGCCTCCGGGCGCTCGTTCACCGGGAAAGCCAATTGGATGGCGGTGGATGTCCGTAATCAGAGAATTCTCTGGATTATACGAGACGAGCCTTGACCACTTGTGGAATTCCCGGCTTCTTCCTGTCAACTTTTGGACTTTATGAAGAAATCCCGCCTGATCTACCTGACTCTTCTAGCGCTTTCGCAAGCGCTGCCTGCGGACGAGCAAGTCTCGCAAGAGCCTCTGTCGAAATCGCAGGCTGATGATGTAATACGGGAGGAAATGAATCTCGCCAGCCAGAAGGCGGCCCGGAGATTGCGGGAAATCCGGGCAGTTCCTGCGACGGAGGTTTCCATAGTTTCGCAAGGTCGGAAGAAGGTCGTGATGCGCAGAGTCGCGCCCAGACCATGGGTCGGCGTCAAGCCACCTCCAACGATCGCTCCGGGGGATGGAAATATGGGGGAATGGTTGTCGGGCCTGCCGCGCACGGAAACTCTGCATCTGTCGGCCACCGTGTTCGATAGAAGTTGTACCGAGCTGGTTTGGAGGAAGGACGACAAAACCTTCACCATCCTCAGCAATATCGATTTCAATTACATGACGACGGTCGGAGGGTTCGATGATCGGGGCGTCGATTGGTCCGTTTTGTTCTTCGTGGACAATATCGACCCTGCCAAGGAACTGATTCGCGCCCGCCGCGCGGCGGAGTATGGCATCATTTACATTCCACGCGGCATGCCGGATACGACCATCCTCAGTGCGGACCATGCGGACTATGTCATCTATGCGGAAAGCGCCGCCGATGTTCCCGAGGATTTGGTGGAGGAACTCGAGGCGGTTCATCGTTACTACGCGGCCAACGAAGGAAACCTGAAAATCGCCTGGCAGCGGCGGCAGGCGCTCGCCGAAGCGCGTCGCGCCTGGCAGGCAGCGCACCCGCCGAAGGCCGGAAACACGGTGATTAATTTCCGACCGGTCAGAAGCAATTTTCATAGCACGAAATGAACCTCCACGATTCCATGAAATCATTCCCATTTGCAGCGGCCTCATTTCTTCTTCTAACTACCATCCATCTCCAAGCGGATCCCACCGCGGCTTCTCCTAATGACGGCTTTGAAATCGCTCCGAACGCCGCCGGAACGGAATTCCTCGCTTCCTGGTGGGGGATTGAGAATCGATTCTATTTTATCGAACAATCCAAAGACATGGCAAAATGGAAATTCATGCCAATCTTCGAAGTCGGATCGGACGATATTGTGGCATGGGCTTTCGAG
>JBBSUD010000102.1:0-21564 GCA_038235225.1 Verrucomicrobiales bacterium
ATAGGCCTACAAGAAATCGAGAAATCGTCGATCATGCGGATTCCGTCGGTTGGGGCATTGTTGTTACGTGACTGAAACTGTTTACTATCAGGTGAAGGTGCGGGTGATGGCTCTCGCAACCGCCTTCTGTGAAGGCGATGAGGAAGTCCGCGCATGTCTGCGGAAATCGGCTGATTTTTTCCCGATTTCGCTGGATGAAGAAGGTGAAGCCATCCGCTCGATCATGATTCGCATTCGTGGCGAAATGTTTCTGGTCGAAAGCACGCCCGGCGGTGAGACCGGCGTGTTCGCCTTATTGGTTCCCCTGATGTAACGAATTTCCTGGAGAGAGTGAAGCCCCGTGGGTTGTTGGTTTTCCCGCGGGGCTTTTTCGTTTTCAGTTTCCCGCCGCCTTCTTCGAGATTGCCGTATCGATCGCCGCGATCTGTGCCCGATCGGGCTCGGACAGCCTGGCCAGCGCGATTTCCACCGGTTTTTTCCGCACCAGCAGGCGAACCTTCCCGTCCCGGATGACCGTTGGCCGTGAGGGCACGGCGGGCACCGCCTCCGCCGAATCCGCAACCAGATCTTCGAACGCCAGGAGTTTGGCTTCCAACGGCTTGCCATCGCTGCTCGTCCACATCCGCGTGTCCTGCAGGACGATGTGAGTGATGTACCGGGACACCGGGGATTTTGCCGGAGCCACCATCGCCCCCGGATTGACCCCGCCACCGGTCGTCCGCGTCTTGAATCCCCGAGGGGTCGCGGTCAGGTTGCCCGGAATGACAACTTGCGCGATCGCCGGGACGATAGCGGCCAGAAAGAGTGTGGAAGTCAGGATTTTCATTTCACCGGCCAAGCTCATCCCAACAACTGCAGCTCGCAAGCCCCGAGGCGGTGCGGCGGGGGAGGGTGGATAACTCGTCCGTTGTAAGCGATCGTGGGGATGCCTTTGACGGACAGCCGGTCGATGACCTTGCCCATTTCCTAAGACCCGGATTCGATCTAACGGAATTCTCCAGCGACTCGCGCCCGGACGGGCCGTTGGGGAAACGCTGATTATGCTCGCCCTCGGTCCGCAGAGCCGGGATTTCCAGCAGACTCGTGTGGCGGGCAACCAGATGACCACGCACGACGAGGTTTTCGATGATCAAGCCGTAGTCGATTTCTCTAGAGACGATGCGGAAATTCCCGTGAAGGTCGGTGGCGAGAGTGCGGCCGAGTTCTCAAACGACCACAAAATTCAGCGCGTTGTAACTTTCTGCCGCCGTCCGGATCGCACGGAGGCTCGCGGGATTTTCCTGCTGGAGCATCAACAGCGGGACCGGGAGATTCACCAGGCACGCGCCCGGAACTAGGAACACTCGCGCGTTCTTTCCGGCAATCCGGGAAAGTTCGGGAACCGCCGCATCTTCCCAGTCGATGAAGATGGATTACGTGCACCCGTAGCGGGATTTCCCCCGCTGAGCGGTCACGAACCGGCGCTACCGCTATTTTTCCTCGCCCGCCGCCAAGCCACCGCGGTCAGCCAGAATGCGAAACACGCAAGCGCTGGATCTGGACAAATGCCGGAAATCGTGGCCCGCCGCGTGAACGGATGGCACGGCTCGATCCGGAGTCCGATGTCCGGCCCTGAGAGATTCATCCTCCGGCTAAAAAGAGAATTTGCCACCAATTCAGCGCTGATCCCGGGGCCGGTGATGGTGACGTTGCGGGTGAATGCGTTGCGCTTCTGGGCGGTGAAGAGCGTTTGGCCGCGGAGCGTCAATGTCCACCTGCCGCTCAGCAGCCCGTGTTTCCGCACTTGGCAGTGCCGGTCTCCGAGCTTGATCTCACCCTGTTCTGTCCAAGTACGCAAAAAGAGAGTCGCCTGCCAACCCGGCGCGTTCAGGCGGAAGTTCCACGAGCAGATTCCCATCGGTTGGCATTCGATCATAACCAAGCAAGCACCCCGGCAGTCTGGTGTCGCAATCGGTCGGAGCACAACCGGGAACATCGGCGGGATGCCCTACTGACAACCGCTGAAAAAAAATGACAGTCACATTGTTCTTGCCTCTATTCTCTCCGCAGCTGTTCCCGACCCCGACCCCGACCCGAGTTGCATCGTAAGCCGCCAAAAATATGCCTGGCAAATTTTGGTTGACGCCACCGGCCCGTTCTCGTCCTCGACATGCGAGACACCGGTCGGAAAATGGGGGATGAAGATTGGGCGCTCGCATCTCTCCTACTGCACGAATATCCACCCGGCGGAAACTTGGGCGGAGACGTTCGAGGTTCTCAAGACGCACGTGCTAGCAGTGCGGAAGCGGCTGAAGCAGAGCGGCGCGCTGGGGGAGGGGGAGGCGTTCGCGATCGGACTCCGGCTCTCGGCGGTGGCTTCGCGTGAGCTGCTGACGGGTGAAGCTTTGGCGGAGTTTCGGAAATGGCTTGAGATGGAAGATTGCTACGTGTTCACGATCAACGGTTTTCCTTTTGGCAGTTTCCACGGCGAGCGGGTCAAAGAGCGGGTGTTTCAGCCGGATTGGACGAAGGCGTCGCGAATGGAATACACGAAGGACTTGTTTCGTATTCTGGCGGTGGTTGCGCGAAGGAGTGCCGGTGCCTCGGTTTCGACGTTGCCGGGTTCCCACAAAACGTTCGCGGCGGACGAGGCGATGATTATGACAAATCTGGCGGAACTGGCGGTTTGGCTGGACGAACTGGCGGCAAAATCGGGCATCGATTTCCACTTGGGCTTGGAGCCGGAGCCGCTGGGGCATTTCGAGAACACGGCGGAGACGCTGGCGTTTTTCGAGCGGCTGAGAGCATCTGCTAACGATCCGGATGCGGTCGGCCGCCGGATTGGCGTGAATTACGACGCCTGCCATTTCGCTCTGGAATACGATGCGGCGGGCGAATCGCTGAACGCGCTCCACGCTGCCGACATCCGGATCTCAAAAATCCATCTTTCCGCGGCACTGGCGCTGGATCCTAGCGATCAGGCGGCATTGGCGGCAGTGGGGCCTTTTGATGAGCCTGTTTATTTTCATCAGGTTCTGTTGCGGCGGGCGGATGGAGAAATCCAGCGATTTGCGGATCTCCCACTATTTTATGAAGCTGCGAGCGACGGTGTGCTGAATCCTGCGGATTTTGAGGAAATGCGGGTCCACTTCCACATCCCGCTCGATGCGGAACCGGCAGCTCCGCTGCTTTCGACTCGTGATGAAACCGAGGAGGTTCTGCGCTGGCGACGGGCGAATCCGGACGCCTGTGGGCACTACGAAATCGAGACCTATACGTGGGGCGTGCTGCCCGCGGAAATGCAGCGGCCTGTGGATGAACAGATTGCGGGGGAATACGCATGGGTTCTGGCCCGGTTGTGAGGGGATTTCCGGCGCTCTTGACCGCTGCGGAACGGCATTCTACCTCTTGCCAATGACACCAATTTACGAGGGAAAGGCGAAGCGTTTGTGGGCCACGGAGAACCCCGAAATCCTCCGGATGGAGTTCAAGAACGACGCCACGGCCTTCAACGGGGAGAAGAAGGCGAGCTTCGAAAACAAGGGCCGGCTCAATAACGAGATCAGTACCCTAATCTACGGATTTCTGGAAAACGCCGGCGTGCCGACCCATTTCGTCCGCAAGCTTGATGACACGAATGTGGAGGTGAAAAAGGTCACGATTCTGATGGTTGAGGTGATCGTGCGGAACGTGGCGGCGGGAAGCTATTGCAAGCGGACGGGCGTTGAGGAAGGTGCCGGGTTTTCGCAGCCGGTAATTGAGTTCTCCTATAAGAGCGACGAGCTGGGCGATCCTCTCATCAATGACGACTACATTCGGGAAATGGGCTTGGCGACGCCGGAAGACTTGGCGCATTTGAGGAAATCCGCCCTGCGGGTGAACTCGATTCTCATGGAATTTTTCGCGAAATGCGGGCTGCGACTGGTAGATTTCAAGCTGGAATTCGGCAGGCTTGTTTCGGACCCGTCTCAAATTGTGCTGGCGGACGAAATCAGCCCAGACGGTTGCCGGCTCTGGGACCTGAAGACGGGAGAAAAGATGGATAAGGACCGCTTTCGCCGTGATCTGGGCAACGTGATGGAGGCCTACGAAGAAGTGCTCGGCAGGCTGAAAGCCAATGGCTGACAAGCAATCCTTGCCCGCGGTCGAAGCGGCGTCTACCCCATCCGCATGCAAGAAGACGTGCGCGCGCTGTTGATTCTCCAAGACCGGGACCGGCGTCTTGCCTCATTATCTCGTGATTTGGAAAAGCTTCCGCAGGACGAGGCCCGCGCGAAGGCGAAACTGGCGGGCGACGAGGCCGCGGTGGCGAAGGCGCACAAGAATCTGCAGGAAGCGGAGCTGAGGGTGAAGAAGGTCGAAATGGATGCGGGCACCCGCCGGACGACGATTTCCCGGCTCAGGAACCAGCAGTTCGAAACCCGGAAAAATGAGGAATTCGTGGCGCTCGGGCACGAAATCACCCGTTACGAGAAGGAGCTTGACGAGCTGGAGACCAAAGAGCTGGAGGCGATGGAGGAGGTGGACCAAATCCGCGCCGCGCTTGCAGCTTCGGAATCGGCCCATTCCAAGACCCGGACGCTCATCGCGGAGGATCTGGCCTCGATTGCCCAGCGCCGGGAGCGGATGGAATCCGAACGCGAGGACGTTGCCGGACAACGCGAAAAGCGCGCCGCCGCCGTTCCGGAAGACATGATGCCGCTCTACATCCGGCTCGTGAAAACCAAGGACGGAGTCGCCGTCGCTCCGCTGCGCGACGGAAAATGCGAAGGCTGCCACATGAAAGTGATCGCCTCCACCGTGATGAAGGCGCAGTCCGGCCGCGAGCTGACGCAATGCGAGAACTGCGGTCGGATTCTCTACATGGGAGAGTGAGGCGGCGGATCGCTTGATGGCCGGCGGTTCTTCGGCCACGGTCGCTTCATGACCAACCCAACCCCACGCACCGAGCGCGATTCCATGGGCGAAATGGAGGTGCCGGCCGCGGCGCTTTATGGAGCTTCCACCCAGCGGGCGGTTCTGAATTTTCCGATTTCCGGCCTGCCTGTCCCGTCATTGCTGATCCATGCCTACGGGTTGATCAAAAAGGCAGCAGCTGAAACCAACGCCGAACTCGGCCTGCTGGACCCCGACCTCGCCGCGGGAATCGTCGAGGCAGCGGAGGAAATCGCTACCGGCGCTCATGACGCGCAATTTCCGGTCGATATTTATCAAACAGGCTCCGGCACTTCGACGAACATGAACGTGAATGAGGTGATTTCCCACCGCTGCGCTCAATTCAATCCGCCGGTCTCCGCCCACCCGAACGATCACGTCAATCTCGGTCAATCCTCCAATGACACCTTTCCCACCGCGATCCACTTGGCCGCTGCCGTGGCAATGCGCGACCACCTCATCCCGGCGCTGGACGATCTCGCATTTGCCTTGGAGCGGAAATCCCGGGAGTTCGACAGCGTGCTGAAAATCGGCCGGACTCATCTAATGGACGCCACCCCGGTGCGCCTGGGGCAGGAATTCGGAGGCTGGGCGAGGCAAGCGCGGCTCTCCATTTCCCGGGCAAACAAGGCTGTGGACGCGTTGCTGGAGCTCCCGCTCGGGGGAACCGCGGTCGGAACCGGGCTTAATACGCATCCGGACTTCCCAGCCAAAGCGATCGCCAAGCTGGCGCAAATCACTGAAATACCCTTCCGTGAGGCGGAAAACCATTTTGAGGCGCAAGCCGCCAAGGACGCCTGCGTGGAGGCACACGGCCAGCTGCAAACCATTGCGATTTCGCTTCACAAAATCGCCTGCGATATCCGGCTGCTGGCCTCCGGCCCGCGCTGTGGAGTGGGGGAAATCGGTCTTCCCGCCACTCAGCCCGGATCCTCGATCATGCCGGGCAAGGTCAATCCGGTCATGGCGGAATCCGTGACCATGGTGACCGCGCGGGTCGCCGGAAACCAGACGACGGTGGCATGGTGCGGTGCGGGCGGATTTCTGGAACTGAACGTTTCCATGCCGCTGCTGGCGGCCTGCCTTCTGGAGTCCATCGGGCTGCTGGGCAACGTCGCTGCGGCTTTCGCAAGCAATTGCGTGGTAGGAATCGAAGCGAATGAGAAGCGGTGCGGGGACCTGATCGAGTTATCCCTGTCAATGGTCACATCGTTGGCCCCGGAAATCGGCTACGACCGTGCTTCCGCGATTGCAAAAGAGTCGGTAGCTACTGGCCGCACCGTCCGACAGATTTGTAACCGGCGTTTGAAGTCATTGGGTCTTACTTCGTCTCGCCTTGATGAGCTGCTCGACGCCCGTCGGATGACAGGGAGATAGCGCGATTCGCGAAGGTAAATCCGGTGCCAGCGGAGAACACTCCAGCCGGAAGTCTTCGTCACAGTTCTGCGATGCCATGTGATGCCAAGCCGACACCGTCGTCGGGGACGTCGACGCGCGCTTCTTGAAGCGGCCAACGTGAGGGTTCTTAGGCGGAAAAGACGCAGACCGGGCACAAATCGTGCGGGAAGTTTGTCACTGCAGGACCGACAGAAATTGCCGCGGCAAAAAGTTGTCAGCATCAGCAGCAACAAAATTGACAGTCAAAACAAGATTGCTTCCATCAAACATCAGCAATTCGACCCCGCCCGCCACTCCAAGAAGCCGAATCCGACCGCAATCCGCATATGAATTCGGTTCTACAAAAATTTGAATGGCAAATTTTTATTGACGCATAGTGCGCAGGCGTTAGTCCTCGGGCATGACTGGAATGAGGGATGTAAATGGTGGAAGCCACGTGGCGGAATTGCCTGTTGACCGGCCTACGGGGGTGCCGATGGGCGGTTTTCGTAGGGGGAAAGGACTGGGGCGGAGGAGGATTATGGGGTTTGAAGGGAGCTCGAATTGCTACCATGTGATGAGCCGGACAGCTGGGGGCGACAAGGTGTTCGAGCCGCGGGAACGAGAGGCCTTTGTGAAAATCATGCGGCGGATGGAGCGGTTTTCGGGGGTGGAAATCCTCACCCATGCGGTGATGGCGAATCATTTTCACATTCTCGTAAAGGTGCCGGAACGGATGAAATTTTTAGAACGGTTCGATGGTCCGGAAGGGGAGGCGGAGCTTATGAAACATTTGGAACTGCTTTACTCGGAGAATTACCTGGCTGCGCTGCGCGCGGAGCTATCGGATCTGAGAGCGAAGCAGATGAGCGCGGAGGCGGAGGAACTGCTGGAGCGATTCCGGGTGCGGTTTTGCAGCTTGCCACTGTTCGTCAAAGAGTTGAAGGAGCGTTTCACGCGCTGGTTCAACCGGGTGCATAATCGGAAGGGCACGCTCTGGATGGAGCGGTTCAAAAGCGTGATCGTCGAGGACGGCGAGGCGCTTCGGACGATGGCGTGCTACATCGATTTGAATCCGGTGCGCGCGGGGCTGGTAGAAGATCCGAAGGATTACCGGTGGTGCGGATATGCCGAAGCGGTTGCAGGCGAGGTTGCCGCGAGGCGCGGGCTCTGCCAAGTGATGGATCGGCCCAGGGATGGGTGGGATTCCTCGCAAGGGCCGCAGGGAGCCGCGCGGGATGCGGAAGGACCTTCGCCCGCAGGGGCTCTCTACCGTAGCTGGTTGTTCGAGCGGGGTATAGCCACGGAATCACGGCGGGGAGTGTCGGAGAAAGCGCGGAACGAAGTACGGAAACGGGAGGGCGGATTGACCCGCGGGGAGTTGCTGCGCTGCAAGGTGCGGTATTTCACCGACGGAGTGGCGATCGGCAGCCGCGAGTTCGTCGAGTCCCTGTTCCGGGAGCGACGTAATTGCTTTGGCGAAACCCGCAAGGACGGCGCGCGAGTAATCAAGGAGGCACCCGGGCTGAACTTGTTCTCGCTGAGGACTTTGAACGTCCGCGCGGTGGACGACGGAGGCAGCGGCGCCTGAAGAACTTGGCGGGTGCGCCAAGGGGTTAGAAAGGCTTCGTCATTCCGAGCCAAGCGGCGGCGATACCACCGGCAAGGCAAAGAGTAAGCAGGACTGAAGCGGGAACCGCCTTTTTCCGGGCCAGCGCGGGTGCTACTCCGAGGAAGAGCCAGATTCCGAGTTTCACCATCCACCAATACTGATGCATTGGGGGCTTTTGTAGCATCGCGAAGCCGACGCCGACGATGAGCAGTAGCGACACGCCGTGAAGGATGGTTCCGCTCTTTTTGCCGGCTCCGCCGAGGCAGATGGCGCCGAGGGCGGCGAACAGGCCGAAGACGCCGGCGAGGTGGAGGGTGACGAGCTTGGGATCGTGAATCATGGGGATGGAAATCGGCCGGAGTGTCTC
Organism: Verrucomicrobiales bacterium; assembly: GCA_038235225.1. Lineage (GTDB taxonomy): Bacteria > Verrucomicrobiota > Verrucomicrobiia > Verrucomicrobiales > Akkermansiaceae > Luteolibacter. The sequence goes on from JBBSUD010000102.1 coordinate 8,271, forward strand.
CGGGAAGGGGTGGCTGGCAAGGCGGATCCCGAATTTGCGGCAGGGCCGATTCGTGATAATCTGGCTGCATGAAACGTCGCATTGCATGGCTGCTGGCCACTTTTTCGGGACTTTATCTGCTGATTGCCGGGCCGCTGCCCGACCCTTTGCCGTTGGTGGACGAAGCGACAGCGCTGCTGATTTTCGTGAAATCAATGGCGTTCCTCGGTTACGACGTGACCCGCTGGCTGCCGTTCATCGGCAAGGGAAACAAGGCCAAGGCAGCCGCTTCCAGCCGTTCGTCGAGGCAGGTCGTGGACGTTTGACCACGGCATATTTGGCTGGAAGAGAGCCGGTTGCGCCTGCGTAATCCGCGGCCTATGCCCGCACCCGCCACCGACATCCGCCGCCGCCGGAAGCCTTGGGGAATCTCGTTCTTCGGCTTGCTCGCCATGGGCGGTCTGATTGCGATGCCATTCTTGGCCGGACCGCCCGATGGCGATAAAATGCCGGACATCGTCCGCTTCCTCGGCCATTTCCACCCGGTGCTGCTGCACCTGCCGATCGGGGTTTTCGCGCTGGTTCTATTTCAGGAACTTTGCTGGATCTTTGGCAAAGAACGCGGCGAGATACGCCATCCGTCGTTGTTCCCGATGGTGTTCGGCGCGCTAAGCGCGATCGTCGCGACCCTCGCCGGATTCTTGCTTTATCAGGGCGGCAGCGAATACGCGGGGAACGATCTGGTGGAGCGCCACATGTGGGCCGGCTTGATTTTCTCCGTGGTGGCGGTGCTGACCTGCATTGTGAAGGCATGGACGGCTTCCGTAGCGGGAAATCCGGCCTATTACCGGTCGCTGCTGTTTGTGAGCGTGGGAGTGATGGGCTTCGCGAGCCATGACGGCGGCTCGATCACCCATGGCGACGATTTCCTGACGAAATTTGCGCCTGATCCGATCCGGAAGGTGCTAGGTCTCGGTGAGAGGGCGAAGGCCAGGCCGCTCAAGCCCGCCGATCCTGCGAAACAGATCGTGTATGCGGACATCATCGAGCCCATTATCGAAAACCGCTGCGTTAAATGCCATAAGGAGAGCAAATCCAAGGGCAAGCTGCGGATGGACACCTACGAAATGCTCGTGAAGGGCGGCAAGGAGGGCTCCGTGATCGAGCCGGGGAAATCGGCCGAAAGTAACATGATCATCCGGATGGAACTGCCGCTTGATGACGAAGAGCACATGCCCCTGAACAGCAAGGTTCCTACCGATCCTGACGAGCTGCTGGTGGTCAAATGGTGGATCGACAATGGCGCGGATCCGGCGAAATCGATGGCGGATTATGAAATTCCCGGTGATGTCGCAGCGGCGATCGCGCGGATTTCGCCGGCGGCGGCGGGCGGGAAAATCGCCGGCGATGGAGAAACAGCGGAACCGGACGAAGACACCGCTGGATCTCCGGGTTCGGAGGAAACCGCGTCGAAAGGACCGAACCAGGCCTTGGTGGCTTCTGTGAAAGCCATTTCCGACAAGTTTCCCGGCTCGGTCGGATTCGAATCTCAGGGCTCGACCATGGTCACGTTCACCGCCGTCTCGCTGCGCGGAAGTTTGGACGATGCGGATTTCGCGAAAATCGTGCCGGTGATTCCGAACCTCATCACCGCCGATCTTTCGGCTACGAAAATCACCGACAAATCGGTCGCGGAATTCAGCAAAGCGGAAAATCTCCGGCTCATCCGCCTGGCCGAAACTGACATTACCGACGCCGCATTGGACACGCTGGCAAAGCTGCCGGAACTGGAATCGATCAACCTATACGGCACCAAAGTGACCGACGCCGGAGTGGCCAAGCTGGCGGCGCTGCCGAAGCTGAAGCATCTCTATCTGTGGAAAACCGCGGTTACCCCGGAGGCGATCAAGGCGCTGCAGGCCAAGCTGCCGGAGTGCGAAATCGTCACGGGCGTGGAGCCTTAAAAGGCAAATTCATGTTGGCTGTTGCTGGGAAATGCAGTGGAGAGTGCCGCCTTCCTCGACGAGGTCGAGGCAGTCGATGGGGGTGATCTCCCGGTCGGGGAACAGCTCGCGGAGGGTGCCGAGAGCGCGGTCGTCATTGCGATTCTGGCGGAAGGTGGGGACGAGCAAGCCGCCGTTGAGAATGAGGAAGTTGACGTAGGAGGCGGGCAGAACGGGGAGGCGCCAGCCGGGGACCTCGCAGGCTTCGGGGAGGGGGATTTCCACCACCTCGAAGGGGCGGCCATTCGGACCAAGGAAGGAGCGGAGCCGGGCGAGATTGTCGGCGAGGATCGGGCGGTTCGCGGCGGTTGCTCCGCGTTCGGCGCAGGCGACGATGGTGTCGGCGGAGACGAAGCGGGCGAGATCGTCGATGTGGCCGTCGGTGTCGTCGCCTTCAATGCCTTTTTCGAGCCAGAAAACGTCGGTGACCCCGAGGCCGTCGCGGAGTTTTTGTTCGATCTCCTCTCGGCCGAGGCGGGGGTTGCGATTCGGGTTGAGGAGGACTGCCTCGGTGGTGAGAAGTTGGCCTGCGCCGTTAATTTCGATGGCACCGCCTTCGAGGACCATGCCGCCCTCGAAGCGGCGGAGATCTAGCGCGGCGGCGATTCTCCGGGGGATGAGATTGTCGAGATCCCACGGCGGAAACTTGCCGCCCCAGGCGTTGAAATCCCAGTCGGTGACGGCGATTTCGCCGGAATCGCGGTGTTTTACGAAGATTGGGCCGTGATCGCGGCACCAGACGTCGTTGTGCGGATGGTCGAAGAGTTCGACTCGCTCTGGCACTGCTTTCGCCTTGTTGCAGGCGGCGCGGATGGCGGCATGATCGGCGGCGGGGGCATTGATGCGGACCGGTTCGTGGCGGGAAATGGCGGCGGCGATTTCCGCGAATTTCCCAAAAATCGCGTCCCGCTTGGCGCCGCCCCAGTGGCGCGGATCGTCCACCGGCCAGGACAGCCAGACGGCTTCCTGAGGCGTCCACTCGGCGGGCATGGCGAATCCGGCTGCGGCTGGGGTCATGGCGAAATCCTGCATGGCGGGGCGGCGCGCGTTCCAGCTTTCGTTTCGCCGCGCGGCATTCGGGTTTGACCGGCGGGCGGCGGTTTCCGAGCGTGCCGCCATGCTTCAGACCGGCATTCTCAACCCGCATCTCCTCGAACTCGTCGCCCGCATCCGTCACACGAACACGCTGGTCATCGCGGATTGGGCGTTCCCATTCTGGCGGGAAATCGAGACGGTGGACATCTCGCTGGTGAAGGGCTTGCCAACGGTTTTGGACGTGCTGGACGCGCTCACGCCGAACTTCAAAATCGGCCGGATCTGGCAGGCGGAGGAATTTGTGACGTCGAATTCCGCGGAGACAGTGCGGCGCTTCGAAACGTCGTTCGGGACGATTCCGGTGACGCGCGAGGCCCACGCGGATTTCAAAAAGCGGGTGTCCGGGGCGATCGGCCTGATCCGCACCGGCGACGCGACGGCCTACGGCAATCTGATCGTGGAATCCGTCTGAGGCATGCGGCCCGTCAGTAGAACTCCGCGCGGCGCTCTTCGAGGAGGACGAGCCAGTTCAGCATGAAGATGGGCGGCAGCTCGGCAGGGTGCTTGATGGGGCGGAGATTGACGGTGATGCGGGCGGCGTCCAGGGCATTTCCGCTGGCGGCGGTGGAATCGAGCGGGCGGACGACGGCCGGGTCGGCATCGGAGGCATTGACTTTATCGCCCTTGGCGAGCGAGCCGATCTGGCCGGAGAGGGTGACGGCGAAGGGATCGACGTCCACGCCGTAGCGCTTTTCCGGCGTGAAGAGCGAGCAGGGCGGATAGAAGGTGCCCGCGGGGGTGTAGCCGGTGGGCGGGGTGGCCGGGGAGGTGTTGAAATCGTCGCCGATGTAGAGGCGGAGATTGGTGACGAGGGAGAAGCCGCGGGTGAACGGGGTCAGATTCGCGCACTCCTTGAGGATGACGCCGTAATCATTGGCGGTGCAGGGGATGGAGGGCTTGCGGGTGGCGTCGTTCAGGCCGGTGGTGGAGTAATCGACATTGACGGCGATGGAGTTGTTCTTGGCGGGAAGGGCCGCGGCGTCACCGCCCGTGAAAGTGGCGAGAAAGCCTGGGAGGCGCTGCGGATAAAGGGCGACGCAGATCTGGCCGCCGGGTGTGGAAGCGATTTCGAACGGCGCGCGGGGACGGTAGTAGCCGGCCTTGAAGTCGCCTTGTTTGGGATCTCCGAAAACGTCGTTCTCGAAGCGGACGGGGCCGGAAAGTCCAGAGCGGAAGGTGAAGCCGCCGCTGACGCCGTAGGCGACGTCCACGGCTTGGATGAAATTGTAGGTGTCGTGCTCGTTGCAGACCTTCACGTAGCCGGGCGGCAGGGTGGGAATGACAGAGGTGTCGAGCGGCACGATAATCGACCGGCGGTCGCCAGCGGTGCCGATGTAGGAAAAGCGGAAGCGGGTGGGGGTGCGGTTGGTGGAACTCTGGACGCCGGTGATATCGAGGCGCATGGCGCATTGGCGGGCGCCGACGGAGTAATCGTTCCAAGTGGTGGTGGAGACGGTGTTGGTCTCGTCGGGCGCGGAAAAGCGGTCGAAATAGTCGGCGCCGCGGTTGATGGGAATGAACGCGGCGCGCCCGCTCTCCGAGGCGAGGGAAACGGGGAAGAATTTTCCCTGAGTGACTTGATACGCCTCGCGGACGCCGGCGGCGAAGGGATTCGAGGAGAACGTCTGGCCGCCGATGGTCGCGGAGCCGGAGAGGGACATGCCGCGGCGGGCGGAGAGATTGTCGAGGGTGGTGGTGCCTTCGACCTGCGCTTGGCCGGCGAAAATACCGCCGTCGATGGTCACGTTCTGCCAAGCGTCCCCGGAGGCGTATTTCCCGAGCGACATGAAGGCGGAGGCGGAAATGGCGAGCTGGGAGGGGATTTCATAAATCGAGAGGACGAACTGGCGCTTGCGGCGAGCGAGGCCGATGGCCGCCTGGTCCGTGCCGCCGGCATCCATGGTGAAGGCCCACCAGTTCCGCTTGGCGACGAAGTCTTCGCCGGGTTTGGCGTAGCCGAAATTGATTTGAGGGTATTTGAGGAGATTGAAATCCGGATAGGAGGAGACCGGCAGGCCGACGCCGGGTTGGGCGAGCGAGCCGTAGATCTTTTTGGTGGAAATGAGCGGGTAGGTGGCGTCGCGGGTGGTGGTGGTGGAATCCGTGCTGGTGAGCGGCGGCGGGTAGCCGGCGCCAAGGCTGCGGTTGAGGCTGGTGGAGACCAGGCCGCCTTCGGTGCCGATGGCGGAGAAGGTGTTGGAGATCAGGGAGAGCGAGGAATCGCCGGGGTTGGCGACGATAAGGTTGGGGATGTTGAGCGAGATCTTGAGATTGGCGGGAATGGAAGTGCGGGCGTTGGAACTGTCGAGAGCCTCGGAAAAGATATTGGTCCAGCGGAGGGGGTTGCGAATGCTGCCGGAGGAATCCGAATCCTGCTTCATGGCGCGGATGGCGCGGTTCGGGACGATGGCGACGATGGAGCGGAGGATGGCGTCCTCCTTCTCGCTGTAGTCGAGGCGGAGCTGGACCTGCTTTTCCACGTTCTGCGCCTGACCGGCGCGCTTGTAGGCATAGAAGGTGAGCGCGGACAGGATGGCCGCGGTGGCGAGCACCATGACGAGGGAGATGTAGCCGGATTTCCCGGATTTCCGAATGGGAGTCTTCATAACTGCATGGTGCCGGAGTAAGTGATTCTCTCGCCGTTCGGGCCGGTGAGCTGCATGCGCAGGACGCCCTGCTCCAGGTAGAACGACACGGCGGCGGGCGCTTTGGTGACGGCCCACTGCGGCGTGCCGAGCGCGCCGACTTCGGGGACGACGTAGTAATAGAGGCCCCTCGCGCCGCCGATCGTCTCGAAGGAAAGGATGGCGGCGCGCATTTTGCCGTCGGGCTGGCGGTAGTTCAGCAGAACGACGGGTGACGGGGTGAGCCGGGGGTTCGTGCCGGCGAGGGCGTCGGTAACGGAATCGTGTAGGCGGAAACGGTCGGCTTTTCCCAACAACCGGCTTACGTGCATGCTGACGATGGGCGCTTCATCGGTGAGGAAGCTCTGGCTGCGGAAGACTTGGAGAAACGCAAGTTGCTGGTTGAAAAGTGCCAGCGTCATGGCGCCCAGGGCCATGCCGAGCATCATGGCGATGGACAGCTCGATGAGGGTGAATCCCCGGCGGATGTGGTGGCGGGCGGTTTTCATTGGGAGCGGAGCACGGTGCGGGATTTCGCGTAGGAACGTTTGCCCATGGTGTAGATGAGCACGCTCTGGGCTTTCCAAATCTTCATGGCGGCGGGGTTCTTGGTAGGATCTCCCGTGCCGCCGTCCACCGGGTAGTTGTCGCCATCGGCAAAGCGGGTGCGGACGATCGTGCCATTGATGGGTCTCCCGCCGGGCATCCGGCCGATTTCCACGGAGGTGCTGGTCTTGGCAGGGTAGGTGGGCCACGGCGAATCCGATGCCAGTAGGCTTTCGAAGGGAATCCGCTCGGCGTAGGCGCGCTCATACGTGAGGTAGGCGTCGGTAACCGTCTGCTGGAGAACCCACTGGCGCGGGTGGAGGATGTTGAGCGAGAGCTTGAGCAGGACCAAGCCGAGGACGGTGAGAAGGGAAAGCCCCATCATGGCCTCCATGAGCACGAAGGCGCGGCGGTGCGATCCCGGCTTGCGGTGGCGGAGCGAGCGTCCGAAGCTCGGCGCATGGTTCGTTCGATTTTCGTGGCGCTGGCCTGCGTCTGGCTCGCCGGAGCGGCCGCCGCCCAGGCAGTGCTGGAGCCGCCCTTCGGTTTGCTTTGGGGGGATTCCCCGGAAAAGCTGGTGACCTGGGCTTCCCGGCAGGCGCTCGATGTGACCATTACCCTGCCCGGCGACCGGCCGGCCTTGCGGATTCTGAAAATCGCCGCCCGTACCGGGACCTTGCCGGACAGCGGCGCCGCGGCCATCGAAGGCCGGTTCCTGAGCGGCCGGCTGTATGAGCTGACGGTCCATTATGCGGATCCCCAGGCCTCGGCGGACCTGATGGAGGGCCGTTTCGAGACGCTGCGGAAGCAAATCGCGCTGGAGCACGGGGCGCTCCAGGCCGACCGGCAGGAGCGGCAGGTCGAGGACAGGTTCGTGACGCGGACGGAGTCGTTTCATCGGGAGCCGGTAAAGGGGTTGTTCCTGCTGCTGGCCTTCACGGAGGTGGAGGATTTGCTGCGGAAATCGAAGGATGCGCGCTTCTCGCTCATTTACCGGAACGACAATTTCCGGAAGGAGCTGGAAGCCGATTTGAAAAAGCCGTGAGCGTTACTCGATGGTGGTGAAGGAGCCGTTCACCCTGATCGTGCGGTTCAGGGTGAAGCTGACGTAGCCCAGGCGGATGGTGTCGAACGGGGAAACCGTCAGAACTTCCATGGTCCATCTGCCGTCGCCGTCGAAGATCCGGTCGAACTCGCCACCGGTGGATTCCGTGTAGCTCTCCGGAATGGTATTGGTGTTGTTCTTGTGCGAGCCGGGAACGATGGCGCCCACGACGTCGTCCCGCACCTCTCCCTGATAAATCTGGGCGAAGGTTTGGGAGCCGGGATAGGTGTCGTTGTAAGTGAAAGTGACCTTGGGCATCGCCGAGCGGATGACGGCATTGCTGGAAATCCCGGAGATTCCGCCGTCACTCATCGGCCAGATCTGGACGTATTGGGACGACAGCTCGTTAGCCGGGATCGGCTGGCTGGGGATGGAATTGTCGGGCAGCGAAAAGATCGAGAAGCGCTCCTCGCCGCGGATTTTCTGGCGGTTGGCCCCGGCGATCGAAGTTAGGGAAACCACGATCGGGTCGTGGATCTCGTTGGTGGTGATCTGCGGCATGGCCGGGGTGGCGACAATCGCCGGGGTGCGGTCGAGCGGGTTGCCGGTGCCGTTGGTGCCGTACGACTGGAGGTGGCGGTAGACGTTGACCGCCTTGGATGCCTGGGGATCGGTCGCTCCATTGAGGATGCCGCTGGTCACGCGGTAAACCTTGAACGGCCGGTCCGCGCGCGTCCGCCGGATCTTCGCCGGCGTGTTCACCGGCAGCGTCCGCGAGCTCGCAAAATTCGGATTGGCATAAGTGACGTTGGTGAAGGTCGCGGTGTCCGGCTCCTTGCCGTAAGGATCTTCGGTATCGATCACCACCTGCGCCTGCGGCACATAGGTGCCGACGTAGGTGCTCTGGAGCATGAAATCGGTAAGCGGCTCCGACCTAACCGAGTGCAGCTCGAACCGCGCGCCATCCGGATTGATCGGCATCGGCGAATCCTGCGCGCCACTCGGCGCGATGTTGTTGATCTGCATGTCCGGGCCGCTCGGGAGCTGCCGCTGGATGATGAAATTCGCCCAGGTCGGGTCGGCCCCGCTGGCGAGGGAAACCGCGAGCAGAGTCGGGAAAAGGAATCGAAGTAGAGGTTTCACGGCTGGGATTTCGAGGGTTGGGATTTGGTTCCGTCCGCCGCGACTTCCGGCAGCACGAGCGGCATCACTTCGATGGGGTTGCCTTGAAATGTGGCGATGATGAGGTTGCCGGTTTTCGACATGTTCGCGCGGGCGTCTTTCTCCAGCGGATCCTTGCCTTGGGCTTGCGCGCGGCTCACCTCGAAGGTGGAAATCCAGTTTCGATTCGCGGCGAGAAACTGAGGGAATGTCTGGATTTTCGCGCCCTGCACGGGCTTGAGCCGATCCGCATATTGCTCCGGATACTGGAGGACCGCGCGCTTCGGGACGAGGGTGAGGTAGCCTCGGAAGCAAAGGATTTCCGACCTGCTGATGAGGTCGGCGGGGCGCTCCAGAGTTGTGGCGTCCTGGCTCGGCGGAGCTTGCGGGGCGGGACGATCCGCTTCTTCCTGCCGGGCCTGCCGGAGCTGGAGAACCAGTTGTTCATTGGTCGGCGCCACCCGCATCGGCGGGCGGTCTAGCGCGGGACCTTGGGCGCTGGCTGCGAGCGGCATCGCACAGGCCAGCAGCGCCAGTGGATTGGCGTTCAGGAATTTCATTGCGTGCGGAAGGTGACGAGGAGGACCAGATCCTGGAGGTCATAGCCGACGTTGCTCTTCTGACTGCCGTAGTGGGTAAGCTCCATGAAGACGATCACGTCCATTGGTCCGATTTTCACTTTCCCCGTGGGATCGAGATACGGCCGGATGAAGCTTTCGAGCGAGGGCGCGTTGTAGTCCGGCACGTTCGAGGGCGGTGTGTCGCCATTGACGAGGAAGCGCACGTTGTCGCCGCCGTCGCTGGACTTGAAGTAGGGCCCCCAATTCCCGTTGTAGTTGTAACGGCCTCCGAAACGCAACGACTTGCCGGAGGGGATCAGGTTGTTCTTGTAGCTGGTTCCGAAAATGGCCCTCAGGTCCACCACCGAGCCCGGATTCACCTGCGGGTTGGTGCCGTAGAAAATCCGCTGGAATGAGGAGGTGCTGTTGATGCTCATCGTTGCCTCGGTCGGCACGAAGTTGAACGAGTTACCGCTCTGGACCGTCACGCCCTGGCCGAGAACGCGGACTTCCGCGTAGAGATTCTGGAGGGGCGTGATGCTGCCGGGTTCGCTGGCGCCGGAGGTGCCGGGCTCGATGATCGTGACGTATTTCTTCACGACCGACGGGTAATTGATGCTCCAAGTGAGTTTCGGCGACTGCCCGACCCGCACGACGGCGGGGTTGGCGGTCAGCGATCCGGTCAGGCCCGCTGGGAAGAGCTGGGCGTGGGCACGCGTCGGAAAGATGACGCTAACGAAGATGACGGCTGCCGGGACGGCAGCCCATTGGCTAATTTTCATGGTGTGTAAGGGTATCGGACGTTCTCAAACGAATCCTTTGCCTCTCGGACTCCGGCGGTGGGACAACCGTCGGAAAAGGCGTGGCGGCCCGAACCCGGGCAAAGGCGCGTTCTGGGAGGATTTCGGAAAATCCGCCGGAGCGCGACGATTCGGGACAGAAGCCCCGATCCGGGCCGCCATGAGTTTCGCCATTGGGACAACAGCGTCTCAGAAAGGATCGATTCGTGTGGTTTGCTCCGTCGGCTGGAAGGGTGTGTGCCTCGGAAGCAGGTTGGGTGTTGGTATTACAGCAATTTGGCAGGAAAATTCATTGCGCGGGCGGGTCCGTCCGGCCGGACCAGTCGCGCCACGGGCCGCGCGGCACCTGGCGCTCGTCCACGAACCGCCACTCGACGCTGGCGCCGCTGCGGAGCTGGAGGAAATCGCGCACCGCGGGGCTCAGGTCGATGCCGGCGGACTGGTTCCGGTTCGACCGCGGGGACTCGCCGCCGAACACGTATTGCCAGTGGTCCACCTCGAACGGACCCACGTCCTCCCACTGCGCGTAGCACACGCGGCCTTTGTGGTGGATCGCCAGCCAGCGGTCCTTGCAGACGGAAATTCCATCGCCGCGGTAGCTTTCCCAGAACCAGGGAATCACCTTCGAGGCCTCGGGCCGGTGGACGCCGCCTTTCGCGACATCATTGTAGGGCAGGGCGATGTAAAACGGATTGAGCGCCGGCGTGAAACCAGCCGGCCGGCAGCCATCGCGGCGCTCCGGATCGTCATAACCGCCGAAATTCGAATCCCAGTTCTGGTCCCAGGCGCTTGCCGTGTTCGGCACCGGATTGTGCTGGCTCGGCAGCTCGCCGATCCAGAACACCGTCGCGCGGACGTTGCGCTTCCACGCCTCCGCTTGGTGAAATTTCTCCCGCGGCCGCTCGATCACCACCCGCGCCGTCGCCGGCACGCCGAAGGGATCGCTCATGCCCGGCAGCGCCTCGCGCCGGTTCTCCAGGAAATCCGCGTGGGCCGCGGAAAGCCGGTCATCCAGCCGGGAGGCGGCCGCCGTGCCCAGCAGGGCGGCGCTCGCGATTCCCGATAAAATGGTGGTGGCTTGCATCGGCGTTTCGGTGATTGGCGGCCATCTCGCGGCCCACCCGGATTCGTGCCGAAGCTAGAATTTTCCGAAGGCGGGACAAGGAAATTCTTGTCTAATTTTGAACGGATTTATTCACAAGTTGTCGGCCATTCCCGAGCTTTGATTTCCAGTAAGTTGGGGAGTTTCCCCGACTTCCGTTCTTCCGGATCCCACCGGATTCCCACCCGGGTTGGAAGAAATTCTTCCGTCCCTCACCCGCTCGCGACGGGCGGAATCTCACAAATATTGAACGAAACGGAAGCTGAAACTGTCCCGCGATCGCGTCAGCACGGATTTTCCCGGAACTTACCTCCCCGCCGAGAATCGCTTTTCAATTTCCCGCACCCCGAACTCCGTCAGCGTCGGCCTGCCGTCCGCGCCGCAGTAGGGGAGTTCGCAGGCGAAAAGTTGCGCCAGCAGCGGCCGCGTTTCCGCCAGCCGCGGGATCACCGCCAATGCCGCGCGCTTCGCCAGCGCCCTGGCCAGCCGGTCCAACGCGAACCGCGCGCCCGGCGTCGAGTCGTGCAACACCTCGTCAAGCAGCGTGCCGAGGAACTCCCGCGGATTTTCCACCGCCAAGCACGCCGGCAAGCTGCGGATTTGCAAGGTGTTGCCACCGAACGCCTCGACCTCGATGCCGGCGTCTTGCAGGCGCATCCGCTCGCGGAGCACTTGGTCCAGATCGCGCGGATCGAGTTCCAGCAGCACTGGCACCAGCAGCGGCTGGACGTCCAGCGCCGCGCCATCCGCGTGCAGCAGCTTTTCGTAGGCGATCCGCTCGTGCGCCGCCTTCGGGTCGAAAAGCACCAGCCCGTCCGGGCTTTCCAAGATCGGATACCGCTCGTGCAGCATCCCCACGATGCGGAAATCCGGCATGGCAGGCCCATCCGAGGCGATTTCCGGCACCGCCGCCACGAGCTCCGGCGCCGGCAGGGGAAATGGCCGGAAATCCGGTTTTTCCAACGCCACCTCCGCTGGCGGAAATGATTGCCGCTCAACCATCGGGGGAAATTGCCGCTCCACCACCCGCGCCGGCGGCGGGGCAGGGGATGCCGGCCGCAGTGCCGCGGTCACCGCCTCAAGAATCGCGTCGCGCACATCGACCGGGCGGTGAAATCGCACCTCGCGCTTGGCCGGGTGGACATTCACATCCACCAGCGCCGGCTCGATTTCCACCCACAGCCACGCCGCCGGATACAGCCCCGGCTGGAGCGCGCCGCGAAATCCCTCGGCCAGCGCGCGGGCGATCACCGCATCTTCGACCGGCCTGCCGTTGAGAAATGTGAATTGGTGCCGCCGCCCTTTCCGCGCGTGGCTGGCGGGCAGCAAATGACCGCTCACCGAGACGCCGTGGCCGCGCGTTTCCGGCAGCGCGATCAGTTCCCGAGACAACTCCGGCCCGAGCAACTGCCGCACCCGCTCGAGCGCGCGGGTGGCCGGCGGCAAATCCAGCACTTCCCGCCCGTCGCGCCGCAGGCGGAAGCGCACGCCCGGCGCGGCCAGCGCGTGCAGCCGGAGCTGGTGCTCGACGTGCGCGGCCTCGGTCGTCTCGGCACGCATGAATTTCCGCCGCGCCGGCATGTTGAAGAACAACGCCTTGGCCTCGATCGTCGTCCCCGGCGCGCAGCCCGCCTCGCGGACGTCGCTGATTTTGCCGCCATCCACCACGATCTCGGTGCCGGCCACCGCGCCGGTTTCCCGCGTCATCATCCGGAACCGCGAAACGCTGGCGATGCTCGGCACCGCCTCGCCGCGAAATCCCAATGTCAGGATCGCCGCCAGATCTCCCGCCGTCCGCAACTTGCTCGTGGCGTGGCGTTCCAGCGACAGCAGCGCGTCCTCGCGCGACATCCCACAGCCGTCGTCGCTCACCCGGATCAGCGCCGCGCCGCCGCGGTCGATGTCCACCCGGACGTCCCGCGCCCCGGCGTCGATGCTGTTTTCCACCAGCTCTTTGACCACGCTCGCCGGCCGCTCCACGACCTCCCCCGCCGCCACCTGGCTGGCGAGAATGTCGGGGAGCACACGGATTTTCGGCATCGGGATCGCCAGACTAGATCGTTCGACCCGCTCCGCAATCCCGGCGGCTTTTGAAATCATTTCCCCCGCACCCGGACCAGCACGCAGCCATGCCGCGGAACGGCGGTTTCGAATTTCCTGTTCGCTTCATCCAGGTCCTTCTGCCGCCAGAGGTCGCGGACGGCGGCAGTGCCGGAAATCCCGATTTTCGCCAAATCCAGCGAGACCTTCGCCTCCCCGTAGCCGCGGTTGAATAGCCCCACCGCCCACGAGCCGTCGGCCATTTTCTTCGCCCAGACCTCGCCGCCGCCGTCTTGCTGGATGCGCGTCGCCTGCTTGCCAAGCGGGTCCTGATCGACA
>JBBSUD010000103.1:0-21528 GCA_038235225.1 Verrucomicrobiales bacterium
TGCGGCCTTGTCACCGCACTCCAAAGGGCCTGCGGCGATCGGTAGGACGTGAAGCTCCACACTTTGGAGTGCGGTGGGAAGCGCAGCGCCACACCGCTTTGGATTGCGAAGCACGAGACAATGCAATCCAAAGCGGTGTCGCGGCCTGCGGCCTTGCCACCGCGCTCCAAAGGCCTGCGACGCGCGTAGGGGCCGGAAATTCCGTGAACCATCATTCCCGGGAGTGAGGCTCCTGGCTTCGTTCCATGGCCGTTAGGGCCGTTGTGGTAGATTTCCCGGCAAGCTCGCGGTCTCCACAAACCGCTATCCCCCCGCAACTCACCCGGTTTCACCCGCCCGCCACTCGCAGGCTGGCGCTGGGAACTGCGTGGCTGGTAGGTTCCGCGCATGGACCTGAATGACGACGAATCACGGGAGTTTCTCGGGAGCTTGTTTCCGGGCGGATTGAAGGACGCGGACTTGATCGCGGAACTCTGCCCGGATGGTTGGGGGAAATCGCCGCTGCTGGCTTCCTTCCGGCCGGCGCCGGAGGTGCTGTTTGAGGAAAGCGCGGCAATGCGCCGGAATCTGCGGAGTTTTGGTAAATCGATGAAGCGGAAGGACGCGGACGACGCGCCTGCGAAACCGGAAGAGCCGGAGCAGACGCTGTCGGAATTTCTAGCGGAGCGTCCGGATACCACGCGGGAAATCACTGCGGAGGAATCGATTGCGGAGCCGGCGGAGTTGCTCGGTCTGTGCCTGTGGGACGTATTTTCGGACAATCATGAGGTAACCACGGCGGACGGGCGGCTCGTGGATCTCGGCTCGTTCCGGGGCAGCGCGGGCACCATCGCGGATTTCTATAAATACGGACCAGCGGGACCGGAGAAGCGGCCGGCCACCCAGACGGCGGAGGAAATGATGGTGCTTTTCGAAAAAATGCAGAAGGCGGCGGAGGGCGATCTGCCATGGGAGGAGGTGCAGGAATTCAATTACATGCGCTTCTACATGGGCACCCACATGATCCGGGGGCGGACCGACTTGGGGCCGGTTTACGGATTGATTTTCAGTCGCTTGAAGGCGGCTGGCGCGGATTGGAGCTACTCGTTCCCGCGCCTGCACGTGGTGGATTTGAGCGGGCTGAAGAAGGAGGAAATAGCGGATTACGATCCCTCCGAAGCATTCCAAAAACAGGAGGAGGAAAAGGAACGCGCGGAGGAATTGCAGAAGATGCGGAAGCAAATGGACCGCGACGCGCTAGCCGCCCAGCGCGAGGCGCGGCAGGGCGAGCCGCCGGAAACGGTGCGGGCCTATCAGGCGGTTTACGGCGCGTTTCCGAAGGGCTGGCCGCCGGATCCTTACAAGACGAAGTGATTTCCCATCTACCGCGGGCGGCGGTGTTTTTGGGCTTTTCCGCAGCCGGCCGGCCGTGGAAATCTCCGCATCAATGAAGCGAATCCTCCCCCTCTGCCTCGCGCTCTGCGCCCTCGGGATTTCCTGCTCGGAGAAGGAACCCTCGGACCAGGAAAAATACGACACCTCCCTCAAGACCGATACCCGCACGCAGTTCCGCCACGCGGCGCGGCAGCAATACAACAACCGGGAATTCGCCGCGCTGGAGAAACTGGCGGACGAGGTGCGGGCGTCCAAAGGAAAGTTCGAGGACGGCTCGTGGAAGATCGAGCACCTCTACGAGGCGCTGGAATGCCGCGAGGACGAACCGGAAAGCATGTGGGAACTGCACGAGAAAATCCACGGCGACTGGAAGACGGAGTTCCCGAAATCCGTGACGGCGCAAATCGCCCACGCCGATTTCCTGGCCTCATGGGCCTGGCAGGCGCGGGGGGCCGACGTCGCCGCCAAAGTCACGGAGGAGGGCTGGCGGCTGTTCCGCGAGCGGCTGGCGGAGGGCCGGAAAATCCTGGAAGGTTGCGAGTCCTCCGCGGCGGCCTACCCGCGCTGGGCAAGCGTACGGATGCGCATCGGCCTGGGCCAGGAGATGCCGCGGGCGGACTACAAGGCGCTTTACGATCAGGCGGTTGCCGCGAATCCCGACTATTTCCCCTACGACATCCAGCTCGCCAAATACCTGCTGCCGCGCTGGTATGGCCAACCCGGCGAGTGGGAAAAAGCGGCGGAGGATGCAATCGCGCGGCCCGGCGGGCTGGGCCACGAGATTTACGCCCGCGTCGTGCAAGCGCGGACCCTGTCCTACAACAATATCTTCCAGGACAGCGCGGCTTCCTGGCGCAAAACGCGCCGCGGATTCGAGGAAATGCAAACCCGCTACCCCGGCTCCACCACGAACCTGAACAAATTCTGCCGCATGGCTTGCGTGGCGGGCGACAGCAAGCTGGCGAACCAGCTTTTCGCCAAAATCGGCGGGGATTACGAAGGGAGCTGCTGGCGTACGCGCCGGGAATTCGAGAGCGCGAAATCCTGGGCCGCCGGCACCTGATCCAGTCCGGATTTCACAACTCGATGCGCATTCCATCGGCCGCCAGGAAGACGCCGTCGGGCAGCGTGGCGGGAGCGGTGCGGGCGTCATATTCGTGGCTCAGATGGGTCAGCCACGTCTCGCCGGCACCCATTTCCGCGGCGGCGGCCAGCGCCTCGGCGAGGGTGAAATGAGTCGGGTGCGGCTCCGGGCGCAGCGCGTCCACCACCAGCACATCCACGCCGGCCAGCAGCGCCATCGTGGCCGGAGGAATGATTTTCACGTCCGGCAAATAGGCCAGCGAGCGCGCGCCGGGATGCTCGAAAAGAAACCCGAATGTCTCGACGCTCGCGTGCTCCACCGGCAACGGCGTGATCTTCAGCGGGCCGCAGGCAAACGGGCCTCCGATGGTCCGCGGTTCGGGCCGGACGTAGCCGCGGGCGGAATGTTCCGGCTCGAAGGCCCAGCCATACATCTTTCTCAGCGTCGCCATGCACTCCGGTGCGGCGTACAACGGCAGCCGTCCCTCGCGCCGCCAGCAGAACGCGCGCAGCTCGTCGAAACCCGCGACGTGATCGAGATGGCTATGTGTGTAGAGCACCGCGTCGATGTCCCGCAGCCCCTCGCGCAGCGACTGCTGGCGCAAATCCGGCCCGGAATCCACCAGCACCGTGCAACCGCCGGCGCGGACGACGACGGATGAGCGCAATCGCTTGTTGCGCGGGTCTTCCGAGCGGCACACCGCGCAGTCGCAACCGATGACAGGCACCCCTACCGAGGTCCCCGTGCCCAGAAATGTCAGCGAGAAATCCCTCACGCCGCGGAACCTACACAGCCGCCGGTTTCCCGCAAAGCCCCCGGATTCTAACAGCCAATCCCTCTCGCGAACGCGGCGTGGTTGGAACCCAGCCAGGGAAAATCGAGGATTTTGACAACGATCTCCGCGGATGTTTCTGATGCTTCGGATCCTTCATCTGTGCTCTCTGTGCTATCTGTGGTTAAATACTCTTCCTCCAAACCCGAAGAGTTGAACCACAGATTTCTCAGATTTCACGGATGGTTTTGGAGCTTCGATTTCCTTTGTCCCACTCTCTTTACTCTTCCTGGAAACCCTTAAGGATGTTGGCGGTGTCCGGAGCAAAGTATCGTGATTTCCCGAAGTCCGTTCAGCTTTCCGCGGCAGCGGGGCGGAGCCAGTAAAGGACGGCCATGCGGACGGCGATGCCGTTCTCGACCTGATCGTTAATGAGGCTTCTTTCGTAATCCATCACCGCGTCGCAGAGCTCGACGCCGCGGTTCACGGGGCCGGGGTGCATGAGGTAAAGTCCGCGGCCGCGGATTTCATCCAAGCGCGCGTCGGTGACGCCGTAGAGTTTATGATACTCGCGGATGCTGGGGAAAAACTGGGCGTCCTGGCGCTCCATCTGGACGCGGAGCAGATAGATGACATCGGGCCGCCAGGCCATGGCTTCCGCGTAGTCGGTGAAGCGGCGGATGTTCTCCGGACCGCAGCGCGGAACGAGCGAACCGGGGCCGAGGTAGGCGACTTCCATGCCGAGCTTTTTCAGAACGGTGCTGGTCGAGCGGGCGACGCGGGAATGCAGGATATCCCCCACGATTAGGACGCGCTTGCCGGCGGGATCGGGAAATTTCTCCTTGATGGTGAAGGCGTCGAGCAGCGCCTGGGTGGGGTGGGCATGGGCGCCATCGCCAGCGTTGATTACCGAGGCTTTGGTCATTTTCGCGATCATGCCGGGGAGGCCGGCGCGGCCGTGGCGGACGATGATGTAATCGGTCCGCATGGCTTGAAGGGTGGCCACGGTCTCGCGGACGGATTCGCCCTTGGTGATGGAGGATTGGGCGACATCGAAATTGGTGACATCGGCGGAGAGGCGCTTGGCGGCGACTTCGAAGGAGGAATGGGTGCGGGTGCTGGGTTCGTAAAAAAGCATCAGCACGGATTTCCCCTTGAGGGCGGGCACTTTCTTCACGGAGCGGGTGAAGAGGTCTTTGAACGGGGTGGATTGCTCCAATAGGTGCTCGATTTCCTCCCGCTCGAGCGCGGCGATGTCCAACAGATCCTTACGTGCCATGGCTTAGATTCGGAAAATAGTGGAGGGCGCCGAAGACGATGACGAACAGCGCCATCGCTGAGATGAAGGCCGCGTGGTGGCGCGAAAGCGGGCGGCGAACGAACAGAAAGACCGCGAAAAGCAGCGCGATGGCGGCGCACGCCCCGGTGTAGGCGATCGGCAAATCGTAGAAGTAGAAGCAAACCGCGCCGCCGATGGCGAAAATGTAGCCGGGCAGCGCGAGGAAAGGATGTGCGGCGAGCGGCCGCGGCGGACCTGCGGCGGGGCCGTGGCTGAGGGCGGCGCGGCGGCGCAAATCGCTGAGCTCGCGGCCGCTGTGGCGATGGGCGGGCAGTTTGGAATCGGCGGGCGCTTCGTGCGGGGCGGGCAGCGGCTCCATCTCGGATTTCCGCAGGGAGCGGACCTGATGCGGCGCGGGGCCTGGCTCGGCATCGAGGTGGATGGCGGGCGGGAGCGTGGTTTTCTCAATGGTAAGCGTCTCGCCGTGGCCACCGACGGGCAGCACGGGAATGCGCTCCGAACGGCGGAGCGAGCGGACGGGTTTCAATTCGCGCGGCGCTTGGGCAGGAGGTGCGGTGGGCGGCGGGAGTTCCGGCTCGAGGTGGGGAATCGCTTGGGCCGCGGGCGGCGGCGGCTCTCCGGAAATCGCCGGGGCCGGGGCCGGATTTCCCGCGGGATCGCCGGGGATGCCGAAGGATTCGCGGAGCTTCGCGATCTCGTCGGCGGATTTCTTGCGCTGCGGCAGGCTCATGTTGGTTCGGTCGGTTCGCGATCCACGATGCGGATTTCGTCGTGCCCGTCGGTGCCTTCGAGGGCGACGTGGACGTGATCGTGGCGGCGGGTTTCCAGCGCGATGCCGGTGTAATCAGGTTGAATGGGCATTTCCCGGTGTCCGCGGTCGATGAGGACGGCCAGCTCGACCTTGCCGGGGCGACCGTAGTCGGAAAGTGCGTCGAGCGCGGCGCGGATGGTGCGGCCGGTGAAGAGCACGTCGTCCACGAGGATGATGTGCGCGCCTTCCACGGCAAAGGAAATGTCGCTCTCCTGAAGCAGCGGATTCTCGCGAAGGTGCTCGTAATCGTCCCGGTAGAGCGAAATATCGAGCACGCCGTAGGAGAGCTCCCAATCGTCGTCCTCGGACAGGATGTTCAGGACGCGCTCGGCCACTTCGTCGCCGCGGCTGCGGATGCCGACGAGTCCGAGCGGGCGGCCGAGATGCTTCCCGCGAATGGCGGCGGCCAGGCGACGCACGCCGGCATCGATTTCTTCGGCATTGAGGGTGCGGTCCATGGCTTACTGGAAGTGGAGGATGCCGATGTCCCGGCGGCGTTGCAAGCCGTCGAAATCGATGGAATCGGCCGCGGCGTGGGCGGCGGCGACGGCCTCTTCCCGGGTTTCGCCACCGGCGACTACGGCAAGGACGCGGCCGCCGTTGGTTTCCCAAGCACCGCCGATTTCCGCCCGGCGGGTGCCGGAGTGATAGATGCGGGCGCCGGCGATTTCCCCGATGCCGGAAATCTCATCGCCGCTGCGGGAGGATTCCGGGTATCCGGCCGAGGCGAGCACGACGCAGACGCTCCAGCCGTCGCTGAATTCCAGGAAATCCGGCTGCAAATCCCCCATCGCGCCGGCCAGGCAGAAGCCTGCGAGATCGCCGCCGACGAGTGGCATGACGGCCTGGCATTCGGGATCGCCGAAGCGGCAGTTGTACTCGATGACCTGCGGCCCGTCCGTTGTCAGCATCAGGCCGAAGTAGAGAAATCCGCGGTAAGGCAGGCCTTCCTTACGCAGGCCATCGACGGTCGGCCGGACAATTTCCAGCTCGATCCGCTTCAATGTCGCCGCATCCACCAGTCCCCTCCCCGCCACCGCGCCCATGCCGCCGGTGTTAGGGCCGAGGTCGCCGTCGAGCGCGCGCTTGTAATCGCGGGCCGGGGTGAAAATCAGGTAACCATCATCGACGATTGCCGCGAAAATCGAGACTTCCGGGCCGGTAAGGCACTGCTCCACCAGCACGCGCCCGTCGCCAAAACGGCGCTGCGTGAAGACCTCGTCGAGAAACGCGACCGCCGAATCCTTATCCTGGCAAACGGCGACGCCCTTGCCCGCGGCGAGTCCGTCGAACTTCAGAACGGTCGGGTAGTCGCCCTTGATCGCCGCCATCGCGTCATCGAGTGAAATTACCGCCCGCGCCTTGGGAGTGGGAATCCCATTGCGCATCATGAACTCCTTGGCGAACTCCTTGCTCGCCTCAAGCTGCGCGGAATTCTTCGGCGGCCCCCAGCAGGGAATCCCGTTCTCTTCGCAGAGATTTGCCAGGCCGGCACCCTTCACCAGATAGCTTTCCTCGCCCGCCACGCAGAGGTCGATGGCGTTCGCCGACATCCATTTCACCAGCGATTCCAACCCATCCGCCGCCACCGGCCGGGCGATCTGGAAAATCGCGTCACTGCCGGGGAAGCAGAACAGCTCGTGATCTCCCGGCGATTCCGCCAATGCCCTCACCAGCGCATGCTCGCGCCCGCCTTTGCCAACAACCAAGATTCTCATCCGCAGCGGTTCTCGCGGAATCCGGCATGGGGGAAAAGCGGAAATGGCGGGATAATCGAACTCCGGCGGGTAGCCGCCTCAAAACGCGGCATCCCGGCCTGCCCCGTCCGCCATTTGCCTTGGTCATCGGAATCCCATCTTCGCCCTCTTCCCACCGCGGTTGCATGAGTCGTCCACTGCGAAAGCCCGGCGACTTTCTTCTCTCCATGGGAAAGGCACCTCGAATCTGGCGAATCGAACGAATTAGATATTTGAAGGAGGTTTTACCGAACGAATATTTCACCGTAAGTTCTGCGCATAAGTAAGCTTCGTGGCGCCTTCCTCTGAATCTACTTATAGCAAACCAAAGTCTGTTTCCCTGTAATGCGTGGTGATCCTCATTTCCAACCACGAAAAAGGCGGGGCTTGGAGGCCCCGCCGGAAGTAACAAAGAGAAAACTTTCGCTCGCCCGTATCAGCCCCCGATATCGGTGCGGCCGGAGAGCTGGGCACCTTCCTCCATGGAAAAGACTTTGGATTTGATGTCACCATTGATCCGGGATTTGTCCTTCAGCTCGCAACGCTGTGAAGTGATTTTGCCTTCGACCTTGCCATAGACTTTCACCTCGCCGGCGGTGACGTCGCCCTTGATGATGGCATTCTCGCCGATGGTGACACGGCCCTTGTCGGAGGTGATTTCACCATCGATTTTTCCATCGATGATCATGTCGTTGGAGAATCGGATGGAACCGGTGATTTCGATTCCGCTGGAAAGTACGTTGGTCGGATTGGCCATGGCGGGGAGAAGGGAGCAAAGCGCCGGGGCCTTGGCAATGGCAAAGATGGGCGATGCGCGGAGGCCGGATCCGGCTAGGATTTCCCCGATGAAGACACCGGTTCCGCTGAGCGAAAAATCCACCACCGAGGAAATCCGCGCCCGTTTCGATGGCGATGTGGACCGCTTCAGCCGCCTGGAAACCGGCCAGCAGGCGACGATCGATGCGCCACTGGTGCTTGATTTGGTAGCCTCGGCCGCGGCGTCCCATTTACGTTCGGGCGACCGGATGCTGGACCTGGGCTGCGGGGCGGGAAATTTCTCGCTGCGCGTGCTGCGGGAAATTCACCCGCTGGAATGCGACCTCGCGGACCTCAGCCAGCCGATGCTCGACCGCGCCGGCGAGCGACTGCGGGATGCGGGCGTCCCCCACCCCGCGCTTCATCGTAGGGATTTGCGGGAGCTGGAATTCCCCGAGAACACGTTTGCCGTGATCCTCGCCGGAGCGGTGCTTCACCATTTGCGCGAGGACGACGAATGGCGGCGGATCTTTGGACGAATCCACCGGTAGCTTAAGCCGGGCGGATGCCTGTATGTGGCGGATTTGGCAACCTTCGAGGAACCGGCGGTTCAGGAAATGATGTGGGCGCGCTATGGCAACTATCTGGCGGATCTGGGCGGGGCGGAATATCGGGACCAGGTTTTCGAATACATCGAAAAGGAAGATTCGCCGCGATCGCTGCCATTCCAGCTCGGACTGCTGCGGGAGGCGGGGTTCCACAGTATGGACATCCTGCACCGGAACAGCGTGTTCGCATGTTATTATGCGAGAAAGTGAAGTTATGAAAACCATGATTGAAGACTGATGCTATTTGGCCGGATTCTTCTGAGCGTATGTTTCAAACCATCCATCGGCTTCGGTGCGGAATTTGGGATCGGTAATTTGCGGTAGCGCCCAATCCGCGCCGCGGACATCGCCACGGCCGAAGAGGGCGGCTTGGACAAAGGCGGCGAGGGAGTTTTGTTGTTTCCAGCCGCCGGGCATTTCGGAAATCCAGTCCCGCGCCTGGTCGGGCTGATAGGTCACGAATTTCCTAACGGCCACGCGGTAGAGATCCATGGTGTCGTCGCGCTCCGGCATGTGCGCGGCCCAATCGAGCATCGCCGGGTATTGGTCCGGCGCGGGTGACATGCCGTGCAGTTTCACGGCGAGCGGCTGCTGGAGGGATTCCCACTGCGGAGTATTGATCACTTCATCCAGCGCCGCGAAGTATGCCTGCACATTCGAGCCGGGCGCGCGAAGGGCGGCTTGGACAATCTGCGGTTTCAAATCCGCGGGGAGCGAGGCGTAGGTAGCGCGCGCGCCGGCATAATCGGTTTTCGCCAGCATCGCGGTCATGGCTTGGGAAATCATGACATCTCCGGCGGCGCCGGGAATGGCGGAGAGTTTCGCGATAACGGTATCGGCATCCAGTCTCGCGGCGATGGCAGCGGCAGTATGCGACCACAGTTTTCGATTTTCCGGAGTATCGGGAAGTTTGGCGAAATCGCCGGCCATGGCCCAAAGTCGATCTGGATCGTCGCCGAAGGTGGCGGCGCACCTTTCGACGATTTTCTTCCTGTCGCTCTCGTTGAAATCGGCGATTCCGGCTAACAAGGCATCGGGATCGGAATTTGTCATTTGGTCGATCCACCAGTTCCGGAGTTCCGCGGATTTCAGGCCGAATTGTTCACCTATCATGTATTCCTTGAAAGCATCAGGACTCTTTTGGAAGAGATCATCAAAGGCTCTCCAGACATTCTCGCGATCGGGCTCCATGAGAGCGGCGTCAAGCGCCGCGTGCAGATCGATGGCAGCCCATTCGGCGAGGAGTTTGGGGCGGAGGCGTTGCCGATCCACGAGCGGGAGATGCTGCATTTCCTGCCAAGCGGCTTTCATCTGTGCGGAATCGAGCGGAGTCGCCCCGGGTCTGGCGGTGCGGGAAATGCGCGTGGACCGGGGTTGGGAAGCGGAGATGGATGAACCGGAACTCGCGGACAAATCCTTATCTATCGATTCCGCCTCCTGATGGTGCCACGTCCGCGCCATCGCCATGCCGATAGCGATGGCAACGAAATGTCCGGCAATGATACTTAT
Source organism: Verrucomicrobiales bacterium (assembly GCA_038235225.1). Lineage (GTDB taxonomy): Bacteria > Verrucomicrobiota > Verrucomicrobiia > Verrucomicrobiales > Akkermansiaceae > Luteolibacter. The sequence goes on from JBBSUD010000103.1 coordinate 9,951, forward strand.
GGCGCGTGTTTTCATTTGGCGGGTTTCCATCCGGCGGGGAGTGTTTTGAGGGATTTGAGACGGGCGGATTTTTCGGGATCATCCGCCATGAAATGGGCTGAGAGGCCGGAAAGCGCCCAATCGCGCTCGATACCGGGCGGCATGTCGGTTACCCACGAGACATAGGATTCTCCATACTTCCGGTAGGCAGGCGCGGTGGCGCGGCTCCAGACTTGGAAGCGTTCCCTTGGACTGCTGGCGCGCGTCGGTGGCATGGTTGCAACGAGTTCCATAAGCTTTTGCGGATCGCTTTGGCCGGCGATATTCATGCCGGTTTTGATCAAGGATTTCTCACGTTCCTTTTGTGGCATGTCTGAAATCAATTGCATGGCGGACGCGGGATCGACGGACGCCACTTCGTCGAAAATCTTGTTACGGAATTCATCCGGCATTTCCGCGGCCACTTCCGGCAGCGCGCGGCGGGCTTCTTCCATGATTCCACTGGCATCGATTTCCCCCATGCGAAGCCGGTGCTTCCAGTCGGACATGGGGTTTCCCATTGATTCCACGCGATATGCGAACCAATCGTCCACATCACCCGAAACCAAGAATGACGCAGGGTATTTCGAACTACGAATTTTCCCTTCCGTTTCGTCAGCGAAGTCAATCAAAGCGAGGCGACTGTCTATCGAGCTTCCACGGGCGGCGATGGCGACGCTTGCAATGATGGACCGATCCTTCAACAGATCTGCCAGACTGCCATCCGATGCGATTTCAGAGCGGATCCACCGGTTGGCTTCCAAGGGATCCATCTTGAACAACATGTTGCGAAGGATGGTTGAATCGTGGGATTCCCGGACTATGGGTTCGAGCGGTTTCGAACCGTCAGGCGATGCGCTTACGATGGTAATCAGCAAGAGTCTGTTAGCGGCGGATAATTCCAAGGCCGCCATGGCACGCTTCAACAGATCGGCGTCTTTTCCCGTTGCGCATGCTTTGGCTAAAAAAGCGAACATCGTATTTCTAGCGGCACCCGTAGTGAGATCGGGATTTTCCGAAAGCCATTTCAGCAGTTCTTCGGGATCGATATTCTCGAGCCGTTTGCGAGCAACTGGGGCGAGGGCCCCGGAATCCTCGCCATCCGGTGTGCCAATACTATTCCAGTAAGCGATCGCGGATTTTGGATCGCTTTCCAACCAGTGGGCGAAGCGAACTCTTCCTTCTGTGAGGGATCCATGGGAACTAATAAAGTCATCCATGGCAGCCCGGCCGGCGGCGGCGCGATCGGCGGCGGGAGGGACCGAATCCGGCGAGGCGGCGCTGTCCATTTCCTCCAGCAAATCCGAGATATGGCGCGCCGCGGGATTCGAGCGGTCCAGCCGGTCGCGAGCGGTGGATGATTTGGATTTCCCCGGAGGCGGGGCGGTGGCGGTCCCCCGGTTAGGATTCCCTGCTGGTGCGAAGAACCAACCAACTGCGAAGGCGAGCGCGAGAGTGGGAATCCACCAGACTTTCAAAAGGATTTTCCCTAGCATTCCCGCATCGTTTCCAGAACCGCGGATGAGTCAAGCGGGCGGGTTTTCAGCAGTCCGCGGTCACCGCGGCGGAGATGCGAACCGCCGTTGTCCCCCGCAAATCTCTCTCACATGGAGCGGAGTTCGTCGAAGCGGCGGTCCTCGCGGTCGAGGTTGAGGCGGCGGTCGGTGCGGTAGTGCTCAAGCGGTTTTCCCTCCCGCTGGTTGCGGGTGTCCTCGCGGATGTTGCGGTCTTGTTTGGATTCGAACACGGAATCCAAAAGGACATCGCACGAGGTGAGTGCGAGGACGGCTAACAGCGCGGCGGGACGGAGGGTTTTGTCAAACATGCGGGAGTCTGGGGGATAGTTGGCGGCGATGGCAAGCCGCCTGAATCATTCCCATAACTCCCATTTACCGCAGCCGCTCAGGCCAATATATCCTTTACCACCACCGCCGGGATGACGCCGGTGGGTTTCTGATTGAGGCCTTGGAAGCGGAAGGTGAAACGATCGTGGTCCATGCCGAGGCATTGAAGGATGGTGGCGTTGAGGTCGCGGATATGAACCGGATTTTCCACGATGTTATAGGAATAATCGTCGGTCATGCCATAGCTGATGCCCGGCTTGATGCCACCGCCGGCTACCCACATGCTGAAGCAGCGGCCGTGGTGGTCGCGACCGGTGCCGAGCTTGCCTTGACTATAGACAGTGCGGCCGAATTCGCCGCCCCAGATGACGAGGGTGTCTTCAAGCAGGCCGCGGCGGGCGAGATCGGTGATGAGGGCGGCGGAGGCTTGATCGGTATCGCGGCACTGGTTCGCGAGTTCGGTCGGCAGGTTCAGGTGCTGGTCCCAGCCGCGGTGGAAAAGCTGGGTGAAGCGGACGCCGCGCTCGGCCATGCGGCGGGCGAGCAAGCAGTTGTAAGCAAAAGTGCCGGGGCGGCGGGCGTCCTCGCCATAAAGTTCGAAGACCGATTCGGGTTCGTCCGAGAGGTCGGAAAGTTCGGGGGCGGACGCCTGCATGCGGAAGGCCATTTCGTATTGGCTGATGCGCGTAAGGATTTCCGGATCGCCCATCTGGCCGTGGCGGAGGTGGTTCAGACCGGCGAGGTCATCGAGCATTTCCCGGCGATCGCCGCGGGTGACTCCGGCGGGATCGTTGAGGAAAAGGACGGGGTCCTTGCCGCTGCGGAATTGGACTCCTTGGTGGCTGGACGGGAGAAATCCGCTTCCCCAGAGACGGGAAAAGATCGGCTGTCCGGGATTTTTTCCCGTCCCCTGCGAGGTGAGGACGACGTAGGCGGGCAGGTTTCGGTTCATGGTGCCGAGTCCGTAGGAAACCCACGAACCCATGCTGGGCATGCCGGGGAATTGCGAACCGGTGTTGATGAACGTGATGCCAGGATCGTGGTTAATCGCCTCGGTGTGCATCGAGCGGATGACCGAGATCTGGTCGGCGACCTTCGAAATGTGCGGGAGGAAATCGCTGATCCACTGGCCGCTCTGGCCGTGCTGGGCGAATTTCCCGAGGCTCTGGCAGACGGGTAGATTTTTCTGGCCGGACGTCATCCCGGTGAGCCGCTGCCCTTGGCGGACGGAATCCGGCAGATCCTGGCCGTGGACTTTTTCGAGCTGCGGCTTGTAATCGAAAAGATCGATGTGCGACGGCCCGCCGGATTGGAAAAGGTAGATGACTCGTTTCGCGGTCGGCGCGAAATGCGGCAGGCCTGTCCCGGCAGCCGGGCCGACGGAAAGCGGGAGCTTCAAATCCGCGGCGAGCAAGCTGCGCGCGGCGATGGCGCCAAGGCCGAGGCCGGTGAGTCCGAGAAAGCTGCGGCGATTGTGGAGATTCATGGGCGGGAGACGAATTCGTCGAGGTTGAGGAGGATGGAGGAAAGCATGGCGGCGGTGGCCAGGTCTGGGGATGGGTCGCCGGAATAGGCGGTGGCGGCGGCGGGATCGGCGGCGTAGCGGGCGCGGTGTTTGTCGTAGGATTTTACGAGGAGGGCGGATTCGTCGGCGGTCGGCGCGCGGCCGGTGGCGAGGCGGAATCCGAAGTCCACGCGGCTCGCGGGCGTTTCCCCGCCTTCGGCGAGCATGCGGCGGCCGAGGGCGATGGCGGCCTCGACGAATTGCGGGTCGTTCATGAGGACGAGCGCTTGGAGCGGGGTATTGGTATTGCCGCGGACGACGGTGCAGGTTTCGCGGGTCGGGGCGTCGAACATGGCGAGCTCGGGCGGCGGCGAGGTGCGTTTCCAGAACGTGTAAATGCTGCGGCGATGGGCGGAGGTGCCGCGGCCCGGCAGGTAAATTTGGGCGGTGAACGGGTACTCGTAGCCAAAATGGCTGATCTCGCTCCAGAGTTCCGGCTGCGGCGGGTGGACGCCTGGGCCGCCGAGCGTTTCATCGAGCAAGCCGCTGACAGCGAGGGTTTCGTCGCGCAGGATTTCCGCCGGGAGACGCGGGCGCGGGGAGCGGGAAAGGAGCTGGTCGCGCGGGTCGAGTTCGAGTTCGTCCGGCGTGGTTTCGGCGGATTGGCGGTAGGTTTCGGAAGATAAAATGGTGCGGAGGACGTGGCGGAGGTCCCACTGGTGGTCCATGAGATCGACGGCGAGCCAATCGAGAAGCTCGGGATGAGTCGGCCAAGAACCTTGATTTCCAAAGTCACCGGCGGTCTCGACGAGGCCGCGACCGAAGACCATTTGCCAGATGCGGTTCACGGCGACGCGGGCGGGCAGCGGGTTGTCGCGGCTGACCATCCAGCGGGCGAGGTCGAGGCGGGTGGGGTTTTCCGCGGCCATTGCGGGCAGGGCGGTCGGGGTGCCGGGGGTGACTTCATCGGTGGGCTGGTCGTAGGCGCCGCGGTTGAGAATGTGGGTTTTCCGCAGGTCCGGCTTGTGGTCCATGACCATGACGGTGGTTTTGCCGCGCTTGAGGTCGGGCTGGAGAACTTTGATTTCCGTGACGAGCGTCAGCAGGATGTTTTTCATCCGCGGGACGAGCGGGTCGCCGGATTTCAGGAAGGCCTGGTTGATTTCCGTCCACTGGCCAGGAGTGCGATCGGCGGCGGGAATGGCGATCGAGGCGGCAATATCGGCACCGGCGGCGGGGCGAACGCTGGTGGTCACGTCGTTCCACGGCGCGTCGCCGAAATTGGCGATGACCGTGGCAGGCGCGAAATCGGCGGCTGCGGCGGTTTTCCCGAGCCAAGAGGCGTCGGAGGAAATCATCTGCCATCCTGAAGCGGTTCGGACGGCGAGCATCGCGATGAATCCGCCCGCGCCGCCGACGTTGGTGGCGGCGGCTTCGAGGAGGTTCGTGCCCGGTTTGAACAGGGCGGTCACATCGGTGACGGCGGGGTTCATCCACAGAGTGACCTCGCTGGCGGATTGACCATTGACCTTAAAAATCGAGGAATCATCGCAGGTGGTGAACAGCCACGCTTCCTCGACCGGCCCGGCCAGCGTGATTTCGCGGCGCAGGCTGACGGTTTGTGCCGGCTGGACCGGGCCGGCCCAGATCCATTTCGCGGAAGCGGATGCGAACTCGGCCCAAGGAAATGTGGCGGGTGCGGCAGGCGCGGGTTCTACGGATTTCTCCCAAGCGGCGCGGGCGGCGGCGATTTCCGGGGACGGATGAAGCTGGAGATATTCCAGCTCGGCAATGCGCGCTTTCACACCGGCCATGCCACCGTCGCCGAGCGGCGAAGAGTAGGGCATGATCGGTAGGGTGCTGCCGTTTTTCGCACCAAGGCCAGGTTCGGAGGACTGGTTGAAAAACGCGAAGAAGCGGTAGTAATCGCGCTGCGGGATGGGGTCGTATTTGTGGTCGTGGCACTGCGCGCATTTCATCGTCAGGCCGAGCATGGAGGTGGAAACGGCGTCCACTTTATCGATGACCTGGGCGATCCGGTATTCTTCCGGCACGGTGCCGCCCTCGTGGGTGTTCATGCTGTTTCGCAGGAATCCGGTGGCGGCGATTTGGTCCGGCGTAGCGTCCGGGATCAGGTCGCCGGCGAGCTGCTCGGTGAGAAATTGGTCATACGGCTGATTCTTTAGAAACGCGGCGATGACCCAATCGCGCCAGCCCCACATATCGCGATGGTCGTCGATGGAAAACCCGTGCGTGTCGCTGTAGCGCGCGGCGTCGAGCCACGGCATCGCCATGCGTTCGGCGAATTGCGGGGTCGCCATCAGCCGGTCGGATAATTTATCCACGCGGTCCGCCGACGCGGCGGCGAGAAACGCGGCGGTGTCGGCGGGCGACGGCGGCAGGCCTGTGAGATCGAGGAAAATCCGGCGGACGAGGATTTCCGCGGCGGCGGGCGCGCTGGGCGTCAGGCCGGCTTTCGCTAGCCGTTCGCGGACGAAGGCGTCCACTGGGTTCGCCGCCGGATCGCCGGGAAGCGGCGCTTTTTTCGGCGGAGTGAACGCCCAATGCGATTCATAGACCGCGCCGCCCGCGATCCAGCGTTTCAGCGTGTCGATCTGCTCAGCCTTGAGCGGCGGCAGGTGCGCCTTGGCCGAGGGCATGACTTCGTCCGGATCGGTCGAGAGAATCCGCCGGATCAGCGCGCTTTTCTCCGGATGTCCGGGAACGATCGCCGGGCCTTCGTCGCTGGGCGCGATTGCATCATCGCGCATATCGAGCCGCAAATCGCCGCCGCGGTGGTCCGGGTCGGTGCTGTGGCAGAGGAAGCAATTTTCCGAGAGAATCGGCCGGATGTCGCGGTTGAACGTCGGCACTTCCGCCGCCGCGAGGGCACCGGCAGACGCGCAGAGAAAGAGCGGGACGAGTCGTTGGGAAATCATGGAAATCGGGTTGGTCGCAGGTGCGGCAGGCATCCCGGAACGGCGGAACGCCCCAGTTCCTTACTCGCGCACGCCCCCCTCCGCAAGCGGCCCGGCATGGCGGAAACGCGCGATCGTCCCCAATTTTCTGCCCTGCATCCCTAAGACCCGCCCGCTCCGCGCCGTAGGAGAGCGCCATGTCACAACCTGCTATTTTCTGGGCCGCGCTCGCCCTGCTCGTCCAGCCACTGCCCGCGGACATCGCCATGGCGCCGCTTTTCCAAGACGGCGGCGTGCTCCAACGCGAGAAACCGGTGCCCGTCTGGGGACTCGCCAACGCCGCCGCACAAATCTCCGTGAGCTTTGCCGGCCAGACGAAATCCACCACCGCCGACGCCGCCGGCCGCTGGCAAATCTCCTTGGATGCCATGCCAGCCAACGCCGAGAACCGCACCATGACCGTGACCGGCGCCAGCCAGCCGACGGTGGAAATCCATGATCTGCTGGTCGGCGAGGTCTGGCTGGCGAGCGGCCAGTCGAACATGCAGTTCGAAATCCACCAAACCCGCCCCGAGGACCAAGCCGAGGCGAACGCCGGCCCGGTGCCGCTCCTGCGCCTGTTCCAAGTCCCGAGGAAGCTCAGCAACGTCCGCCTCACTACCGTCGAGGCGAAATGGGAGCTGGCAACCCCCGAGACCGCCCAAGGATTTTCCGCCGTCGCCTACCTCTTCGGCAAGCGCCTCGCGGACGAGCTCAAAATCCCGATTGGCATGATCCACAGCTCCTGGGGCGGCTCGCGGATCGAGCCGTGGTTCGCCGAGGAAGGCCTGAAAGACATCCCCGAGCTGGCGGGATTGCAGAAAAACCGTCTCGCCCGCAGTCCCGGATTTGCCGAATACGACACGCCCTACCGCGCCTACATCGACCACGTCCGCGCGTGGGCCGACACCGCCGCTGCTGCCATGGATAGCGGGAAATCCGTCCCCGAAATGCCCGCCGCCCCGCCCCTTCTCGCGCTCGGGCACAACCGGGAGACGGGTACCTATCAGGCCATGATCAATCCGCTCGCGCCCTACGCCTTGCGCGGATTTCTCTGGTACCAGGGCGAGTCCAACAACGGCGAGGGCATGGCCTACCGCAGCAAAATGCAGGCGCTCATCGCCGGCTGGCGCGAGAAATTCCAAGCGCCCGACGCGCCCTTCCTCTTCGTCCAGCTCGCCCCCTACAACTACGGCGCCAACCGGAATTTCGACCTCCCCGGCATCTGGTGGGCGCAGCGGAAATCCCTCGAAATCCCCCACACCGGCATGGCCGTCACCAATGACATCGGCAACGTCGCCAACATCCACCCGACGAACAAAGGCGAGGTCGCGCGCCGCCTCGCGCTGTGGGCGCTGGCCGATACCTATGGCAAGCCCGGCATCGTGAAATCCGGTCCGCTGTTCGCCGGATTCAAGGTCACGCCGAAGGGCGTCGCGGTCCGCTTCGAGCACACCGGCGGCGGCCTTGCCACCCGCGACAACCAACCGCCGAACTGGTTCGAAATCGCCGGGCCGGATGCGGATTACCACCCCGCCGATGTCGCCATTTCCGCCAATGGCAAATCCATCCTGCTGACCAGCCCCGACGTGCCGAAACCCGATCGCGCGCGCTTCGCTTGGTCCCAGGTCGCCGAGCCGAACCTCATCAACCGCGCCGGCCTGCCCGCCGCCGCCTTCGACACGCACTGGCCGCAGGACCCGACGCTCGGCCGCAAGCTCAGCGTTGGAAAACCGGTCACCTCCACCAATGCCAACACCCACGGCTGGGACGGCGGCCTCACCGACGGCATCTGGGGCAACTCCGCGCCAAGCTGCTACGCCACCGACGAAACGCCGGATTTCCCGAAATCCGTGACCATCGATCTCGGCGCGCCGGAGCAAATCGCCGCCATCGTCTACGGAACGCCCGACGTCGGTGCCACCAAGACCGTCGCCGTCTCCCTCAGCGAGGACGGCAAGTCCTTCGAGGAAGTCGGCCGGAACGATTTCCCACCAAAGCAAGCGACCCGCGCCGAGGCCAGATTCGCCCCGAAAAAAGCCCGCTACATTCGCGCCACCTTCCTCGGCAACTACCAGTTGCAAGACAACTATAGCCCCAACTTCGGCTTCCTCTCCGAAGTCGAAGCCTACGCGCCGAAGTAGATCGTAGGCTTATAAATCTCCAAGCCATGATTCATCCGGTTTATTGCCGGCTTGTTTGAATTTGGTTGGGCGAAGTACAATGCTTAGTGGATAGACATGTTTGAAATGAAGAAAACCGGAGTGACACGGCTACTTCAGCGTCATTGCTTTTATTCCAGAGGCTTTGCAGCCATTAGCCGGGGGTCGAGCGCAGCGATACCCCCGGTTCTGAAAACATGAATCTTCGCATCCCGGCAGGGATACCAGCGGCCGTCCGCCAGCGCTACCCAGTTGGCAGCAACTACGTGAAAGCGGATTTCACCCCTGCATCGCCCGCAATGCTCCGCGGACCAGGTTTTCCGTCGGTGCGTCCGGCTCCGCGTCGAGAATTTTTCGGACTGCCTTGCGGGCTTCTACCTGCTTGTAACCCAGCGCGATGAGCGCGAGTTCCGCATCGGCGGCGGGGGCGCTCATCTGGCCGGCCGCGGCGTCCTGCCAGGTTTCGGTCACACCGACCTTGTCCTTGAGTTCCAAAATGATGCGTTCGGCAGTTTTCTTCCCGACGCCTTTCAACTTCGATAGCGCGGCCGTGTCCCCGGCGACCACCGCTTGTTTGAACCGCGTGACATCCATGCCGCTGAGCACCGAAATCGCCATGGTCGGGCCGACGCCGCTCACGCGGTCGATGAGCAGGAGAAAAACATCGCGCTCCTCCTCACTGGAAAATCCGAAAAGCTTCTGCCCGAGCTGGCTGAAATGAAGGTGCGTCCGTAAATCAACACTCAGTCCTTCCGCGGCATGCAGCCGGTCGAAAGTGGAATGGGGAATGAATACTTCATATCCCACCCCACCCACATCCACCACCAGCCGGTTCGGATAGGCTTCCAGCACTTTGCCCCGCAGTCTCGCAATCATGGCCGCGGAGCTTGGCGGTGGCGTCCGGCCCGTCAATGCCGGATCGATTTCCGATCAATGCTTCACCAGCGCGCGCGCCACTTTCCCCAGCGAAAGCCCTTGCACGAGTATGGAGAAAATCACGATGACATAGGTGATCGAGAGGACGATTTCCCGCTGCGGTCCCGCCGGCAGAGAGAGCGCGAGCGCCACGGAAATCCCGCCGCGCAGCCCGCCCCACGTCATGATCCGCGCCGTGCCCGGCATGAACTCGCGGGTCCGGCCCACGATTCCCAAGGGCACCATCACGCTGATCCAGCGCGCCAGCAGGATCGCCGGAATTGCCATAAGTCCCGCCACCAGCAACTCGTGCGAAAAGGTAAGCACCAGGATTTCCAAACCGATCAAAACGAACAAAAGCGCGTTGAGGATTTCATCGATCAATTCCCAGAATGAGTCCACGTTGCGCCGCGTCGTCTCGCTCATCGCGAATTGCCGGCCATGGTTTCCGGTGAACAGCCCGGCCACCACCACCGCGATTGGACCGCTCACGTGAATCGCGGCCGCCAGCGCGTAACCGCCCGTCACCAGTGCCAAGGTCAACATGACTTCCACCCGGTAGTTATCGACGCTCTTCAACAAGCGAAAGGCAATCCAGCCGATGGCAAATCCGAAAGCCGCCCCGCCCACCGCCTCCTGCAGAAACAATTGCCCGATGTGCAGAAACGACGCCTCCTCGCCACCCAGCGTGATTTCGCTCATGGCTATGAACACCACCACGCCGATGCCATCATTAAACAACGATTCCCCCGTGATCTGAACTTCCAGACTCTTCGGCACCTTGGCGTTCTTGAGAATCCCTATCACCGCAACCGGGTCCGTCGGGGAAATCAGCGCACCAAAAAGCAAACACCATTTATACGATAGCGGCATGCCGATCCAGCCGAGGATGTAATAGATGAAGGTGCCGAAAACAAACATCGAGATCCCCACGCCGACCACCGCCATCGTCGCGATCACCTTGTTCTGGTCCCGCAAATCGCTCAGGTCGATGTGCAGCGCGCCGGCGAAAAGCAGGAAGCAAAGCATGCCCTGCATCAGGGTGTCGTTGAAATCGATCCGCTGTGTTAGATCCACCGCCGCGGCTTGCACGCCCGGCGCGAAATTTCCCACTCCGATGAGCGCTAGCGAGAGCACCAGCGAGAGCAGCATCACCCCGATCGTGCCCGGCAGCTTGATGAAGCGGTGGTTCACATAGCTGAAAATAGCCGTCATCGAGATGAGCAGCGCGATGATCTGGAAGACGGTCATGGCCGGGCATCCTACCGGCATCCACCGGGGATGCAATCCGCGCTTGTCCGTTCCGAAATTCCGGATTTCCCCTCGCCGCCGGGACGAGATCCCTGTCGAATCGCTCCCATGAAGCCCCTCGCCTGCCCCGCCTGCGGTTCCGCATGTTCCGCCACGGCGGGCAAGCGGTTCGCGCTCTATCCAGCCGGCTGCCTCAGCGTGCTCGGCCTGCCCTTCGCGATGTTTCACCAAGCACAGATGCCGCTGGAATATCGCTGCCCCGGCTGCGGCACTGCATTCAAACGCCGTTCGGGCTTGGCAAAGTTCAATCTGGTCATGCTCATCCCGATCGCGGGCGTCACTGCTCTTTATTGGCTGGGAAAGTTGATCAGCTTGATCCTTGGAGCGAGCCCGTAAATTAGCAGACTTCAAGCCGGATCAATTGCAACCCGCGCTCCGGCCTCCGCCCCTCCGCGTTTCGAGTCAACCTCATCGGCCTTTGGTATGTCCCGTGCTCAAAGCCGGGCCACAGCCGATACCCTATGGTTTCCGATTCACCGCCGCTTGTCGGCATGGTCCCCTCGCTCGACGCTCTGCCCTTTTTCGCTATGGATTCCACCTCGGTTTTCTTGGCACGGCCATTCGCGAGTTATGGGGAAATCGCCCGCACCGCGCTCACCCGGCGGATCGCGGGCGGCTTGTTGCCATGGGAAATATTTGTGGCGGAAGTGCTCGCGCTGCCGGGCCAGCGGGACTGCTGGAAGGTGGGTCTATTCCTTGAGGCCCGGCCGCCGGAGCTTGTTCTGCGGGAGAAAATCCACCGCACCAGCGGCGGCAAACTCCCGCCCCGGCTGGCGCTCGGCATCGAAAGCCGCAACTCACCCACCCTCGGCCAGACCCGCGATTGGCTCGCAAAATTTCCCGGTGAGGTGGCGGTGGATTTCACCA
>JBBSUD010000104.1:0-20788 GCA_038235225.1 Verrucomicrobiales bacterium
ACAGGGGACTTGCACCCCATTTACATCGCGCCCATGCTGGGCACACACAAGACACTCCATCCAACGGCGGGCAACGCTCCAGTTTGAATTCGGGCTTCCATCCCCGCCGTGGATGAGCTAGGCGTTCGCTGAAGAAATGAAGACTATCTCAATCATTGTTTGGCTCACCTCATCCATACTCGCCAATGCTGACGAGAAGGTAGCAGTTAGGGCGGTTAAGGGACGATTCGAAGTCACGCAGGAATATCGTGGGGACTACGTCGAGACTGTCAGGTTTCTCATTCCAAAATTACCTTCGGTTGTTTTGCCGGGTCTATCGTGGCCTGGACTCTACTATATTTCTCCAGACGAGCATTGGTTGCTCCGAACTCAGAAGACGGGATCAGGGGAGAACATAGGCATACTATATCGCATCGAAGACAATGGACGGGTTTCCGAAGTTTTAGGGTTTGACGACATGCTCTGGAATGCTTCGGATGTAGTATCAAGACTCAAGAAGAAAGAGCTTTACCATACTGGGATCAGCAACGTCACATGGGCGGCGGACAGCGGTTCATTGGAGATAATCTTGAGTGGAAGCAACGCCGAAAAAAGCGGCGACGGTATCGAAAGCACGCTTGTTTACAGCCTCAAAAGCAACAACGTCGTCAACAAAAACAAGACCAGCGAATCGGGTCCCGGGGAGTAATTAGCTCCCCGGTCGCACACCACCCTGCGTACGGCTCCGTAAAGGGCGGTTCCAATCAGACTCGGGCCTTGGGCCCGAAGTGAAGAACGATCCAGATGGCGTTCATGTCGGGAACCCCTTGCTCCTCTAACCATCGGTTGTTCAGCGCGAATCGCACAATCTCATTCTGGCTCATCCGCCAATAGCCCTTTCGGCTCCGCGTAGCCATGCCGGTGAGGTCAGCACTTCGGTTGTGGATTTGGATGGGACTTGGAGATCCACTGAGAGGAACTTTGTGGCTGCTGGGCAATCCGAAGCGGTGTTTCGGTCTGGGGCTTTGGCACCGCACTCCATGGGCTGGGGGCCGGGTTGCTGATCTTGCTGATCTTGCTGACCCTGCTGGGGGGCGGGGCTTGGCGGATGCAATCCGCCGCCACGGGAAATGTGGTCCGGCGGGTCGGGCATCCGCGGGGTGGATGCGTGTCGCCTAACGCTTGGACTTCCTCACTTGTCCAACCCCTCCGCCCGCTGCCGCAGGGCTTTCGCCGCGTCCGCATTCCGGCCCTGGCTTTCCCATAATTCCGCCAATTGCCGCAGCGCTGCCGCCGTCTCGGATTTCGCCTCCGGGGGAAATCCGCGGATCGCATCCCGCAGGCGCTCCTCCGCCGCCTTCGCCTGCCCCTCGCCCTGGAGCGCACGCGCGAATTCCAGCGAAAATGCCGGATCCGGCTTCTCCCCCGGCTTCCGCGCCGCCTCCGCCTCGCGGAAAAGGCGCGCCGCTTTGTCGCGCGTTTCCGGATCCCGCCGCGCCGCGATCGCCAATTTCACCGCCAGCGCGCTATCGCCCGGATGATCGAACACCGCCTTCTCGAGCAACAGCCGCGCTTGCCGCGGCTCGCCCGCCGCCAGCCAGCCGTCGGCCAGCGCGAGAAAATCCGCCGCCGGCCCGCCGCGCAATTTCAGCAGCTCGCCGCCGTGGAATCGCTCCAGTTCCGGCATTCCCCGCAGCTTGTAGAGCTTCGCCAGACTCTGGTGCGCCAGCGCTTGGTTCGGATCGATTTCCAGCACCCGCTTCAGCACCGCTTCCCCCTTGTCATCCTCTTTCGCCACGAAATACAGCACCCCGAGCCGCGTCCGCAGCGCCAGCGACGAGGGCGCCGCCTCGACATGCCGTTCCAGCACCGCGATCGCCTTCTGCAAGCGACCGCTGTTGCGGAAATACTCCGCCGCCTCCCGCGCCAGCCGCGGGTCCGACGGCGCCGCCGCCAGCGATAGCTCGTAATGCTCGTCCGTCCTGGTCCGCTGGTCCGCATCGTCCGCCGCGCCGGCCCGGCGTGCCAACGCGGCATAGGTCACCGCCGCTGCCGGGTCGTCCTTCGCCAGCCCGTCCAGACGCGTCAAGGCCCGGCCCTTCCGGCCCGCGGCCAAATCGATTTCGAACAATCGGCCGATCGCCGCCGGATTTCCCGGGTGCGCCGCCAGCACTGTTTCCAACGCCGCCACCGCCTGGCTTTCCGCCATCGAGTCGCCACCGCCTTCCCGCATCAGGAAATCCGCGTAAAGCAACTGCACCCCCGGCTCGCCCGGCCGCGCCGCCGCCAGATCGCGGAACAACTTCACCGCGCCCGCCCGGTCCCCCGCCGCCAGCCGTGCATCCACCGCCCGGCGCACCAGCGGCAGCGCCAGCGGATCCGCCACCCGCGCCACTTCGAACCGCTCCGATGCCGCCCCCCGCGCCTCCTCCAGCACCCCGAATGCGAACTCCACCCGCGGATCCACCTCCCCCGGCGCGACCGCCATTCCGGAAATCCCCAGCGCAATCACCATCATTCGCACCCGTGCCATGCCCCCGATCATGCCCTGCCGCCACCTCCGGTCAAACCCGCAACCCACCCGCGCCAGCGGTTTACATGCCGCCCGGTTTCCGAGGGCTGCCGCGGCGGGCCGCTCGTGATTTCCGCATTTCAGTTTCCGGGTTTTCCGCGTTTACCTCCGCCATGCGCACCCTCCTCATCACCGGCGGAAATGGCGGCCTCGGCCTCGGCATCGCCCGTTATTTCCTCGATCGCGACCCGGACTGCCTAGTCTGGCTCGGCGTCCGCGCCAGTCGTGCCGATGCCGATTCCCTCGCCGCCGAGCAGCCGGACCGCTGCCGCACGATTTCCCTCGAAGTCACGGACGCCGCCGCGTGGAAATCCGCGATTGAGGAAATCCTCGCCGCCGACGGCCGCCTCGACGTCCTCGTCAACAACGCCGGCGCCCACCGCGACTGCCTGCTCGCCGCGATGCCCGACGAGACGTGGCAATCGGTCATTTCCTCGAACCTCGATTCCGTCTTCCTCGGCTGCCGCGCCGCCGTCACGCCGATGATGCGCCAGCGCTTCGGACGGATTGTGAACATTGCCTCGCTGAGCGCGATTTTGCCGCCGCTCGGCCAGACGAATTATGCCGCCGCCAAGGCCGGCGTCGTCGCGCTCGGGCAGACGCTGGCCAAGGAAGTCGCCCGCGCCGGCATCACCGTGAACTCCGTGCTGCCCGGATTCATCGATACCGGCGCGCTCGGCGAAATGGATGCCGAGGCCCGCAAAGCGGCCCAGCGCGGCATCCCGATGCGGCGTTTCGGCCGGCCCGCGGAAGTCGCCGCGGCGGTGTTTTTCCTCGCCAGCGCGGACGCCGCTTATATCACCGGCGCGGCCCTCAAGATCGACGGCGGCATATTCTAAACACAGACAGAACCCATGGAAGGCGCGGAACTCCGGCAGAAAATCAAGGAAGTGATGATCGAGGAACTCATGCTCGACCAGTCGGCGGAGGAAATCGCCAGTGACGAAATCATCTTCGGCGGCGCGGGCCTTGGCCTCGATTCGGTGGACGCGCTCCAGCTCGTCGTCGCCTTGGAAAAACATTTTGGCCTGAAAATCGGCAATTCGGACGCGGCCAAAGGCATCCTCCATTCCGTCGATACCATCGCGGCGGAGATCGAGAAATCCGCCTGACAATGGCGCGCGGAGTTGCCAGTGGTTTCCGGCGACCCTTCAGGCCGCGCGTGTTCGTGAGGGCGGCGGTCCCGGGGCTGATGCCCCAGGCTTCGTTCCATCGGGCTTTCAGCCCGGAGACAGGCCGGCCGGGTGGCATACCGATTTTGAAAACAATCGGCCTGAAAGGCCGTGGAAACGAAGCCCAAGGCTTCAGCCCCGGGTGGACCCACCCCGGAAAACCCGCGCGGCCTGAGAGGTCGCTGGAACCATCGCCTGCGGCCGCCGCATGAAATCCGCCGCGATTTTCCTGCTCAAGCTGGCGCTCACCGGCCTGTGCCTGTGGTGGGCGTTTTCCCAAATCCGCTTCGACCGCTCGATCTTCACCCGCCCCGGCGCGATCGATTTCCGCTGGCTCGCGGCCGGCGCAGGCCTCGCAGGGCTGACGGTTTTCTTCCACGCGCTGCGCTGGTGGCTGTTTCTCCGCGGCCAGGATCTTGCCGTCAGCCTCCGCCGCGCGGTGGAACTAACACTGATCGACGGGCTCTTCAGCCTCGCCTCGGTCAGCGGCCTCGGCGGCGATGCGGCGCGGGTTTTGTTGCTGATGCGCGAGCATCCGGGGAAAAAACTCGTCATCGCCATGACCATCATGGCCGACCACCTGGCGGGGCTGGTGTCCATCGCCCTGCTGTTTTTCGCCGTCTCCGCGGGGCGCTTCGACGCCCTCGCGAGCCAGAGCCTGCTCGGGAAAAACATCATTGTTTTCGCCTGGTTCTACCTCGGCGGCGGCTTGGCGATGGTCGCGCTGATGTTCGTCTGCGCCTCGCCGGCCGTCCACGCGCGCATCCACGCGGGCGACCGTTTCGGCCGATTTCCCATCATGCGCCAAATGCCGGAACTGGTGGATGTTTACCGGCGGAAATGGCGGCACGCGCTGTCCGGGCTGGTGGCTTCGTTCGCCATGCTCGTGGTTTATTTCAGCAGTTACTGGTGCGGCCTGCGCGCCGTCGGCGGGGATGCGGGCTACGGCGCGGTCCTCTCGGCGATGCCGGTCATTGATTCCATCAGCGGCCTGCCCGTGTCGATCGCCGGAGTCGGCGTGCGGGAAAAGCTCTTCCAAATCCTGTTGCACGATCTCGCCGGCGTCCCGGCCGCCACCGCCGTCGCCGCATCGCTCGCCGGCTTTGCCTGCAACGCGCTTTGGGCCGGCGTGGGCGCGGCGCTTTTCCTCACGAAGCGCGGACCCGCCAATCTCAAGGACGGCGCGGCGTCCAGGCCCTCCGCCGATGACACGTCGGATTGACGAGCTGCGCGGGATTCTTCGGCGATTCATCAACGCGCGCCCCTCCAGCTTCGGGTGGTTCCGGAGTGGGAAACGCGGGATTTCCTACTTCGCCAACCACCCCGCCTTGATCGCCTCGGCGCGGCTGAGCGCGGATTCGCCGAGGAAATTGGCGTGGCCCATTTTCCGGCGGCCGCGGGCGTGGCGTTTGCCGTAGAGGTGGAGGCTCGCGTCGCCATCGGCGAAGAGCGGACGCCAATCCGGCGGCGTGGTCTCGTCGGGCCACATGTCGCCGAGCAGATTGAGCATGACGACCGGGCTGAGCAGACGCGTCGAGCCCAGCGGCAAGCCGATCACCGCGCGGAGTTGCTGCTCGAATTGCGAGGTAACGCAGGCATCCAGCGTGTGGTGCCCGGAATTGTGCGGGCGCGGAGCCATCTCGTTGACCAGCAGCGTCCCGTCGGATTTCAGGAAAAACTCCACGCCCAGAATCCCGCGGTAATCGAGCGCTTCCGCCACCCGCCGGGCGATCGCCGCAGCCTCCAGCGCCACCACCGCCGGGACGCGCGCCGGGACGATCGAAACGTCCAGAATGTGATGCCGGTGGCGGTTCTCGGCGGGATCGTACGTGACCATTTCGCCATGCGCGCCGCGGGCGACCATGACGGAAAGCTCTTTCTCGAACGGCACCCATGCCTCGAGCACGGCGCGCGGCGCGTCGAAACCAGCCCAGATTTCCACCGGATTTTCCGTGCCCTCCAGCTTCACCTGGCCCTTGCCATCGTAGCCGAAAGCGGCGGTTTTGAGCACGCCGGGCCCGCCGAGATCCGCCAGCGCGGCGGCCAGCTCCGCGGCGCTGGAAACCACCGCGAACCACGTGTGCGGAATGCCGTGCTCGCGCAGGAAGTCCTTTTCCCGCTCCCGGTTCTGGCAGATGCAAACCGCCCGCGCCGAGGGGTGCAGGCCGGTGCATTGCTCCACTTTTTCCAGCGTCTCGCACGGAATGTTCTCGAACTCGACGGTCGAGACGGTCACGCGGCGGCAGAAATCCTCCAGCGCCACCGCGTCGTCGAACGCCAGGTCGATCACCTCGTCGGCGACTTCCACGGCCGGCGCTTCCAAGCCGCCGGTCCAGATCACCGTGCGGATGCCCATCCGGCGGGCGGCCAGCGCGATCATCCGGCCAAGCTGGCCACCGCCGATGACGCCGACCACACAGTGCGGCGCATTGAGAAAAACAGGCGTGTCAGGCATGGCGGATCAATCGATGGGATCCAGCGGCGGCAGCACCGCGGCGAGCACGGTGTCGGTCTGGTTTTTGCGGAAATCCGCCAGCTTGCCGGCGAGTTTCTCGTCGTTCGTGGCGAGCATGGCCACCGCGAACAGCGCGGCATTGATCGCCCCCGGTTTCCCGATCGCAAAGGTGGCCGTGGGAATCCCGCCGGGCATCTGAACGATGGATAGCAAAGAATCCAGCCCTTGCAGCGCCTTGGATTCCACCGGCACGCCGAGCACCGGCAGCTCCGTCATCGCCGCCGTCATCCCAGGCAGATGCGCCGCCCCGCCGGCTCCGGCGATGATGCACTTCAGCCCCCGGCCGCGCGCCTTGCTGGCGTAGGAAACCAATTTCCCCGGAGTCCGGTGCGCGCTCACGATTTCCGCCTCCCAAGCCACGCCGAAGTCCCGCAAAGTGCGGGCGGCGTGCTCCATCGTCGGCCAATCCGACGAACTCCCCATGACAATGCCGACGACTGGCGCTGCGTTCATGCCGCAAGCGTGGGCGACCGGTTTCCAGCCGTCAACCCACGCCTCCCCTTCCCGAAAGAGGGAAACGCAAAGCCGCGAAGGTCGCAAAGGGTCGCGCAGGTTTTAGGAGAAATCGAAACGCGGAGGCCGCGTGGAAGGGCGGGTAGGCCGCTCATTTTCTCCTTAGACCAAAGTTAGGATTTCTCCGGTTGTGGCGCAGAACGAGAATCCTGACTCCAAATGGAGTGATTCGAAATAGGAAGTGGTGGGGAAATCCTGGCAAATTCTGAGATCACGCTGCACCAGCGGCTGGAAGATTGCGTGAGATCCACTCACCGGCCAAGGGCCTCGCGAAGCTGTTGGAGAGTGAGGCCGGACGAAGGATTACGGTCCAGTTCCGCATCCCTCCGCAAGGCTTCGGCAATTCGGTCATCCTCGTCCTGCAAGATTGCCGGCAGGGATTCGAGCAGCCTCGCTGCCAACCCGGCACGTTGGTTTTCAGGCTAGGCCATAGCCTCGAACTCAAGAGATTCCAGATGCCCCATGGCGGGAGAATGGGGCGAAACATGAATTGTTTCAACAACGGCTTCGGAGGGGGCGGCCTCCTCAAGGCGGAAGCGCAAAATAGCGAGGGTCGCGAGGGTTTTCGGGTGGATCAATCGAAACGCGGGGGTCGCAAAGAGGGGCGGGGAGGTTTTGGAAATCCGCCATTTTATCAGCTCTTCGCGTTTTTCTCCGCTGCCTCGGCGTTCTCCGCGTTTCGATTTCCATTTCCTCCGATCCAACATTGCGATTCATCCGCGACCTTTGCGGTTTCGCGTGTCGAATTCACAGCAGTTCCAGCCGCCAGTCGGCATAGTCGTCATCGTCGGCGGGTGGCGGGGGTGGCGGATCAGTTTTCGAGGTAGGGGTTGCGCGTGCCATCGGGGGCGGTGGTGGCGGATTTGCCGGGATTCTCGGGATTTCCCGGAGTTCCGGTCGGGAGGGACGCGCCAGCGGTTTCGATCCAGTGCTGGAGGAAGAATTTCTTTTCTTGGGTGAGAAGCGTGCCGGAGCGGCCGAGGATGGGGCGGAGGGAGGTGGTCATTTGTAGGGTGACGAGCAGGAAAACGACGCTCCAAATGAGGATCGGCATGGCTTGCGCGCCGCCGGTGGCGGAAATGGCGGAGCGGAGGAACCGGATGGCGAAGGCCGCGGCCACCAGCCACGCGCCGACGGAGAGCGCACCCATGAAGCCTAGCGAATCGGTGCTTTCCGCGAAAATCCAGATGGCGGGAGCGAAGCCCATGAGCAGCAGCCCGGCGAGCGCCAGCGCCCCGGCAAGGCAGGCGGCGAGCTGGCCCAGCGACATGCGGGCGCCCGCCAGGGTGGCGAAAATGTAGAGGCTGGGCAGGCAGATGAGGCCTGCGAAAGCGAGGCCGCAGGTGACCTTGAGCGGCGCGGCCCAGAGTTGCTCGTGCTTGGCGAAGCAGCCGAGCACGAAACCGAAAACGGCCAGCGAGACGACGGCCATGCCGAGAAATCGCCAGGTCGCGCCGCGATCGCCGGCGGCCAGCCGCGTGACGAGATCGCGCGGGCGGCGGAGCAGGGCTTCGAAGAGCGTTTTCAAGTCGAGGATTTCCGGCAGTGGCGGTTCCAACGGCGGCGGCTGGGTGGCGGGTGGGGTGGCGTTCATGGTTTCGGTTTCGGTTGGGATTGAATGGCGCGGGCGATCGGCAGGGCGACGCCGAGCAGGATCAGGCAGAGCAGGGGCAGGCCGTGGCCGCCGGAAATCCGGTCGATGGAGCGCCAGACGGTTTCGTAGAAATTTCCGCGCAGCGGGTCGGGCCGAAGAAACTGCACCTCCAGCCCCGGCGAGCCGAAGAAAGGTCGCAGCACCCAGGAGAACTGCGCGCCAAGAAATCCGTTCCCGCCGAGCCAGGCGAGCAATGTACCAGTCGCGGCGGCACGGGTCGGTGCCTTGGCGGCCAGCAACTTGTGCAAATGGAGATTTGCCGCGATCCCCGCAATGCCGATCAGCACCGTGTGGAAAACCAGGTAGCCGGCGTGGGCGGTGAAGGCTCCCGGCGAGTCGGGCGGGGGCGCGTTGATCGCCAGAAAAAACGTTACGGGAGCGAGCGAGCCGAGGATCAGCGCCGCCAGCGCGAAGGCGGTCAGCAGCGCCAGCAAGGATTGTCGGAAACCGAGGCCGGTCCCCAGCAACAGACCTAGCAAGCCATTCAAAAGCCCGTTGCAACCGAGCGTGAGGCCTACCAGCAGCGGCAATTTCACGGCCACATAAACGCCCATCAGCGGGTCGCGCCAGAAGCCGACCGTGAACCCATAAGCCGCCAGTCCGGCAGCCGCCAGCGCCGCAGTGCCCGCCACCCGCCGCGCCGTTGGCGCTTCCAGCCAGTCAGGCTGCGGGTGGATCAACTGGCGCGGTGTCATGGCCTCACGACAACCGCCGCCCGTGAAGGCATCTTGCCCGTTCGGTGAGAATTCCGTGAATTCTCCGGCAGGAAACCCGGCCAGCCCCCCCGGACGCAGGCTGAATCAAACGACCTTTGTTGGACGGTTCAACATCCTCCAGGCCCACTCATCCGCCTCCTCGTGGGACTTGAAGCGATAGACGCCTTTCGGCAACCCGCCTCCCGCTCGATAAGCATTCTGCCACGCCATCGAGTCCGTCTTACGATAGTCCGAGGGGACGTCAGCGGACGGGCCTGCTTCATCATTCTCATTAGGATCACTCAGCGTTTTCACAATTCCGAGATTGCCCCGAAAAATCCGGATGGCGAGGGGGAAATCGATTTCCAGCCCACCCGACCCACCCCGATTCCCGCTTGAATGTTCGTAGGGCAGCCCCTATTCCCCCGCCCGCATGGATCCGATGCACCCTTACCAACACCTGCCGCTTTTCACCACCGGCCTGGTGCTGGGCTTGGGGCTGATCGCGCTGCATGCGTTCCTGCTCTTCAAGCGGGACACGGCCCAGCGCTTCCTGCGGAAGTTCCCCCGCAACGACACTCTCGGGCAGATCATCATGGGCATCGCCCTCGCGTGGTTCTGGCTGCTCATCGCCCCGGAGCGCATGGGCAAGCTCAGCGCGCTCTCGATGGACCTCGGTGAATTCAACAACGCCAAGGGAATCCTCCAGATCCTGGTGCCCGTCACGCTTGTGCTGGTCTGTCGCAGCGTTCGGGATTTCCTGGCCGTCCGCGCGCTCGGCGTGCTCGGGTTGATGGTCGCGGCGCCGCTGCTGGGCGCCGCGTTCCTGAAAGACCCGACCTCCCGCCTGCTGGTGCCGATCTACACGTATGTGATGCTTACCGTCTCGCTCTTCTGCGTGGGTATGCCCTATCTTTTCCGCGACGCGATCACCTGGGTCACCGCGGATCGCAAACGCTGGCTCGCCTTCTCCGTGGCCGGCCTGGCCTATGGCGTTGCCACCGTCGTCTGCGCCTTCGCCTTCTGGCGCGGCTACTGATTTCCGGCCGGCCGGATATCGGGAAATCCTCCGGGCTGCCGGTGGCAAGTCCCCCGCCCGCGACACCGCTCTGGATCCCCTTGGCCGGCCACGAAGTGGGGAAATCCGCTCGATACCAAGCCAAGTTTGTTTAAAGAAAGTGGTTGTAAACTGTTCCACTTGGGAAAGGCGTTAGGAAAGTTACGCCATCCGTTTCGCAAACACAAAAACGCATCCGGCTTGAAAGCCGGACGCGTTGAGATTGAAAATGCCAGAAAGTATTACTTGGGCATGATGACCTTGTCGATGACGTGAATCACGCCGTTGCTGGCGACGATGTCGGTTTTGATGACTTTGGCATCATCGATCATAACGGTTCCGTCCTTGACCGTGACTTTGGCTTCGCTGCCTTGCACGGTTTTGGCATTCATTGGTTTCACATCCGCAGCCATGACCTTGCCGGCGACCACGTGATAGGTGAGAATGGAGACCAATTTTTCCTTATTCTCGGGCTTGAGCAACATTTCCACAGTGCCTTCGGGCAGCGCTGCGAATGCTTCATTGGTAGGCGCGAAGACCGTGAACGGTCCGTCCCCCTTCAGCGTATCCACAAGTCCCGCCGCCTTCACGGCAGCCACGAGGGTGCTGAAATCCTTGTTTGCCGCGGCGGTATCCACGATGTCCATTTTCTTCATATCTCCGCTTTTTTCCATCTTCGCGTCAGCGGCGAATGCGGTGGGGGCGAGGCCGGCGAACGCCAGCGCGGCGGCAAACAGTAGTGTGCTTTTCATGATAAGTTTTCGTTAGTTTCAGTTGTTCGGGAAGTCGTTTCCCACCCCCACCCAAGTCACGGAAACCATCCGCACACGCTTTAATTTGCATCCGGTCGTTTTACCTTGCGCGGTAGAAGTACTGCCCGATGGTCCGCGCCTTCCGCCTCCGGAGAATAAAGAGAAGCGTGTCGAACCCCCGGTTCCCCGCGCGAAAAACATCGGAAACAAATCAACTCCGGCCCGCATCTGTTCCTCGCGCGGGAACCGGCGGTTACGATTTTCCCGAGGCTGGTTCGCGACGATTTCCACCGCGCGGCGGGATGAATGTTAGATTTACGGCCCGGGGGCGGGCCGATAGTTCCTTTCCCCACACCGGTCGCGCCAGACATTCAGTCCGGCGCACCTCCCAGCCCGCATGAACCGTTACGATCGCCTGATGATACAATGCCTTTGCATCCTCGCGCCCGGGTTCGCCACGACCGCCGCGCTGGCGGGCGCGCCACTCGCGGGCGGGATGCCGGTGGACAAGGTGTGGGCCGGTCATCCGGTCGGGTTCGCCCTGCTGACGGAGCGCGGGCATCAATTCATCGCATACTATGACGCGGAGCGGCGGCTGACGGTCGCGGGACGCAAATTGGAAGATAAAAGCTGGACCAGAGTGCATCCCGACGGCGTCCCCGTGCCCCACCGGGACCGCGACTCGAACGTCACCGGCTGGGACAGCCACAACCGGCTGGCGATGGCGCTGGACCGCGATGGCTGCCTGCATCTCTCGGGAAACATGCACGCCGATCCGCTGGTGTACTACCGGACGCGAAAGCCATTCGATCTGGCGAGCTTGGAGCGGATCGACCGGATGACCGGGGTGAAGGAGGACCGCGTGACGTATCCGAAATTTTTCCGCGATGGCGAGGGCGGGTTGTGCTTTTCCTACCGCGAGGGCGGTAGCGGGAACGGCAACGATATCTATAATATTTACGATCCGGAAAAGCGCGGATGGCGGCGGCTGATCGACACTCCCCTGCTGGACGGAGAAGGCGAGCGCAGCGCCTATTCCGGCGTTCCCGCGCTCGGGCCGGACGGACGCTTCCACCTGCTCTGGATGTGGCGGGAGACGCCGGACGCACTTTCCAACAACACGCTATCCTACGCCCGCAGCCGCGATCTGGTGCATTGGGAATCGAGTTCGGGCGTGGCCATCCCGCTGCCGATCACGCGGGCGAAGGGCGAAATCATCGACCCGGCGAAGCCCGGCGAGGGGCTGATCAACATGTGCTATTTGCTGGGTTTCGACGACAAGCAACGGCCGGTTGCGGTTTATCATCGCTTCGACGGTGAAGGGCATTCGCAGGCATTCGCCGCGCGTCCCGCGGCCGCTGGGAAATGGAACATCAGGCAATTAAGCGATTGGGATTTCCGCTGGAATTTCGCAGGTGGCGGATCGCAGGCTTCCGAGATCTCGCTCGGTAGTCCGGTCCCGGATGGGAAGGGCGGCCTGCTGGTAGGTTTCAGTGGCAAAAAACCGGGGTCGGGCCGGTGGCGGCTGGATGGGGAAACACTCGCGCCCGTGGAAACGCTGCCGGCGGTCCGGAGCGACCTGCCAAGCGGATTTGCAAAGCCAGCAGGCCGCTTTCCCGGCATCGGCGTGCGCACCAAATCCTCGCGGGCGGATGGCAATTTGTGGGTGCTCCGCTGGGAGACGCTCGGGCCGAACCGGGATCTGAAAAACCGCGACGTGCCTCCCCCCGGTGAGATGTTGTTGTATGAATTTCCGCGCGAACAGAATTCCCGCCCCACGCCCGCCCCTTCCGAATGAAACACCCGCTGCCGCTCCTGATCCTTTTGTTATCCTGCGCCATTTCTTCCGGCCGCCCGAACGTGCTTTTCATCTGCGTGGATGACCTGCGGCCGGAGCTGAAATCGTTCGGCGCGGGCTACATCCATTCCCCCGCCATGGATTCCCTGGCCGCCTCCGGCCGGGCGTTCACCCGCCACTATGTCCAGGCTCCCACCTGCGGCGCTTCCCGCTACGCCATGCTCACCGGCAGATATGCTTTCGTTCAGAAGCTGCGCACCAACGAGGCGCTCATGGCCGCGGCGAAAGGTGCCGGACGCCCGCCCCTTTCCATGCCCCGGGAGTTCCGGGAAAACGGCTACCGCACCGTTTCCGTGGGCAAGGTGTCGCACTATCCCGGCGGTCTCGGCGGACCGGATTGGAATAATCCTGAAATGGAGGAAATGCCCGGTGCCTGGGACTTGAGCCTGATGCCTGCGGAGCCGTGGAAAAATCCGCGCGGCGCGATGCATGGATACGCTGGTGGCAAGCCGCGCCGGCCGGGGATTTCTCCGGCCACCGAGCACCAGGCGGGCGACGACATGACCTATACCGATGGCTGGATTACCCGCGAGGCGCTGAAGCAGATGGACCGTCTTGCGAAGGAGGACAAACCGTTTTTCCTCGCCGTCGGAATTATGAAGCCGCACCTGCCGTTCGCGTGCCCCAAGTCGTATTTGGACCTCTACCAAGACGCCAAACTCCCGCCCATCCCTCACCCGCAAAAGCCGGCGGGCCTCACCACTTGGCAGCCCAGCGCGGAGTTCATGACCCAGTATTCGCACGGCGGACGCGATCCCCGCGAAAATCCCGCATATGCGGAAGAGCTGCGCCATTCCTACGCCGCCTGCGTCTCGTATGCCGATGCGCAGGTCGCTCAGCTTCTGTCACATCTGGAAAATCTCGGGCTTGCGGAGAACACTGTCGTGGTGCTGTGGGGCGACCATGGCTGGCACCTCGGCGAGCACGCCGTCTGGGGCAAGCACACGCTTTTCGAAGAGTCGCTTTTGGCCCCGCTCGTCATCCGCGCGCCCGGCATGACGCGGCTAGGCGTCGCCACGGATGCGATTGTCGAAAGTGTCGATATCTATCCCACGCTGTGCGAGCTAACCGGCATTCCCGTTCCATCCGGCCTGTCCGGTTCCTCGCTGGTGAAATACTTGGAAAATCCAGCCACGGAGGGCGCCGCCGCCATTTCCTACTTTGGCTCCGCCGAAACCATCCGCACTGCGCGGTACCGGCTCGTCCGCCACCTCCGGAAGGGAAAATCCCCCGCATACGAGCTATACGACCACGCCGGCAACGACGGAGAAACCACCAATCTCGCCGCTGGAAATCCAGACATCGTCCGCGAACTCGACGCGCTTCTTACCGAGAGGCTCACCCCTCCGTGAAATGGCCGGTGCGGCCGGAGATTCAGTCCCCGGTTGATTTCCCCGCTTTTCCCCGGCTCACCTGCGGTTTCGCCTCGGGGTAGCCTGCGAGGATTTCCTTCAGCCGCGCGGCCGCCTTTGGTTCGCTGTCGATGACATTGCGGGTCTCCAGCGGATCTTTCACGTAGTCGTAGAGTTCGAATTCCGCCCCGCTGGCCGGCGCGCCGATTTTCCTCCACTCGACCAACCGGTAGCGCTTGGTGCGGATCGCCCTGCCGAGGACCGAGCCGGTGCCGGGCTTCGTCTTCGGGAACACATGGATGACGTGATCGCGAATTTCCACCGATGGATCGGCGAGGGTGCGGGCGAAACTTTTCCCATCCAATCCGCCGGGGACGGGGAGGCCGGCGAGTTCGCAAATCGTGGGGAAAATATCCACGGTTTCGACAAATCCGGGTGCTTTTACGCCGGATTTCGCCGTCTCTCCGGGCGCGGCGACCAGCAGCGGGATGCGGGCGGCTTGCTCGTAATTCGTGTGCTTGCACCACATTCCGTGATCGCCGAGATGCCAGCCGTGGTCACCCCAGAGGACGACCACCGTGTTTTCGGCAAGCCCCAGACGGTCAAGCGCGTCGGTCACCTTGCCGATCTGCGCGTCCACATAGCTGGTGGCGGCGTAGTAGCCGTGAACCAGCTCGCGCTCGAGTTTCCCGTCGAGCGCGCCCGCGCGCGGAACTCCGGTGTAGCGGCTCCTCAGCTCGCCGCCGCGGTTGATCGCATACTTGGGAGCGCCCGCCGGCGCGTCGCGGACCTCGGCCAGCGGCAGCGAATCGCGATCGTAAAGCTTCCAGTATTTCTCCGGCGCGACGAACGGGAGGTGGGGTTTCATGAATCCCACCGCGAGAAAGAAGGGCTGCTCCGGGTGCTCTTTGGAGGCGGTGAGGCGCGCGATCGCCTCTTTGGCGATCAATCCGTCGGCGTAGGTCTCGTCGGAAACATCGGCCGACTCGTAGGGAGCGCCGCGCTTGAGGCCTTGCCCGGCTTTCGCCAGATTCGCCTTGTTCGCGTACGTCGGCGCGGTCGGTTTCCACGGAGGAGCGGTCCACGAATCCGGATTTTCCTGGCCATTATGGATGACCTTGCCCAGCGATTCCACCGTATAACCGTGGTCCTTGAAATGGTGCGGCAAGGTGAGGACATCCGGGCGCGAGACGCGGACGTCGGTGTGAAGATCGTAAACGCCCACCGTGTCCGGCCGCAGTGCGGTGAGCAGGGAAATCCGCGAGGGCGCGCAGACCGCTTGGTTGCAGTAGGCGCTGGAATACAGGACGGAGCGCGCGGCAAGCACGTCGATCGCCGGAGTCTTCGCGACCGGATCGCCATAACAGCCAAGGGCCGGTTTCAAATCGTCCACGCAAATCAGCAGGACGTTCGGCCTGGCGGCCGCGAAAAGCGGAAGGGCGGAGAGCGCCGCGGCGATGAATATTTTGCAAGTCATTGGGTTGGGGAAGGTTGGTGGTGATGGGGCATTGCAGGTGGCGATTCCGGCATGCCGCTACGGTTGCGGAAAATAAAATGATTCGTGGATTTCCCCGGGAGGCCGTCGAGCCGGTGGGCACCGCCGCCCTGCGGAATGAGCGCGGCGTGACGATTTCTCGAACCGCGGCGAGCTACTCGGGAATGCCGGGTTTGCGCGCCAGCCAGATGGGCAGATGGCGCGGGCGCTTGGCCTGAAGCGAGGACGGCACGGTGAATTCCGCGACCTCAAAGCCCGAGCCTTGGAGCCGGCGGGTAAGCGTGGCGACGGGGCGCGAGCCGGCTATGGCGAGCAATCCGCCGCGCTGGAGCGCCTCGAATGCGGCGGAAACCCAGCGGCGTTCGTCCACCCACGGGCGGCCGCGCGGGCCGGCGGGTGAAGCGTCGAGGTGGAGGAGGATGGCGTGGAGCGAGCCGGCCAACCGGTGGAGCGCGGCCGGGCCGCAATCGCGCTCCAGTTCGACGCGCTTGTCGGTGACCAGCGGGCTTTCCGGAATGTGGGCGCGGTGCCAGGCGGCGATTTCCTCCAGCGGCTCCGCGACGATGAAAGTGCCGCGTTTCTGCGGTAGCTCGCGGCAGACGGCGGCGAGCATTTGGCCGAGCCCGAGCCCGGCCAGAAAGAACTTCGGCTGGCGCGCGGGACGGAAGGGCGCGCAGGCGAGCCGGGCCAATTCCTCCTCCGCGGCGAGAGTGGTCGGGCCGCAGATCTGCTGGCCGTGGACCAGCAGGGAAAGGCGGCCGTCGTGCTCCTGCAGCGCGAGGCCGGTGCCGTCCGGAAGCGGGGTTTCCGCCAGGGTGATTCGAGGTTTCATAAGTCTGGAAAGCTTGTCTGACGCGGCGCGGAGATAGAATGAGGCCGCCAGAGGCTTGATTTTCAAAACAAAAAACCCCGGCGGTCCAGCCGGGGTTTTTCGGTTTTTTGTGGGATACCGGAAGCGATTTCCGGAAATCCGCGGATTATCAGAGGCTGCCCTTGAGCACGGACGAAGGCTTGAAGCCGACCGACTTGGAGGCGGGGATTTTCATGGATTCGCCGGTCTTCGGGTTGCGGCCTTGGCGGGCGGCCCGCTTTTTGACCTCAAATGTGCCGAATCCGATGATTTGGACCTTCTTGTCCTTCTTCACGCCTTTGGCAATGGAGGAGAGGACGGCTTCGAGGGCCTCGTCGGCAGAGCGTTTGGTGGCATCTTTACCGAGGGCGTTTTGGATGGATTCGATCAGGTCAGCTTTGTTCATGGCGGGGGCTTTTGTGCGAGGACGTTCATGGGTTGGCAAGAGAAAATCCATTGAATCTGCGGGGTTTCTTCCGCTTAGGACCGCTGCCGGGCGGTCGCGGACGTGGCAATCCGCCGGCGTAGCCGCCGCTGAACCCGCCTGCGGTGGGAAATGCTGGCGGAAACGCTCTCCGCAACCCTGCAATCCTTGCAGGATAAGGATTCCCCCGAGATTGTGAAATTTTTCACAAATAGAACTTGCGGCCCAGTTGCGGGTCATCTTAAGACCACCGCGCCCATTGCAACCGGGCTGTCTTCCATGCGATTTCTCACCCATTCAGCCACTCTCCTAGCGCTCCTTCCGCTGGCCGCAAATGCAGCGGAGGAAGGCGGGGAGCATGCGCTGCCGCTTTATGCGGAGCGGCTCCACCAGACCCTGCCGATCAGCAATTCGATGATCATGGTATGGCTGGCGGTGGGGCTGATCGTTCTGTTCTGCCGGGCGGCTACGAAGCAGATGAAATCCGTGCCCGCCGGTCTGCAGAACTTCTGCGAATGGGTGGTGGAATCGCTCTACGATTTCCTCGCGAACCTAATGGGCAAGCACCTGACCCACCGGACGTTCTGGTTCTTCGGCTCGGTGTTCTTCTTCATTCTGGTAAGCAACTACATGGGCCTCATCCCCGGCGTCGGCACGATCGGCTGGCATCTCAAGGATCCTGCCGGGCATCAGGTTGGATTCATGCCATGGCTCCGCGGGGCCAATGCGGACATCAACATGACCGCCGCGATGGGCTTCACTTTCGCGCTGCTGTGGTTCTACTGGGCGCTCACGGAGAATAACTTGAAAGGGTTCGTGTCCCACATCTTCGCGCCGAAGGGCGATTTCCGCGGCTTCATGCTGGTGGTGATGATTCCGGTATTCCTCTTCGTCGGCGTGTTGGAAGTGATTTCCATCGCGATCCGCCCGGTGGCGCTGAGCTTCCGTCTGTTCGGAAACATTTATGGCGGCGAGCAAACGCTGGAGTCATTGATGAATCTCGTGCCCAAGTGGCTGGCCTTCCTGCCGGCGCTGCCATTCTACTTCATGGAGCTGCTCGTCGGCTTCGTGCAGGCGCTCGTCTTCACCCTGCTTTGCGCGATTTTCCTCAAGCTGATCTGCGATCACGGCGAGGAAGCGCATCACTGAAACCCTTTCTGCAGTCCGACCATGGCATGACCGTGGGGGCCGCCGGATACACACATACAAACCAACGAAATCATGGTAATCACCAAAGCATTCGCAGTAGCACTCGCCGCCCTCGGCGGTGGATTCGGAATCGGCATCCTCGGCGGAAAAGCCGCTGAAGCCACCGGCCGGAACCCCGGCGCGGCCACGCCGATTCTGGTCATCTCGATCATTCTGGCCGCCCTTATCGAAGGTATCTTCATCCTTTCGGCATTCGCGGTTCCTTACTAAACCGTTTCCGCCGCACGCGGTGCGCAACCGCGTGCGGCAACTTTCATTCTCACAGATTTCTCCCTAGATATGACTACCTTGCTTGCCGCCGCCGGACCTGGCGTATTGGAAAACATCTCGAAGACCTTCGGGTTGAACTGGCCGTTTTTCATCGCGCAGGTGGTCAATTTTTTCCTGGTGGTGTTCATCCTCAAGAAGTTCGCCTTCGGCCCGGTGCAGGCCATGCTCGAACAGCGCCGCACCCGCATCGCTGCCGGCGAGGACAAGCTCCGCCAAATCGAACAGCAACTCGCGGATACCGAGAAGACCACCGCCGCCTCCATCGCCACGGCGAATGCCGAGGCGGTCCGACTTATCGAAGAAGCGAAAATGGGAGCCTCCGCCCTCAGTGACAAAAGCGCTCAGGAAGCTCTCGCCCAAGCCCAGCACATCATCACCAAGGCCGAGGCCGCCGCCAAGTCGGACCGCGAGCGCCTGCACCTCGAGCTGAAGCGCGAGTTCGGCCGCCTGGTCGCCTCCACCACCTCGCAGGTCACCGGCAAGGTGCTCACCAGCGAGGACCAGCGCCGCATCAACGAGGATGCGCTGGCCAAGGTAGAAGCTTGATTTCCACCCCCATTTCCACCTCGTCCGCATGAAGATTTCCAAAATCGCCGCCACCACCGCCCGCCGTTTGTTCGGCATGTGCCAGTCCGGCGGCCGGCTGGACGAGGACAAGCTGCGCACCGTCGCCACCCACCTGGTAAAGACGCAGCCGCGCGATTTCCGGGCGATCCTCTCCGCTCTCCATACGCTAACCCGGCGGGAGCTGGAGAAGCGCGAGGTCCTCGTGGAAAGCGCCGTGGAACTCGACCCCGGCGAGCGCCAGCGCGTGCTCGCCAATTTGGAAAAACAATACGGCCCGGACCTTTCCGTGCGCTACCGCATCGAGCCGGCACTGCTTGGCGGGCTGCGCATCCGCGTCGGTAACGACGTTTACGACGGCTCCGTGCAGGGCCGCCTCGACCGCTTGGCCCAATCCTTCTGACCCAAACCGTTTCCCCATTTCGATCCCCAGCCCCACTTCCTTTTTATGAGCAGCATCCTTCAGGAACTCGAACAACAAATCGCAGGCATCACCTCCTCGGTCGCCAAGACCAATGTCGGCAAGGTCCGCAACGTCGGCGACGGCGTGGCCAAGGTCGAAGGGCTATCCGACGTGATGCTCAACGAAATGATCGACTTCGGCGGCGGCGTTACCGGCATGGCCCTCAATCTTGAGGAAAGCGAAGTCGGCGTCGTGCTGCTCGGCGATTACGCCGCGGTGAAGGAAGGAAGCGAATGCCGCACCACCGGGAAACTGCTTTCCGTCCCCGTCGGCGAGGCGCTCCTCGGCCGCGTGGTCAACGCGCTGGGCGAGCCGGTCGATGGCAAAGGCGAAATCGCCGCATCCGCCCGCTACCCGATGGAGAAAATCGCGCCGGGCATCATCAAGCGGAAATCCGTTTCGGTGCCAGTGCAGACCGGCATCATGTCCATCGACGCGATGATCCCGGTCGGCCGCGGCCAGCGGGAGCTCATCATCGGCGACCGCGCTACCGGTAAGACCACGATCGCCGTGGACACCATCATTTCCCAAGCCCAGCAGAACAAGGCGGCGGAAAACGGCCAACTGCAGAACCACAAGCCGCTGTATTGCATCTATGTGGCCATCGGCCAGAAGCTTTCCAACGTCGCCCGGACCCAGAAAATCCTCGAGGACGCGGGCGCCATGGAATACACCACCATCGTTTCCGCCTCCGCCTCGGATGCCGCAGCCATGCAGTTCCTCGCCCCCTATGCCGGCTGCTCCATCGCCGAATACCTCATGGACAAGGGTCAGGACGTTCTCATCGTTTTCGACGACCTTTCCAAGCACGCAGTCGCCTATCGCCAGGTGTCGCTGATTCTCCGCCGCCCTTCCGGCCGCGAGGCATATCCGGGCGACGTTTTCTACCTGCACAGCCGGTTGCTGGAACGTTCCGCACGTCTCTCCGAGGCTGCCGGCGGCGGTTCGCTCACCGCGCTGCCGATCATCGAGACGCAGGCCGGCGACGTTTCCGCCTACATTCCGACCAACGTCATTTCCATCACCGACGGCCAGATCTATCTGGAAACCGACCTGTTCTATCAGGGCATCCGCCCCGCCATCTCGGTCGGCCTTTCGGTGTCACGGGTGGGATCGGCCTGTCAGACCAAGACGATCAAGTCCGTCGCCGGCACGACCAAGCTCGACCTTGCGCAGTATCGCGAGCTTCAGGCATTCGCGCAATTCGGCTCCGACCTCGACGCGTCCACCAAGAAGAAGCTCGATCGCGGCGCCCGGATCGTGGAGCTCTTCAAGCAGAACCAATACAGCCCGCTCGCCATGGAAATGGAGGCGATCTATCTGTTCGCGATGCAGAACGGCTATTTCGACGACGTGCCGGTGGCCGATGTAAAGCGCTTCCAGAAGGCGCTCGG
>JBBSUD010000105.1:0-20567 GCA_038235225.1 Verrucomicrobiales bacterium
GCCATGTCATATCTCCATCTCGGCAGACGCCAGTCCCGGTCTGATTTCTCCTCCACTTCGGAATCCTCCCTACCTTCGGAGAAATCGTAGAACCATGCCGCGTGTTTCGCGCTACCCGGCAGCATCGCGCTTTCCCGGATGCCGCGTTTCCATAACTCTTCGTACAATCCGGCGTCGTCGAGATGATTGGTATGCACCGCATAGAATCCCCGGCACGAAAGCTCGTGAAGCAGTTCCCATAGCAAGCCCGGCATTGCTTCCGGCGTGATTTCCGCCGGCGGCAGCGGCGTGAAACCCTGGCGCTGCAGCGTGCTCGCCGGGCTTTCCCACTGCGGCTCCTCCGGCCCGCCCGATTTCGCCCGCCGGATTTCCCGGTCAGCCCGCTTCAGGCCCAAGGGGTCCTCCTCGAACAAGTCATCGTAATCGATCTCCGACGCGGGCGGCGGATAGGGCGTCGGCATGAACCGGTCCCGATCGAACGCCGGCCGCTCGTGCGGCGGCAGCGCGTCGCCCGGGGCGTCATCCTCCATTTCCTTGCGGGTCCCCTCATCCGCATAGAAGCGCAACCACACGTCCTCGCCCTCGGGGTCGGCGAACGGCTCGCCGGGCGAAATATGGCAATTCATTTCCGCCTCGGGAGGTATGTCATCCGTCAGCCGGTCGAGCCAGTAGCGGTCGAGCCATAGGTAGAAATCGCGGTCGTCGATGTGGTTGGTATCGTAAAAGAAAAACCGCTGCGCCGCGCAGGCGTGGATGAGTTCCCAAAGCCGCCCGCGCAGCACCCCGCCTGTCAGCTCGTCCGGCGGCTCCGGCTGGAATCCGCGCCGCAGGAATATTTCCCGAGGCGTGCGCATCGGCGCGTTCTCGATCATCTCGAAGAAATCCGGCTCGTCCTCATCCATGCCTCCATTCTGCCGGGTGCCATCAAGGCGGGAAGGGAAAAATCCCCCGGTCAATCCAGGATCTGGCGCACTTCGGGCTCGATTTCCAACGGCGGCGCCCCGCTCCGGTCCATCCGCTGGATCGATCCGCCTTCATCCTGCACCGGCACAACTTTGATATCCACTTCCACCGGCACCGCGCGCAGTCCACCGATGATTTCCCGGAGGTGCGCCACCGTCGTTTCCGATAGAGTCTGCGGCGCGGCGTGCGCCCTGCCGGCCTCGCCGATAATCGCGCGAATGGCATCCAGCCCATCCTGAAATCCCGATAACTGCGCCACCACCCGGCCGACCGGATCCTCCTCGCCCGCCCCGCCTAACAAGCGGCGCTTCATAAACTCTTTCTTAATGTCCGCCCAGCGCGCCTGCTCGGCCTCGCTGGCTATGCCTTCGAATTCCTTGAACTTGAGTAAATTCGCCTCCGCACCCTGGGTCAGCGTTTGGGATTCGTTTTTATAATGATCCAGAATCAGATCCCGAACCTCCTCCGGCGTCATCAACGGCAGGACTTTTGCCGCGATGCGCGCCATATTCCGATAGGAACCCTGAAGGCGGAATGGCGGTTCCGTGCGATAAGCATCCTCCTGGGCCGCGCTGCGGATGTATTCCTGATTCACCCGGAGGATGGTATCGCGGACTTTGTATAGATGCCGCGTGACCGTCACCATTTCCTCAATCTCGGCGGGTGCGTGGTTGCCTTTGAATTCGACGCCATCCCGGCTGCCGGTTTCCGCGATTTTCATGACTGCGTAAACGTCTTCCTGATGCCTGCTGGCAAGGCGCGAGAGGATCGGATTCGCGGTCAGGCAGTTCTCGATATAGCTCGCCTTGAACGCTTCCAGATGGCCGCCGAGAATGTCGCCCAAGTTATAGGTATCCGCCCGGTTCGCGAGCATGTCGGGGATCTTGAATTTAGCGCCGCCCTCGGTGTAGGGATTTCCCGCCATGACGACGGCGACCTTTTTCCCGCGCAGATCGTAGGTTCGCGCCTTGCCGCGCCAGACGCCCTCCATTTTCCGCTGGGCGTCGCACAAGCTGATGAAACGCTGGAGAAACTCGGGATTCGTATGTTGGATGTCATCCACATAAATCATGACGTTGTCGCCCATTTCCAGCGCGAGGTTTAATTTGTCCACCTCCTCGCGCGCCGAAAGGTTCGGCGCTTCCGTGGGATCGAGCGAGACCACGCCGTGCCCGAGTGCCGGACCGTTGATCTTCATGAAGGTCAATCCGAGCCGGCTGGAAACATATTCCATCAGCGTCGTCTTTCCATATCCCGGCGGCGATACCAATAACAGCAAACCCGATCGATCGGTTCGCGTCTCGCCCCCCGCCGTGCCGATTTGCTTGGCGAGATTCTCCCCGATGAGTGGCAGATAAACATCGTTGATGAGCCGGTTCCTGACGAAGGAGCTCATCACTCGAGGCTTGAATTCATCCAGCCGGATTTGCTCGCGGCGGGTCTCCGTCAGCTTCTGCTTGAGCCTCGCGCATGCCTCGTAGGCCGGGACGTCCTGGCGGGCGAAGCGCGTGAGCCGGTTTCTCAGTGCATGATAATCACTATCGTATGTTCCGCCATTACCGAGGACTGCGTGCTGCCCGCGCAGGCCTTCCACATGGATTGTGGAGGACATTTCCATAACTCCCCGCTGCTCGATCCCGCCACGCATCCAGTGCGCCGCGGACTCCGCCACCCAGGACAAGGCCGGCGTGTGCAGAGGTGAGATCGCCGCCACATCCGCAAGCGCGAGTTGCCCGGCCATCCAATCAACGATTACCAAAAACCGCCGCTCGGGATCGTCCGCCATGCCTTCCAAAGTTCTGGCGAAATCCGCGGCGGCGTTCTGGGAGGTCAATGCCAATTTGAAATCTCCCGTGCCCGCCGCCGCCTCGGCCGATGCCGGCACCGGCCCGCCTCCCGCGAGCTGCTCGAACAGGTAATCCGCGGATTCCACCGCCATATCTTCCGGCCGCGCGCCATCCTGCTGCAACAACAGCGCCGCCGCCGGAGAACTTAGTAAAAAGGCCAGCAACGGAAC
Source organism: Verrucomicrobiales bacterium (assembly GCA_038235225.1). GTDB lineage: Bacteria > Verrucomicrobiota > Verrucomicrobiia > Verrucomicrobiales > Akkermansiaceae > Luteolibacter. Next base: position 2,981 of record JBBSUD010000105.1, read on the forward strand.
TTCCAACGCATACCTCAGCGGATGGGCGCCGACCGCCGGAGCGCCGAATGCCTTGCGCATGGCTCCGTGAGCGGCGACCAGCGCTTCGAGTTTCCCGCCGGCTTCCGAGGTCCGGTAGATTTCCCAAAACACCATCGCCAGCGCCCGCGCCCGTGGTCCGAAGCGCAGCAACCCAAGCGCGCGCTGGATCGGCAGCACCGCGGAGAGCAACTTCAGCGCATCCTCGTCATGCACGCCTTTGGTATATCCTTCGGCATATCTCGATGCCGTGAACGCATGTACTTCCTCCATGGTTGGCTCGCCCGGTACCGTCGCTTGGGAAAGCATCTGCCAGACCAGCCACTCCACGCGATACACCCGCGAATTCTCGCTGATGACATGCTGGTCCCACACATCCCGCGTCGATAGGAATTCCTCATTTTCCACCGGCTCGAAAAACGCAGTGCCTGACAAGTGATAACACATCGTCCCCTCGTGAGCGACCATGGAAAGTTCCAGCTCCTGGGTGTTTACCGAGAACCGGTGTCTGCCGAAGGTAAGGACATTCCCGCCGTCGGAGAACAGCTCCTTGTGATCCTTGAGTTGCCTAACGGTTTCGTCCTGCAGGGTTTTCAACCGCGTCTGAAGATCGTCCGCCTTGACGCTGTCGCCAATTTTCCGGAGTTCCGCAACGATGTCGCGAAGTTTGGAAACCATCAGATCCCCGGCGAAATAACCGTTGATCGCATTGATGTCCTCCAACGCGCCGGCGCGGTTTTTCATCCCGGCGAGAATGCGCTCGGCGGATTTGAACAAATTTCCCGCCCTCCGGTTCCGCTGCTCGACCAGCGTCTGCTTGCGACCCTCGAACGCTTCGTAAATCTCCTCACGCTTGCGGCCGAGTTCCTCGGTGTATTCGTCGAAATCGGCGAAACGGCCCTCGAGTTCCTCCACCTGCACCATCACTTTGGTGAGATATTCCCCGCATTTTTCCGGGGAGTCGCAGAGGTCGAGGAAATTAACGACCGCCTGACCAAGCAGTTTCATCTGCGCGCCGAACTGGGCGACGCCCTCCACCTTCGCCAGCTCGCGTCGCCTCCCTTTGAGCTCCGCGCGGATGCCATTGAGCGTGGCATAGAGTGCGGAAATATTTTCGATAATCGCCGTGGTCTGCGTGGCATCGTCGATGCGCAAATTGCTGACAATATCGATCAGCAGCTCGAGTTCCGCGCCCGCTTCATCGAGACCTTTCGCGGTGGCGTCGGCCTCCGCGGTTTTGGTGATGGCGGCAAGCGATTCCCGCTGCGCTTCGATGGATTTCCGATAGGGATCAAGCGCCTCGTCACGCAAGAGAAACTCCACGGTTTTCGCGGAAACCGAGTCGGACGCTTCGGCAACGCGTTTGTCCAAATCGTCGATGAGCGAGTTGTCGGCATATCTCAGCTCGCGCAGACCGATGATTTCCCCGCGTCGCAACCGCAGGTCCGCAAGCTGTTTAACAAACCCGCGGATATCCTCGGGGGCGATGCCGCGGACGGCGGTGAGGAGCTTCTCCGTATCCGCGCGAACTTTCTCCGTGCTTGCGTCCGTGGCTTTGCGCAGCCGGACGACTTTGTCGAACTCGTCGATAGCGGAATTCGCCGCATCATGGATCGCCTGGAGCGGGACAGCAAGTTCGCTCGCTTCCTTCTCCTTCAGCCAGAAATAGCCGTCAAGCACTTGGCGGCTGCGGCGCACAAGGTCCAGATAAACGTCCGCCCAAGTGTCTCCCTTGCCTAACAATACAAGGATTTCGCGCGCCTCCGCCATGACACTGACGAGCGCGGAATTGCCAATCTTGTAGAGCAGCGACTCGCGCATTTCCGCGGGCACCGAAGTAGTCGCATCCGCCACATAAGGCGTCCGCCATACTTGCAGCGCATGATGTTTCTGCGGTGTGTCGGGCGCTTGGAACAATACCATCCTGCCATCGGCATCCAATGCGAATCCATTGCAAATCACCGGCGTTTCCACCGCTTGCGCGATCACATTGTAGGAGAACAGCACATAGTGCCCGGACTGCCGCTGGTAGAACACGAACAGCGTGTCCTCGCCATTTCCCGCTTGGACCCGGCGCTCGAATCGCAGGCCGGATAGACCGGTTTCGTAAGTCTTCACCTCGCCCGTGGCGAGTGCGTAGCCGTTGGCGAAAAGAATGCCCTGGGATTCCGGCAGCAACACGCAGGATTGACCGATTCCATCCAAACGCCGGACCTCGCCGGTCTTTTCATTATACACCAAGTGCCGGTGAACCGTCTCGCGATAGGGCAGTATGCGGAGTACGATCAGCGGACCGACGATGGCATAAAGAATTTCCGCGTCGTCGAGCGTTTGGTCCGCATCGTCCACCGGTTCGGAGTAAATCCCCTGCCCGCTCGAGGTGTTGTCCTCGATCTTGATGGTGAGATCGCCGCCGATCGTTTCCACATACACCCGGTCCTCCACCGAGATATGCGGATGTTCGCCCTTCCGTTGCATGTCGCGGTGGGCGCGCTGCCACTGGAACTCCACCAGCTCGGGGAAGCGGCACTCATGGTCCGAGCGATTTCCCAGATATTCCAACTTGCCGTCACCGACGATCCGCCATTTGAAGGTCTTGAAATCGTCCTCCACTTTTCCGGTCCGCATCACAATGTGCAGATGCGGGCCGAGAATCATGAACTTCACGAAAAGCGTGTCCCGATAGTAGCGGAACAGGCTGAGGAAATCCTCGTTGAAGGCAGCGTCACCCAGCGCGTCTTCGAGCGGCATCGGCTGGAATCCGCGGTCGCCATCCCATTTGCACAAACCGAAGACGTCGGCCAGGTCGGTGGTCTGCTTGAGGCCGAACTGAATGTTGTAGCCCAACAAATACAACCCCTCCCCCAGACCGATCAGATCCCGCGCGACGCAGTTGTGGGTGGTGGCCACATGGCCGGTGGATAACAGCTCGGTGGGAATCGAGCCGAACACCTCGTGCCGCGCCGCGTTCAGCGCCTCAACCCGCTCGCGCAGCGAAGCGCCATGCTGGTCGAGCCGCGCGCGGATCACCTCATACGCGCCGCCTTCAAGTTGTTGGGGACTATCGCTCATTCAAGCCGGGTGGAAAATGCAGAAGGTAACCACGGAAAACACGGAAAACACGGAAGGAAGATGGGGTTTCAAATAACGAAACGTTCGTGTTGAACTTTTGGATAGTGACCGAAGTTTACGAGAAGTCCGACACGGGTATTCGTAGCACGCATGTAATTGAGCAACTGTGCCCGATGGGTGTCGTCGAGACCTTTGGCAGCCTTGATTTCAAGAATCACCTTCCCGTAGCAAACGAAGTCCGGCTGGTAGCATTTGCGAAGCGGCCGTCCTTTGTATTCAAGAGCAAGCGGCGGCTTGCAAAGAAACGGTATTGCCCTGATCTCGAACTCGATTTCCAGACATTCCTGATAAACGTCCTCAAGAAATCCACACCCTTTTTCCCGATACACTTCAAAGCAAGCGCCAAGAATTCCGTAAGATTCAGCCTCAAAAAATAGTGCCATGACTTCCGTTTCCGTTTGAATCTTCTTTTCCGTGTATTCCGTGTATTCCGTGGTTGAACTCTTCATTTCAGCAGCGAAGCCGCTTTCGTGTCGGAGAGTCCGAAGCGCTCCGCCGCGCCTAGGAGGCCGATGATGCTTTGGCGCTGTTCGCCGGTGGCGGAGCCTACCAGCTTGCCGAGCAGGGCGGAGACGCTAAGGTTCTTCACATCCTCGGTTTCCACGCCGAAGTCTTGGATCCATGTCTTCACCTGGGATTTGAAATAGTCGGGATCGCCGTTGAAGAAGGTTTCCTTCACGTCGGATAGAACCTGGCTGTTGGCGACCGCGCGGTCGATGGCTTTGCCGGTGGTGATGGCGCCGGTGATGCGGCTGAAGAACTCGGTCTCGCCGCCCACGATATCGATTTTGGAATGCTTGAGCGCCTCGCCGATGACGATAGCCTGCTGCTCCGCGATCTGTCGCTGGACGTCGATTTGCGCGAGCTCGACGGCTTTTGCTTTCTCCAGGTTGAGTTTGAATTCCTCGTGCTCCTGGCCGGCGTTTTCAAACAATTTCATGGCATCCGCTTTCTCGCGGATGGCTCCCGCGTCGGCGGTGCCCTTGGCGCGGGCCACCTCGGCCTCGCCCATGCCGATGGCGGCGGATTCCTTCGTAGTCGCTTCGGCGAGCATCTTCTTCGCGGCGGCTTCCTTCTCGGATGCGGCCTGCATGGCTTCCGCCAGTATCAACCTTTCCTCGGCGGACATTTTCGCAGCTTGGCGCGAGGCCTCGGCACCGGTGGTAACGGCGTACGCCTCCTCATCGGCTCGGAACTGGGCGGCTTGTTTGTGGGCTTCGGCTTCCTTGATCTGCTGGATGAGATTTTCCTGCGCGGCGGATTCCGCATTGGTAACGGCGACTTTTTTCGCCCGTTCCGCCGTTGCGAATTCCTCGATATCCTTCATCCGCTGCTGCTCCTCGACGACGAGTTTCTCCACGATCACCCGCTCGCGGATGACTTCCTGGATTTCCTTCCGCTGAATCTCGACTGCTTTCTGCGACTCAATCTGCTTGAGCTGGGTGACGCGCTCGCGCTCGATTTGCTCGACCATGCGCTCGCGCTCGACGCGCTCGAGTTCGACGCCGTCGGTGCGCTCTTTGTTGCGCTGGGCGACGAGCACCTGGCGCTGCTTGTTCTCCTCCGCGATCGCCACTTCCTCATCGGCGGCGATGCGTGCGATTTCGGATTTCCGGCGCTCCTCCTCGCGGACTTTCGCGGCTTCCGCCTCCTCACGTGATTGCACGGTCTCGACCTCACGCTGTTGCCGGGCCTCGGTTTCCTTTAGCTGGCGCTCGAGTTCGAGGATCGCCTCGCGCGCCTCGACATCCTGCTGCTTGATCGTCTTCTCCTTGTCGCGCTGGATCTTGTTGGAGAGCTTCGCCTGCTCGGCGGTTAGCTGGATGATTTTCTTAATTCCTTCCGAATCGAGGATGTTGTCGGGATCGAGCATTTCGATCGGCGTCTGCTCGAGGTAGTCGATCGCGGCGTCTTCCAAAACATATCCGTTCAGGTCGGTGCCGATGACTTTGAGAATCGCCTCGCGGAATTTGTCACGATCCTCATAAAGCTGGATGAACATGAACCGCTTGCCGACGGTTTTGAGCGCCTCTGAAAACTTCGCATCGAACAGATTGCGGATTTCCGGCTCGCTCGATGCGCGCTGGCAGCCGATGGAATCGGCGACCTTGATGATATCCGCCTCCACGTTGTTAATGCGGACGAAAAAGACGACCTTGATATCGGCGCGCAGGTTGTCCTCGCAGATCAGGCCGTTCTTGCCGGTGCGGTCGATTTCGATCCGTTTCACGGAAATGTCGATGAACTCGGCGCGGTGGATGATGGGGATGACGAATCCGCCGTTAAGGATCACCTTCGCCTTGGTGCCGCCGGTGCGGACCAGCGCGCGGCCCTTGTCCACTTTCTTGTAGCAATTCAACAATACATAGAGAAACGCCAGAATTATGATCAGGATGACAACGAAGCCGACGAGGCCGAGTCCCGCCCATAGCTGGGCCATTGGCAGGGCATGTCCGGCGGACAAGTTCATGGATGGAAGAATGTGGATCATGGTGTTATACGGGGCGGATTTCAGAATCGATAGAAGGTGCATCGGGAAGTGCCCGTGCCAGATAGAGGCCGGTACCTTCGTCTTGGGAAACGATGGCGACGGTGGTGCCGCGCAGCACCGGTTCGGCATCCGGACCGAGGCGTGCGCTGAGAATGGCGGGCGCGCCGTCAGGGCGCTGGACTTCTACCTGGCCGAAGCGGGAATCCAAAGTAATTGAACGGACAACTCCCAGATTTCCAATAACCGGCGCGGCATCCTCGGCATTCTTAAGCTTCCGCATGAGAGGCACCAGCGGTTGGGTGACCGCCTTGGTCGCGAGCACTCCGATGACGAAAGCGGCCACCACGAACGCCGCCGCAAGTAGCCCGCTGCGGCCGGGATTAAAATAGAAATTCAGCAAAATGGAACCCATCCACATGGTTAGCACCAGCACGCTGAGCACGATGGTTACGGGAATGTAAGTGGCATTCACCGCGCGCAGGAAGAATGCCGGGATGTCGCCGAAATTCGCGTGGCCACCGTCCAGGTCGGCATCCACATCGACATCGAGGTCTGCATCCAAGTCCACATCCAGCGAGTCGGCCCCGACCGCGCCGAGGAGTGAAAGCAGCCAGAAACAAACGACCAAAACCAACAAGATGGTCAGTGGCAGATTGTATGGCAGGATGGCCTGTTCCCAAAGTTCCTTCACGGCATGGACGATGCCGGTTGGCGGTGAGTATTGGCAAGCGAATCCGGGCTGGAATCCGGAGTTCGGTTTGTAGAACGCGGATACGGACTATCAGACGGATTTGCGGAACCGCGGCGGTCCGGGCGCTGCCAGATTTCGTTTGCCGCACGCGGCCGGCCACGTAAGATCGCCGCCAGTTCCATGACACGCCTGCTCTTCCCGTTGTTCCTGCTGGTCTTCTCCCTGCCCGCCCGGGCTGCGGAGACGGCCGAAATCCTGCCCTCCGCCGTCTATAAATCCGTGCTGCGGGTGGAGGTGGCGACGCAGGTTCCCGATTACGAGACGCCTTGGAATTCCGGCCGTTTCAGCGGTGGAATCGGCACCGGATTTCTCATCGGGAAGAACCGGATTCTCACCAACGCCCACGTGGTTTCCAACGCGCGGCGAATACTCATCACGATCCACGGCAGCCCGGAGAAATATCCAGCCAAGGTGGAATTCGTGGCTCACGACTGCGATCTCGCGCTGCTGTCGGTGGAGGATTTCGCGGATTTCGAGAAATTCCCCACGTTCGAGCTGGGAGATGTGCCAAGTCTGGAATCGCAGGTGCGGGTCATCGGCTATCCGATCGGCGGCGAGCGGCTTTCGGTCACACGGGGCGTGGTTTCTCGGATCGATTTCCAGCCTTACTCGCACTCGCGGGCGGATTCGCACTTGGTAATCCAAATCGATGCTGCGATCAATCCCGGCAACTCCGGCGGACCGGTCCTGCAGGATGGCAAGGTGGTCGGCGTGGCGTTCCAAGGCCTGCGCCAGGCGGACAACACCGGCTATATCATTCCCACACCGGTGATCCGGCGGTTTCTCAAGGACATCGAAGACGGGAAATACGATCCTTATGCGGATCTCGGCATCAGCGAGTTCCCTTTGTACAATCCCGCGATGCGCAAGGCGCTCGGCCTGCCGAATGACAACAAAGGCGTGCTTATCACCAACGTTGTTCCGACCAGCTCCAGCGATGGAATCCTGAAGGCTGGCGACGTGCTGATGTCGCTCGACGGCAAGACGGTGGACAGTGCCGGCATGATCACGATTGACGGCGAGAATGTGAACCTCAATGAAATCGTGGAGCGCAAGTATGCCGGTGACAAGGTGGCGGTGCGCTATCTTCGCGATGGCACTTCAAACGATATCGATGTGGTTCTGAAGCCGCTGACGTGGTCCCGGATGTATGCGATTCAATACGAGAAGAAGCCGCGTTACCTGGTATTCGCGGGTTTGGTATTCCAGCCGCTCGATACCAATCTCTTCGCCGCGCAGAAGTTCGATGACATCACGGTGCGGCGTCTTTACACCGATTACGTGCCAAAAGGATTGTTCGAGGAACACAAGGACATTGTGGTCCTGACACGGGTGGAAAGCGATCCGGTGACGAGCCAGCTCGACGATTTCACAGGCTATGCGGTGAACAAGATCAACGGTGTGGAAGTGAAGGATCTGGCACAGGCCGCCGAGCTGCTTCATCCGGCGAATCCACCGGAGTTTTTCGTAATCGAACTGTTCGGCGCCGAGCGTCCGGTGGTGATTCCTTCCGCCATGGTGGAGGCCGCCAACGCGCGGGTGCAGAAGAACTACGGCATCGCGAAGCTGCAGAATCTGGAGGACTGATGCCGCGGGCCGGCATCGCGCTCGGTTCGAATTTGGGGGACCGTTTGGAGAATCTCCGGGCGGCTTGCGGTCGGCTGCGGGAAATCGCGAACGATGGTGATCTCCTCACGGCCCCGGTCTATCGGACGGCGCCTGTGGACTGCCCGGATGGCTCGCCGGAGTTTTACAATTCGGTGGTGGAAATTGGCTTTGATGGCAGCGCGAGCGAGTTGTTGGACATCACCCAGCGAATCGAAAGAGACTTGGGTCGCACCGCGGCGGGCCGGAACGCACCGCGGGTGGTGGACATCGATTTGCTCTACTTCGGCGATGAAACCATATCTAGCGATTCGCTTGCTCTGCCTCATCCGCGGATCACCGTTAGACGATTCGTTTTGCAGCCGCTGGCGGATATCCGGCCGAATCTTGTGCTGGCTGGTTATGAATCCAGTGTTCGGCAGTTGCTGATGAAATTGATCTCCGACGAACCGGAACTCGAAGTCGTTTCAAGGTTCCTTACAGCCGCGCGACATGATTTGTGAAAAGCGGTTCCGGGCGATCGCGCGGGAGGATGAAATTCTTCTGCCTGCCGGGTTTTGTAGTCGGTAGCGCCTCCGGAAAATTCTACGCATCTTCCGCCTTTGAAGTGCCTGCCAGGAAGAGCAACAGATCATTCTTGGTGACGCTTCCCAGCAGGCGGCGATCGCTGTCGAGCACGGGCAGGCAGCGGGATTCGGAACGAGCGAAAACCACGAGCGCCTCGTTCATGGTTTGATGGAATTTCAGCGAACCGGCATCCTCGCGCATGACGTCTTTGGCGATGAGCAGGGATTCAAGCTCCGGCTGGTCGAGGTAAGGTTTGATATCGTGCAGGGAGATCGTGCCGAGGAATCGCTCGCCCTCCATGACGTTGAGATATTCGCGCCGATTCTGCAAAAACGCGCGCACCACCTCCCCAAACGTCGCATCTGAGGTGACGGGATCGTCGGATTTCCCCATAAGGTCGCCCACCTTCAGTTTGGCCAAGTATTCGGTCACCGCCACATGGCCTTTGCGGGCGAGCGCGTCGCCGTAAAGCGAGCGGTCGGTCACCGAGCGGCAGACATAGTAGGCGACGACGCCCGCAAGCATGATCGGCATGACGATTTGATAGTTCAGCGTCAGTTCGAAAAGCATGATGATTGCCATGACCGGCGCGCCCGTGGTCGCCGCGAGGAACGCACCCATTCCGACCAGCCCGAAGGCCCGCGGCTCCAGACCGTGGCCTGGCAGGATCGCCCCGCAGGCGGTGCCGAACAGGTAACCCAGCGCCGCGCCGGTGAAGAGTGTCGGCGTGAACACCCCGCCCACCGCGCCCGAGCCGAAAGTCGCGCCGGTGGCCAGAAGTTTGCAGATGAAGACGATCGCCAGCGCCTGCCAGGCACCGGGGAAGTGAAGCATATTGAAAACGAGGCCGCTGCCATTTCCCGTGACGCCGGGTTCGTAAATCGCCAGCGCGCCGACGATCGCGCCGCCCAGCGCCAGGCGGAGATACAGCGGGATCTTCAAGCTGGTGAAAATCGCCTCGCTGCCTTTCAGAAACCGCAGGTAAAGCGGCGCGACCAGCCCGCAACCGACGCCGAGCAGGACGTAGGGAATGAATTCCCAGGTGTTTTGCAGCTCGAAAACCGGTGCGGCGTAGAGCGCCTCCGTGCCCTGCCACGCCCGCGTCGTCAGCGTGGCGATGACCGAGGAAACCACGAGCGGCCCGAACGATTCCATGGCCAGCGAGCCCAGCACGATTTCCGCCACGAAGAAAGCCCCGGAAATCGGCGAGTGATATGCCGAGGCAATGCCCGCCGCGGCACCGCAGGCGACGAGCTGGCGTTTGCGCGCCAACGGAAAATGAAGGAATCGCCCCGCGACCGACGCCACTAGCGACGACAGCGCGACCAGCGGTCCTTCCCGGCCGAGCGATGCGCCGGAAGCGCCGGAAAACAGCGCGGAGAGGGATTTCACCAAGCTGACCCGGACAGACAGGTTACCGTTTCCGACGACCACCGCTTCCATGTAGTCCGTCGAGCTGGCTTTCGATTTGAACCGGCTCCCGAAGTAGAGCGTGAATCCGGCCAGCAGTCCGCCGAACGCCGGCACCAGCAGCCTTTGCCACCAGGCGAGCATCCGGAAACTCTCCGCGTAGCTGCCGCCGTGGCCGGTGAACAGGCGGTGGACGATTTCCGTGACTTCGCGGAATATGATCGACGAGCACGCACCGAGAAACCCGATCGCCGCCGCCCACAGCAACGTGACTTGCAGCTCCGAAATTTTGAAATGTTCGGAAAACCAAATGCGTGCGCGGACGAGCCGCCGCGCGCTGGCGGTCACTTCCCGGGCGGCTGGGTCGGGCGGATTCATGGGTAGCTCAAGCCAGCCATTGGCGGAAATCCTCGTCGGTTGCGGCCGTCAGCAGTCCTTCGACCACTTCCGGCCGGCGCAGGCGCTTCACCAAGGCCGCCGTTACCGCCAGGTATTCGCCAATCCGGTTCGGCGGGATGCCGAAGAGAAAAACGAGCCGCACCGGTTTGCCCTCCGGCCCGAACGGCACCTCCGCCGCGCAGCGCCCCGCCACGCAGACGATTTCCCGCACCAGCATCGTCCGCGCGTGGGGTAGCGCGATGCCATTTCCCAGCACCGGCGGGTTGATCCGCTGCCGTTCCATCACCGCTTCGAGAAATCGGCTCGCATCCGTGACATCCGAACAATTTTTCAGCAAATCCGCCGTCCCCGCGATCGCGTCCCGCTCCGTCACAGCTTGCAAATCGAGAGCGGGCGGGGCGTTCAGGGTCAGCGCGGGGAAACTCATCCCGCCCACTCAACAGCGATCCCCCGCTCCGGGCCACCAAAAATCCCGCGCTTCACCGGACTCCGAGGTCCGCCCCGCAAACGGCTACCGGGATGGCAGGCAAATGTTTTCCGACGGTCAGAGGGCCAGCATGACGACGTTGGGGACGGGAAAGGGTTTTTCCACGACGAGGTCTTCCAGCAGGTTTTGCAGCCACGGACGGGAAGTGGCGACTTTCTCGATGACGAGGGCGCGGGCGCCGTGGTCCCCGGCGATGCGGTAGCGCTCGATGCGGATGGAAATGGACTCGGCCTCGCCTTCGAGGAGCACGTCGGCGGCGATGGTTTTTTCCCGGCTGCTGATTCGCAGGTCTTGGAGGCGGCCGTAGCGCTCGAGCTTCGAGGCGAGCATCGAGCGGGCTGCGGAGGACGTGAAGCTGTCTTTGAGACTGTTGAACATGGCGGAAGCTAGCGGCGGAGAATCGGGGTTCAATCCCGATCGGCAGGGGGAAATCAGTCGAGGAAACCGGTTAGCGGGCTGGTGGCGCTGGCGGTTTCCATGATTTCCGGCAATCCGAGTTCCCAAGCTTCGCGGCCGGCTTCGACGGCCAGGCGGAAGGCGCGGGCCATGCGGACGGGGTCGCTGGCGATGGCGATGGCGGTGTTCACCAAGACGGCATCGGCGCCGAGTTCCATGGCTTCGGCGGCATGGCTGGGGACGCCGATCCCGGCATCGACGATGACGGGGACGATCGCCTGCTGGACGATGATGCGGATTTGATCGCGCGTGGCGATGCCGCGATTCGAGCCAATCGGCGCGCCAAGCGGCATGACCGTTGCGACGCCCACTTCCTGCAAGCGCTTGGCGAGGACCGGGTCGGCATTGATGTAGGGCAGGACGATGAAGCCTTCCTTTACCAGGATTTCCGCGGCGGCGAGCGTCTCGATAGGATCGGGCAGGAGGTAGGTGGGATCCGGGTGGATTTCGAGTTTCACCCATTTCGGCAATCCGGCGGCGGCGGCGAGGCGGGCGAGGCGGACGGCTTCCGCGGCGTTCATCGCGCCGCTGGTGTTGGGGAGGATCAGGTATTTCTCCGAATCGATAAAATCCAGGATATTGGCGAACGGATCGCCGCTGCCGGTCAAATCGGCGCGGCGGAGGGCGACGGTGACGATTTCGGCGCCGCTGGCATCGAGAGCGTCGCGCATGGATTCGTTCGACGGAAATTTCCCGGTGCCGAGGAAGAGGCGGGAGCGGATTTCGCGGCCGGCGATGATTAACGGAGACATAAGACGTAAGACTGGAAGACAGAAGACGTGGGGAGGCTTTTGCTGTCGGACCTTTCGACTTTCAGACCTTGAGACTTTCCTCAAGCCAGCGCTCGAAGCCGGGGTGGTCGTGGAGGTTGTATTGGAAGGAGTTGAAGCCGAATTCGCGGCCGGCGGCTATGTTTTCCGGGAGATCGTCGATGTAAAGGGTTTCGGCGGGGACGAGGGCGTGCGTGTCGATGGCGTGGCGGTAAATCTCCGGCTGGGGCTTGATGAAGCCGGTGTTGTAGGAGAGCACGGCGGCGTCGAAGAGGGCGAAATCCGGGTAATTTTCGAACACCCACGGGCAGTGGATGCCGTTGGTATTGGAGAAGAGAATCAGGCGGTGCCCGGCGGATTTGAGCTGGCGGACGCATTCCCACATCGGCTCGACGGGGGTGAAAATCCGCTGCCAAGCTTCCTCGAATTCCCCGGGCTTCGCGGAACTGCCGAGAGTTTCCAAGGCCCAGGCGATGTAAGTCGGGACATCGACGCGGCCGCTTTCGAATTCGTCCTTGCGGGCGAGCAGCCGGGCGAGGCGGTCGGCGCCATCGGTCGAGCCGGCGGGCAGGAGGCGGACGAGCGAGGATTCGAAATGGAAATCGAGGAGCACGCGGCCGATGTCGAAGAGGAAGGTCGTCATGAAGCGGATTAGGGATCTTGGATCGAAGGTGGAGAGGCGGAAATCATGCTCCGAGGCACTAGGTCCGATCCCCGATTTCATCCATCACCACCCTCGCGGCGGCGAGCGCGCCGGCATTGTGACCTTGCTGGGAAAGGGCGGTTTTCATCTTGCGCCAGGAGGCGGCGCGGTCGGCGAGGAGGTCGGTGACGCTGCGGGCGAGGGCCTCGGGGGTCGCGGCGAGATGGCCGCCGCCAATGATTTCCAAGAGCTGGAGATTTCCCTCCTCCTGGCCGGGGACGAGGTGGTGGACGAGCATCGGGCAGCGGGCGGCGATGGCTTCGTGGACGGTGGCGCCGCCGGCCTTGCCGACGACGAGGTGGTGGGAATTGAGCAGCTCCGGCACGCGGCGCGTCCAGCCGATGAGTCGGACGCGGCCGGGGTAGGCCTTTTTGATTTCCACCGCCCGCCGCAGCAAGTGCTTGACGTTGCGGCCCATGACGATGGTCAGCCGGCAGTGCGGCGAGGCATCGAGAAGCGCGCGGGAATGGCGGCGGACGAAAGTGCGCTTGGCGGTGGGGAAATAGAGAATGCGGAACGGGTCGCAGGCGTCGTCGGCCGGGACGGGATCGAGTTCGGAAAACGCCGGATTCACCGGAAATCCCGTCTCGACGATCTTCTCCGGCGGCAGTCCTTCGCGAATCATGCCTTCGCGGGTGGCGGGATCGGTGACGAGCCAGCGGTCGCTCTTGGAGCGGAGCCAGGCGGCGTTGATTTCGATGGAATCGGTGACGACGGTGTGGGCCGGCGTCCCCCGCCCTTCCAAGATGCGGGTGAGGAAATATGGGTAAAGCGGGTAGGTGCTGACCACGGCGTCGGGCCGGAAATCGGCGATGGATTTCTCCAAGCCCTTCTCCACCAGTCGGAACACGCCGGTGGGCTTGCGGCCGAAATCGTGATTTCCCGTCGAACGGTAGATGCGCGCCCAGAGCTGCGGGAAATGGGTGGTGACGTGGCGGTAGGCGGCATTCACCAGCTTCGTGACGCGCGGGACGGCGATCATGCACGGGTCGATGACCTCGGTGACGGCCCCGGCGCGGTCCAGTGCGAGGGCGAGATTCCGCGCCGCGCTGTTGTGCCCCTCCCCGAAGGCGGCAGTTAGAACGAGGATGCGGACGGGTGCGGACATGGCGGTTCTCGCGGCAGATTTAGGGCGTGAGATTCGTTGCGTCGATTGGCTTTTGCGGCTTTTGTCCCGCACCGATGGCGCGTGAGGAAAGGAAGATCGAACTGAGGACGGTGGACGATGCCGCACCGCCGCGGAAGCCGGTGATCCGCTTGGGCGGCGATGGCCTGCCGCCGGAGAAGCCCGTCCGCGTCGGCAGGGCGCAACCTGCGGAGGCGCATCGGTTGGATGTGAAGGCGCGCGGGAATTTCGAAAATCGCACGCATCAGCCGGGCATCGAGACGCTGATTGAGAATGAAGCGCCCGATCCAGATGCGCTGGAAACCGACTGGGGCCGCGCGTCCGGCCAGGAAAAACACGTGCCGTGGGGCTGGTTCGCGCTCGTCGGCCTGATTCTCGCCGGCGCGGTGATCTGGTCGCTCGCGCGGGTCGGCGAGGCGGAAATCCTTCCGGGAGGCGCGCGCGATTTGAACCGGCAAGCGATTTCCGACGAGGGCGACGAGGAAATCCAGGCATCCCGACTGATCGGACGCATCGACAAGGTGGCGCGGGAATTTGTCCAAGCCTCCACCGTGGAGCGACTTGCCGAGCTGGTGCGCCAGCCGGAACGGGTCCGGCCGCTGATGAAGAACTACTATGCGACCCACCCGCTCAAGACCCACACGATTTCCCGCGACGCGCTCCTGCAGCCGCTCACGCTCGACCACAACGCGGATTTCTGGATAAAACTGGCCACCATTGAGGACAACGGAACGGTCAATCTGCTCATCGACGTCTCCGATCCGAAACACCCGCTCGTGGACTGGGAAACCTACGTTTGCTACCAGCCGATGCCGTGGGACGACTTCGCGCAGAAGCTGCCCCAAGGCGGCTCGCACGATTTCCGCGTCTTTCTCAAACCGGATCACCTGTTTGCCTACGAATTCGCCGATCCCGACCGCTGGGAATGCTACCGGCTGACCGCGCTGGACAGCGAGCGCCCCGTCTTCGGCTACGCGAAAAAGGGTGGCCCGCTGAGCGAGCGGATCCAAGCAGCTCTGGAAGAAAATAACGGCGAGAAATCCGCGGTGATCGTCCGCGTGACCGTGCCGCCGGGTGTGGAATCGCCGAACAGCGTCGTCATCGAGGAGCTGCTTTCGAAGCGCTGGCTCTACATCGACCCGCCCGATTCCGGCTCTTGAAATCGCTCGGGCCACCCGCCAGCGTCCCGCCCCTTGAACGCATCCGCTGACTCCCGCCGGCCGGCTCCGCACGCCCGGTTCCTTCCCGTCCTGGGCGGCGCCGCCTTGTTTCTGGCTTGGCAATACGGACTCGCCCTGTGGCGGCTGGCCCACACTTCCGGCTCCATGCACAACAAGTTCAGCGCGTTGGCGCAGGACCAATACCTGGGTTTCCTAATCGGCCAGAACCTCCTGATGCTCATCGCCTACGCGGTGTTGGCGCTGCTCGCGGCGCTGCTGATCCAGCCCTATGCCAGCGCCTGGACGGGGAAATCCAAATACCGTTCCCGCGTCGCGATCGTCCTCCGCGGCGTCCTGCTGGCGGCACTGGTCCACGGATTTTTCACGATGCGCCTGGTCGAGACGCGGCCGTATTTCCTCAACGAGGCGGTCTTCGGGAACTGGTATTTCCGGATCTTGGAAATCATCCCGGACGCGATCCGGCCAATTTCCATGACCGCGATTTTCACAATCCTGCCCCTTCTCGTGGCTAGTTGGGCGGCGGTTTGGCAAATCCGCCGGCTCGGCCGCGCCGGTTTGCTAGTCGGCGGCGTGGTCGCGCTGGCGGGGGCGATTTGGCTGGGCGCGCCCCTTTTCCGGCGGCCGGAAGTGGCGAAATCCGCGGCGGTTGGCCGGTTGATGAACGTCATCATCGTCGGCTCCGATTCGCTCCGGGGCGACAAGCTGGGCTGCGCCGGCTACCGCCCCGCCCGCTCGGACGGCGCGGCCGCGGCGGGCGTTTCCCCGCACATCGACGCGTTGGCGGCGCGCTCCTCGCGCTTCGAAAACTGCTACACCGGTATCGCCTCGACGATGGAATCCGGCACGCAGCTCATGTCCTCGACGTATCCGCAAACCAACGGAATCCGCCAGATGTACCCCAGCCGGGAAACCGTGGAAGCCGCGGTCAAGCGCATCGTCCCGCTGCCCAAGTTGTTGACCGCCAATGGCTACGACACGGCGGCAATCGGCGATTGGTGCGCTGGCTACTATGAGGTTGTGCCGCTCGGGATGGCGGATTTGTCCGTCTCCACCTTCGACAATTTCAAGATCTACATGAGCCAAGCGGTGGTAATGGCGCACTTCGTGGTGCCGCTGTATTTCGACAATCCGGTGGGCTACCGGATTTTTCCCCAGCTCGAATCGTTCGCGCAGTTCGTGACGCCGGACGTGGTCACGCGGCGGGTGGAAAAGCGGCTGGATGCTGCCGCCGCGTCGGGCAAACCGTTTTTCTGGCACGTCTTCTATTCCTGCAACCACCTCCCCTACCGCAGCCCGGAACCGTATCGCAGCATGTTCTCGGACCCGGATTATGCCGGGCCGAACCGCAACGGCGTCGCCTTCGACATCGATGCGTTCATCGGCGGGACGGATTTGGAATCCAAATGGAAAGCATTGCCGCCCAAAGAGGTGGCGCAAATCCGCGCGCTTTATGACGGCTGCACGCGGCAGTTCGACGACTGCGTGGGCGACATTCTGGCGGCGCTCGAACGCAATGGATTGGCGGAAAATACCATTGTCATCGTCACCTCCGACCACGGCGACGACCAATACGAACCCGGCGTCACGCTCGGCCACGGGCTGACCTTCAACGGCGGCCTCCAAGCGAACCACACCCCGATGATCGTCCACGTCCCGGGCACCGAACCGCGCGTCATTCCGGAAATGGTCCGGCTCATCGATGTGGTGCCGACCCTCGCCGATTTTCTCGGCCAGCCGGCCTCGCCCGCGTGGCAGGGGCAGAGCTTCGCAAGCTGGATCCGCGGCGAGGGCACGCCGGAATGGCGGCCGTTCTACGGCGAAACGGGGTTCCCGTTCATCCAGTTCCGCGTGCCCGGCGTCGAGCGGCCGAAGCTGCCGCCGATGACGGGGATGACCCGCATCGACCCGGATTTCAACTACCAGTTCGTCCTGCGCGACGAGTTCGCGGACCGGCTCGTGGCGGCCAAGCAGCGCTGCTTGAAAACGCGGCGCTGGAAGCTCGTCTGCACGCCCACGGCCGAAGGCGCGCGGCACTTTTCGCTCTTCCAGATGGAGGCCGATCCGCAGGCGGAAATCGACGTGGCAGCCAGCCGCCCGGAGGTCCTCGCACCGATGAAGTCGGCGCTGGAACTGTGGATGGACCGCCAGATGGAATCGCCGATCGCGAGGATTTTCCCGGACGGCGAGCCGCGCTGACGGGCTTTTCACGATCCGGCTTTGCGGGCCGGGCGGCGGCGGGCTAGGAAACCCGGGTGGAAGCGATTCGATATTTCAACCGGCACACAGGCGCCCTGGAGACGGAAAAGGTTTATGGCGAGGGATTCCTCCGCTGGTCGTACGGCACGCCGATCGGCGCGTTGTCGCTGGCGGCATTTGTGAAACGGCCGTTCTTTTCGGCCTGGTACGGGCGGCGGATGAGCACCCCGGAATCGGCCGCAAGGGTGCTGCCGTTCATTGCCCAATATGAATTGGACGAGGCGGATTTCGCGGA
>JBBSUD010000106.1:0-20230 GCA_038235225.1 Verrucomicrobiales bacterium
AATCTTCCGGCAATTTTGACGTGCATTCCGCACTCCGGCTCGTGTCTCCAACTACTATGGCGTCTGCTGACTTCTCTTCCGCTTGCGCGGTCGAGATTTGAGGGCTTGTTAGTGAAGACGGCCAGGCCCTCCATGTCCGCTGCGCTCCCATTCCCCAGGTAAGAGCGCGATGCTTCCCTGCACAACCGCCACATTTACCTCCACGGGTAATCCAGACGAAGTTTAGAACTACCGCGCTCCTATTCGTCGCTTGCTTGTGCCAGCTCGTCGTGCCGTGTCGGCCTTCTATGTGGTTCTTGTCCATCGGCTTTCAGGTTTGATTCCGCTATCGCTCCGTCCATGCGGGGTGGCTTCGCATCAGGTGGATGTCGCTATCGCTCCCCTACGGGCATTCTCCTAGCCTTCCTTCCCCGGGCAGATCGCCCTGCTCCGAGCTGGCTTCAATGAGGCAACACGTCATGTCTGGATTTCCTACAGGGGACTTGCACCCCATTTACATCGCGCCCATGCTGGGCACACACAAGACGTCACTCCTAACGCCTGACCCGCCTCCTGTTTCAGCCGCCATGACCGCTACAACCTGAACCCCGTGTTCCACCCCCGCCCTTGGCCAGGCGTAGGAGGAGTCGACGTTGGCTAAGAATATGGGCAATCACTTCTACGGACCACACCACTGGGAGTTCACACCGGTAGAGGACCGTGATCTTCTACTCGACACTCTCCATGTGTTTTGCGACGGGGAGACTAACCTCTTCATCGAAGTGGCTTCGCCCTCCTTGCTACAGCGTTTTAGATCCTGGCGGATGCGATCTAATTACCGGACGCGCCTGATCCCCGATATGCTAAGCCCAAGTCCATCAGTATTTCACGTCGGTCTGTGCGAATCGAATCTCCGCCAGATGAGGGAGATGCTGAAGCGAGACGGTCTGAATGAGCGAAGCATTGCCCACATCAAGGTTTATCGCGGTGAGCGTGGCCTCGCTTGGTTCCACGGATTCTGTGATCAAGGAGACCAGACTTTGTGCTGTAGCAGGCACGTCGATGAATCCACGATTGAGATGTTGGAAGAACAAATGAATACTAAAGCAGTGAAGAAGTTTGGAGAATTGAAGTCTGACCGAGAGCGTAGGGAAGAGCTTGAACGAATCTTCGCCGCAATGGGGCGCTTGCAAGACTCAGAAATCCAAGAAGCCAACAAGGCGTGACGCACCAACCGGCCATAAGCTTTTCAAGCTCATTTCAACATCCCTTTCCGGGTGCTCGATTATTGTTGAATCGATCGCGGAAACCGTGTGTATTTGCGGCAGCCCACGGAAACCCCAGGCGCGCCACCTCCCTTTTCCAGGTCCGCGCCCGCCGTGAGCTCCAGCCATAGAATCTCTGGAAGAAAATGGACGATACAGAACAAGAACTCCCCGAACTCAAAATACCTGAGAGATTGCAGTATCTCATAAAATTTTGCGAAAAGGGGTGCGTGGCGGATTGCTGCGGGATCTGCGCTTTCGATTTTACACCAGTCCACGTGGCCTCGTTTCTCTCGACCTATACTGGCATTATACGAGATCCGGACATCAACGAGTGGAACGCCGAAATAGCCAAGTTTGAGTCCAATTTCAACGCTCTCAGGACCCACGGCGACGGACTGGTTTGCGTTGTCCCCTCAATGAATCAACGCTTCACGGCTGAAGCTGTGAGAGCACTTCTTACCGAGTTGCGGTCATGCGTCGCATCCTCCAAGCAAGTCTTTGAGCTGTCTGAAAGGTTATCGGAACCAGTCCAAGCATATAAGATCATGAATGACTATCGAGATCGTTCCGCCATAATTTCGCAGAAAGAAAAAGAGGCGGGACAAGCTGCGACATGACAACCCCTACCAGCCGCCCAGTTTGGATGACTTCCCGTAACTCAGCCTTCACCCCGCGTTTAACACTCACCCTCCCTGGTAGGGTGTATGTGCTCAAACGTTTTGCAAAGAAATGAAGATCAGCATACAAAACTTAGCGGTGTTCTCCGTGTGCTTCTTACTCGCGGTATGCTTTTCCACTATGCTGAATATTTCTGGTTCGACATCGGGAGATAAGGTCGAAGCCCACGTAATTCGGGTCAGTCCTTGAAATTCAATTTTTAACATGGCCGGAGCCGTCCGGGATCGCGGCCGCCCTCGTCGAAGGATCATCCCGGATAGCCGGTATCTGCTTCTCACCTTCTGCGGCAAAAATGCGCCCACCTTGATTTCGAAATCCGAGACAACCACCTTCCGAACTTGAATTATCAAGAGCAAATTACGATCGATATACGGATCCGCAGCGACAAGCCTTGTATCAAAGGCGCGCGCACCACCCTGGCCGACGTTTTGACTACCGCGGGGGGGGATGACGATTTCCGAAGTTCTAAGCGATTTCCCGGATATCGAACCGGAGGATATCCAAGCATCCTTCGCGTTCGCCGCCGACCGTGACCGGTCTCAAGACTCCGCCTAACAAACATTCACAGTCCAAAATTATATCCCTATCACGATGGAGATACTCTTGATATGGGATGGTGCAGGAATCGATCCTGACAGGCGGTGGCCGGCCACTCTTGGCAAACCAAGATTTCCGGCGACCTTTCAGGCCGCGACTCCGGTTCCGAACGATTCCCGGCCCTGAAGGGCCGGGCTTTGTTCCACGGCCCTTCCAGGTCCGGAAATGCAAGTTGAGAGCCCGGGTGGAGCAAAGCCCGGCGCCTCAGCACCGGGTCACCCGGTTCAACTATTTTGCGGCCTGAAAGCGCGCGATAAATTCCGGACGCGAGCAGCGCCGACTACTGCCGCACATCATATTCTGTGATGACGGGTGCGCGTTTTCAGACGACCCGCGAAACGCCCGTTCTCCGGGACTGCCGGGACGGCCATCCTGCTTTTCACAAATCGTGCCGCGCGACAGCATATATCCCCGCTGGCGTCCCTGCCGGGATGCGCAGGTCCTTTCCGCCTCGCAATCCGGTGGTGTCGCTCCGCTCGGCCACCGGCTACAGGCTGCGAAACCTACAGCTTCAAGACATCCGGAAGCGGGCGGATTGAAAGTGGAAACGGGCCTTCGCCGCAGGCGACGCGCCCGAGCTCGTATCCTCGTCCGCAGCTCCGCTCCTCCCTTTTTCAACCATACCGATACCCAACGCCGCGCACGCTTTGGATGAGGGTTGGATTCGCCGGATCCGCCTCGATTTTCCGGCGTAGGAGGAAGATGTGTTGGTCGAGGGTGCGGGAGTCGGGGAACCAATCGACGCCCCAGCAGGCGTCGAGGAAGGCGTCGCGGGAGACGGCTTCGCCGCGACGGTCGCGGAGGAGGCGGAGCAGGGAAATTTCGCGTGGCGTGAGGTCGATGGCCGCTCCATTCCGCTCGGCGGCGAGGGCGCGGGGGCGGATGGTGAGATCGCCGAAATCGAAATCGCCAGCGTCGGCGCGGCCGGCGGTGCGGCGGAGGGCGGCGCGGATGCGGGCCATGACCTCGCCGCGGGTGAAGGGTTTGCGGATGAAATCGTCCGCACCGAGGTCGAGACCGGCGACGACGTCGATTTCGCGGTTCTTGGCGGAGAGGAAAAGGATCGGGATTGTCCGGTCGCTCTCGCGGACGCGGCGGCAGACTTCGTAGCCGTCGATGCCGGGCATCATGATGTCCAGGCAGAGCAAATCCGGCCCGGAAGTCCGCCACAGGTCGAGCGCGTGGCGGCCGTCCGGCGCGCGGAGGGCGGTGAATCCGTCGCTCTCGATGCAGGTGGCGAGCGCGTCGAGGGTGAGCGGATCGTCTTCGGCGATGAGGATGTTCATGCGGCGTCGGTGGCGGAGGAAACGAGAGCCAGCGCGGGCGGCGCGGGGACGCGGAGCCGGAAGGCCGCGCCCTGCGGGATTTCCAACAGCTCCAGCGTCCCGCCCATGCGGCGGGCCAGATCGCGGGCAATCGCGAGGCCGAGGCCGGTGCCGCTGGAGCCTTCGTTGGTAGCGTCCCGGACGCGCTCGAAGGGCGCGAAAACGAGCTGCCGCGCCGCCTCGGGAATGCCGGGGCCGCAGTCGCGGATTTCCAGCACGAGAAATCCCGATTCCAAGCGGCAGCCGAGAAACAGCCAGCCACCGACCGCGGCGTATTTCTCGACGTTGGAAATCAGGTTCCCGGCGATCTGGCTGAGCGCGTCCGGGTCGAGCAGAACCGGTTCCGCGGGGGCGGGCGAGGTCTCGATTTCAATCCCGCGCCGGGCCAGCGCCGGGCGGAAACTTTCCAGCACGCGGATCACGATTTCCTCCGGGATGACACGGCACGGCTTGAGTTCCAGCGTGTCGCGTTCTTGACGGGAAAAGGTCAGCACGTTGGCGACGAGCCGCGAGAGGCGCTCGATTTCCTCCGCCACCAGACCGAGCCGGCGGCGAGATTCGGCGGGGCGGGCGGTCAGGAATTCCGTCGCCAGGTCGAGGTTCAGGGCAAGATTCGTGAGCGGCGCGCCGAGTTCGTGCGAGACACGGTTCACGAAGGAAACCCGGTTGGCTGCGAGCCGGAGGGCGCGTTTCTGTTGGAGGAAAAGCAGCGCGCCGCACAACGCCAGCACCGAGGCGAGCACCGCCGCCATGGCGAGCGTGGCCGGATCGTGGAAATGGCTGACGCGCACGCCGTCCCAAGCCCGGATCTGCCAATCGCCGAACTGAGTCCGGATCGGAATAATCGCCGCCGCCGGCCCGTGGCGGCCCGCGCCCATCGCTACCAAAGCCGCGCCGTCCGGCGGATCGATTTCCAAAAGCCCGCCCGCTTCCCGCAGCGGGACGAGCGGCGTTTCCAGCCAGTCGGCGAGCGATTCTTCCACGCACTTCCGCACCTCCGGCAGGTCGATGAGAATTGCGGCGAGCACTCCCGGCTCCGGCTGGCGGCAATGGACGCGCTG
Source organism: Verrucomicrobiales bacterium (assembly GCA_038235225.1). Classification (GTDB taxonomy): domain Bacteria; phylum Verrucomicrobiota; class Verrucomicrobiia; order Verrucomicrobiales; family Akkermansiaceae; genus Luteolibacter. The sequence goes on from JBBSUD010000106.1 coordinate 4,909, forward strand.
GCTGGCATCCGGCGCGGCCAGCCAGACGCCGTCCGGTGGCAACGGATTTTCCAGCAGATCTTTTTCCAGAATGATCGCCTTCGCCGGATCGAACGGCCGCCCGCCACCCGCCAACAGCATTTCCGGCAGCCCGCCCGCGAGCGGATCGGGTGTGATGGTCAGTCCCTTGCCGCGGTCTTTGAAAATCCGGATCAGTCGTACGCCGCTGATTTCCGCTGCCGCGGCGGCTGCGGTTCCGGGTTTCTCGTAGAGAGCGTTGCGGGCAAGGCCGTCAAGATGCCGGAGATAAATGGCGTCCAGCCGGGCCAGCTCCATGCGGAAGGAATCCGCCAGGTCCAGCAGCCTGACGCGGTCCGCCGGGGTGCGCTTTTCCTCCTCGCGCCGGGACATGCGCTCGCCGCCGACCATTACGAGGACGGCGGCGGCGAGCATCGGGAAAATGGTGACAAGCGCCGGGCGCATCAGAGTTTTGCAAGCGATGCCGTCACGAAAGCGAACCACACACGGCTTGCCGAGTCCTTATCGACCTCGGAAACCGGTGGGCGGCTGATGGTACCTATGAGGAACGGTTGGTTGACCATCACGGTATATTGCGAACTGATGCGCTGGGATTCGAAGTTCGGCATTTCCGTGACGGAGATCCCTTCGCCATAAGTGTCTCGGCCGACCAAGGTGACGATTTCGGGAATCATGCGTAGATCGACGATTTGGCTGTCCTCGCTGAGGGTCGGTTCGATTTCCAACGTGGCTCCGGAGTTGCGGGTATCGAATGACTTGGGTGTGGCAGGAACGGCGAGCGTCCCGTTGGAAGGTCCATCCGCCATTCTTCCGGCCTTCCCGGGTTCCGCAGCGGCTGCTTGCTCACCGGAATTGGCCCCCACGGAATTCGGTATTTGAGCAGGTTCGTACTCGGTCGGATAGATCCGCTCGCTGATCGACTCGGTGGTCCCTTTTTGGCCGGATTTCGCGCGCAGGATGAGAAGGGATTCCAGCCGGACAGTCCCTTTCTCCCCTCCGGCGACGAGCTGTTTGTAGAACTCCGCGTCGCCCGGGCGCTCGCGTTCGAGTCTCGCCGCCATGTCGAGCGGCAGGGAAAACATCTCAAGGCAGATGGAAATGTTCTTCGGTCGCTGGGCCTCGGCAGCGGCCGCCGCATCATCCGCCTGGGTTTTCACAAACGGATCCGCGGGCTTTACCTGAGCGTGGAGCAGGGCGACGGTGAGGAGCGGGGCGAGCAAGGTTTTGTATTTCATAGCACCGCCATCCTGCCCGTTTCCCGGCGGGGAAATGTCACAGAACTGTCAAAAATTTCACCCCCACCGGTCACGGCTCGGCTTGATAGGCGAAGCGGTTGAATTTCCGCGGCTCGCCCGCGGTCATCGGGTCGGTCATTTCCAAAGCTCCTTCCGGCGTGGCGGTGACGGAGGCGGAGGTCCAGGATTTCATATCGGCGGAGGATTGGAATTGATAGGTGACATTCGGCACCGCGGCGGCGCGGATGACCATCGCCGGGCCGCCAATTCCTGTCTCTAGACTGATAGTGGCCTGCGATGGCAGGACGACGAGGGCGAGCGATCCGTCCGGGCCGAACGGATTGGAATAGCGCGGGTCGGTGTAAATGGCGGTGCCGGTGAGGGTGCGGAGAAAGGCGGCGAGATCGGCCTTGTCCACGGGGCTGAGATTCAGCCGCTGCGGCTGGCCGCCGGGGCCGCGGAGGCGGTTGTCGAGGCCGGGGACGATGGCGGGAATGGCGTTGTAATGCTCGATGACGGCGGCAAGCGAAACGAGCGAGGCGTCGTGCATGAACGGCCCGTGGGGCACGCCGGCGGAGTCCACGAGATCGCGCAGGCTGGGCGCGCGGGTGTTGGTGAAATCGCTGCCGCCGCCGAGCGAGCCGGTCACGCCGTTGTTGCCGCTGCTCGGTTCGATATCGAATTCCGGCGGCTGATGGCAGGCGGCGCAACCGGCTCCGCCTTGGTTCGGCGGGCGGAGGAAAATCTGTTTCCCGGCGTTTTCCGCGGGAGTGAAATTGGGAAATGGCGGGCCGTCGTTCGCGACTTGGGCGCGGCCGGCATCGTAGCGGCTGTCGAAGGACTGGAGGCTGCGGACGAACTGGGCGAGCGATTTCCCGACGCGGTTCTGCGTGATTTCCGGGTCGCTATAGACGCCCCGAAACAGGACGCGATAGACCTCGATGGCAGAAAGCCGCGTCACGAGATCGGAAAATCCGGGATCGCCGTCCGCGCCGCTGAAGCCCATTTCCTGGTGATTCTGGATCGGCTGGGTTGCCTGGTCCTCGGCGCTGGTGGCGCGCTCGTCCCAGAAAAAGCGGGCTTCATTGGCAAAGCGCGCGTCGATGAGCCGCATGGAATGCCGCCCGGTGGACCCCGCGACGCCAATGCTGGCGACCGCGGAATCCGTGAATCCTTTTTCCTGCTGGTGACACGTGGAGCACGAGACGGTACCGGTCCGCGACAGGCGCTTGTCGTGGAAAAGCACGCGCCCGAGCGTCGCGCCGAGGTCTGTGATGCGGTTGTCCGGCGGCGTGTTGTCCTTGCGGATGTAGGGGGGAATCGCCTGGCGCGCGTAATTCGCGGGCGCGGTCAGGTCGAGCGCCGGAGCCTGCGCCCACGCGGGGGAGGCCGCCACCAGCAGGAAGAGGAAGGGTTTCATGGCGCGGGGGGGGGCGGTTTACTTGCGGCCGGAATGGGGGCGCTTGCCGGGGCGGAGTTCGCGCTCGTCGAGCTTGCCGTCCTTGTTCCGGTCGAGCGAGACGAGCGACTCCGGCGCGGCATCGATTTCCTCGGCGGAGATCTCCTTGTCGCCATCCAGATCGAGCGCCTTGAGCAGCGGCGGAGGCGGCGGGCGGTGGCCGGCCTTGTCACGCGGCGGCGGGCGGTGGCCATCGCCGCTATCGATTGGCGGGGGCGCGTTGTCGTCTCCGGCTTGGCCACGCTTGGGCGGATGCGGCGGGCGGAACTCGTCGGCGGTGAGCTTGCCGTCGCCATTCGCATCCAGCGTGAGCAGCGCGGCGGCAGCATCGGCGATTTCGCCGGCGTCGATGACATGGTCGCCATTCGCATCGAGCGCGCGGGCGATCGGGTCGGGCGGCGGAGGTGGCGGACCTCCGGGACCGCCGCCGCCTTCTGGTGGCCGTGCGGACAGGGTGGAGGAAATCCCGAGGGCAAGCGCCGCGGGCAGGATGAGATGACGGATCGGTTTCATGATGTGTGTGTTTCGGTTTGGCGGAACAGCCTCGTGCCGTCCCGATGCACCCGATGAAACCGGCCCCGCGTGTGCGGAGTGTGTGGAAGCGGAGGGAGATTTGTTAAGACTCGGTAAAAAACCCGGCCTCGCTGCGGTCAGTTTCCCTCGCCTTCACCGTCCGCCGACCGGACTCCAGAGAGCCATCCCTCAAGGATTTTCGATAGAAAACATGCGCCCGCGCTGGATGGTGACCGTTCGCAGCGCGCTGTCATTTCCCCTCCGCACTCGCAGGGAAACGCGGCTGCCCTCCTCGCCGCGGAGGGACGTCACCATTTCTCCCAAATCCATATTGGCGATATCCACCCACCCGCCGCCCGTGTCGGTGAACGCGACAATGCGGTCTCCGGCCTCAAAGTTCCCGCTGCGGCCGGCCGGGCTGTCTGCGATTACACCACTGATTTCCACGCCATCCGGGGAAATCCCGCCAAACGCCACCCCGATGCCCACCGGCGCGCGAAGGCTCACCCCGGCCAGCGCCGCTTCGCGATCTCCCGCCGGCAGCGATTCCGCCCACTGCCACGCCGCGCGGGGATTGGCGGCTGCCCAGTCGCTGCCGAACGCCTCGAGAAGCTTCTTCCGAGCCGCCGGTCTTGGCGAAATTTGCGCCAGCCAGCCGGCGATGGCGACCGGGTCCCGCGCCTTCAGGAAATCCGCGACAATCATCATGATATCCCCGCTGTCGGACTCGTTGGGAATCGCGGCGGCCCAGCGCATCGCCGCCTGCGGATCCTTGCCGGCCCAACCCTCGGCGAAGCTTCTGAGGAAAGTCATCTGGCTTTCCCCAGTCATCCCCTCACCCAAGGAAAAGGCAGCCGTCGGGTCGGTGGCCGCCAGCGCCTTGGCGGCATCGGCAATCAGTCCGACCCGCCGCGGGCCAAAGACGAATTCCCGCGAATAGGCGGCGATTTCCGCCGGCGGCAGCTTCTTCGCTTCCAAAAGCCAGGCGCCCAAGCCGGCCGCGACCCCGCCCCCGCCGGGGAAATTGGCGATAATCCGCATCCGCGGCAGCCCGGACCATTGGTGAAAAAGCTCCATCAACGCCGTGTCCCGGGGCGCGCCCGGCATCAGACTTGCCGCCCACGCCAGCGCATCAGGCACGTCCAGAGCCGAGGCGCGAACGGACGCCCCGGTCAGGTAAATTTCGCAATCCGGACTCTCGCCCAAGGAGTGCAGTCCGGCCAGCACCGCCTCAATCCCGCCCGCCGCGTTGAGGTAACCGCGCTTCCGGATTTCGAACTCGTGGCGAAGCGCTTCCGGCACGCCGTCGGCGGTGGCTGAGATCGGCCGTATCCGGACTGCCGGCGCGGCTTGAGGCGGGCGCTTTCCGCGCGGCTGGGCGGCGGTCGTCCGCGGTGGGATTGCCTGCTCGCGATTCGTAGCCAGGAAAATCCCGAACCCGGCCGCAAGGACCGCGGCAATCAGCAACACGTTTCTGCGGGCGGCCGGCATGGCGAGATTTCCAGCAGGACACGGCTCCGACCGCCAGACGAAATCCGGGGAGCCGCCGGCGGGAGATTTGTTAAGAATCGGTAAAAGGGATGGTTTCCGGGCGCGGATTTCCGGCAGGCTGGCGGGGTGAGCGATTTCCCGAATGGAGCCGGCCGGCCGCTGTTGGTGGTGGATGACGACCGCAAATTGTGCGAGCTGATCCGCGATTATCTGGGACCGCTGGGGTGGCGGGTGGAAATGCGGCACAACGGGATCGAAGGGCTGGAGGAGGCGCGGTTGGGTGCTTATGAGGCGGTGATTCTGGACGTGATGATGCCGGGCATGGACGGCATGGAGGTGCTGCGGGAACTGCGGAAAACCTCGGACGTCCCGGTGCTGATGCTGACGGCGATGGGCGAGGAGGCGGACCGGATTTCCGGGCTGGAGGTGGGCGCGGACGATTATTTGCCAAAGACGTTTTCCACCCGCGAGCTGCTGGCGCGGCTGCGGGCGGTGACGCGGCGGGCGACGGCGGCCAAGCCTGCCGACGACGGCCGGGCGCTGCTGGCGGCGGGCGCACTGCGGGTGGACGAGGCGGGCCACGCGGCGGTGCTGGACGACGCGCCGCTGGATTTGACGGCGCTGGAATTCGCCATCCTGCTGGCGCTGATGAAGGCGCGGGGCCGGGTGAAATCCCGCGAGGCGCTGCTGGAGGACGTTTCCGAGCGGCGCTTCGATGTCTTCGACCGCTCGATCGATGTGCATGTCTCGCAGTTGCGCAAAAAGCTCGGGGACGACGCGCGCGAGCCGCGGTTCATCCGGACGGTGCGGAGCGTTGGTTACCAATTCGTTCCGGAGGTGGCGCGATGAGCGGGCGTCCGGCATTTCCGCTGATGGCGAAGGTCGGCGTCTGGCTGGCGGCGCACTTGCTGGTGCTGGCGGCGGCGTTCGCGGGATTTCTGAGCTGGCAGCTCAGCCTAGGGCTGGACTCGGTGCTGAGCGGCGCGGCGCAGGGCCGGTTGCGGAATTTCGGCGAGGCGCTGGTGGCGGATTTCGGCCGCGAGCCGGAGGAAATGTGGCCGGAAATCGTGAACCGCCGCGTCGCGGAATACGGCGTCAGCGCCCGCTTGCGGGTAATGTCCGGCCGCGGTCCGGGCCGGATGATCGTGGACGAAACCGGCCCGGTGCCCCGCCCGATCGAGCGCCGGCTGATGGACGATGGCCGCCCGCCGGACCGCCGTCCGCCGCCGCCCGGGGGGCGCGACCGTCCGCCGCCACCGCCGGAGGAAGCGCGCCGCCCTCAGGATGCCCGGCCGATTTTCCTCGTGAAAGATGCGGGCGCCTATTGGGCCGGGCTGGCCCTGCCGCTGCCGGATGAGGGCCGTGGTCCGCCGCCTCTGGCGCTGCTGTTGCTGCGCTCGGAAAACGCGGCGGCGGGCGGTTTGTTTTTCGATTACAAGCCGTGGCTGTGGGGCGGCCTGGCGGTGCTGGTCGTGAGTTTGGCGCTGTGGGCGCCGTTTGTTTTGGGAATCACCCGCTACGCCTCGCGGCTGTCGGCGGCGACGGGACGGATCGCGGATGGAAATTTCGAAACCAGCATCGGCGCGACCCGGCGCGACGAACTGGGCCACGTCGGCGCGTCGATCGAGATCATGGCCGGCCGCCTCGGCGATCACGCGGCGCGGCAGAAACGCTTCATGGCCGATGTCGCCCACGAACTTTGCGCGCCGGTCGCCCGGATGCGGACCGGCCTCGGCGTGCTCGAACACGCGCTTGCCGCCGAGCACAAACCGCGGCTGGAATCGATCGAAGAGGACGCGGCGGAGCTTTCGGCGTTGCTGTCCGAGCTGTTGGAATTCACGCGGGCCGGCACCGCCGCCGCGAGAGTGGAACTGGAATCGCTCGGCCTGCGCCAACTCGTCGCCGAAGCCGCGGACCGCGAGGGCGTGGCCGTCGATTTACGAATCGGAGAAAGCGCGAACATCCGAGGCGACCGCAAACTGCTGCTGCGGGCAGTGGGAAATGTCCTCAGAAACAGCCGCCGCCACGCCGGCGAGGGTTGCCGGATTTCCGCCGCCGCCCGCGAAATTCCCGGCAAGATCGAGCTGACTCTCGAAGACGACGGCCCCGGCGTCCCGGACGACGAACTGGCGCGCATTTTCGAGCCATTCTACCGTCCCGACCGCGCCCGCACCCGCGAAGCCGGCGGCGCGGGACTCGGGCTGTCCATTGTCGCCGCCTCGGTCCGGGCTTGCGGCGGGGAAGTCGCAGCGGCGCGCGGCGAATCGGGCGGATTGCGGATTATCATATCTCTGCCTCAGGCGTGATTTCGTTCGATCTCCGGCCATGTTTGGTGATCGATGAAGAATCACTGATTTCACTGATTCGAAGAATAATCAGGTGAATCAATGATTCTTCGGCCCTATGGGAGCGCGCTTTTCATCGGGCAGTGATGATTCGGAACTCTTGGCCTGCAGGATTTTCCGCACTTGGGATCGATCCTCGTCAGGCAGGGAATCGACCCACGCGCCCGCCGCGGCCGGGTCGAGCTGGGACCAGCGGACCGCGAGTCCGTTCCGCGCGGAAATCTTCGCCGCACCCGCTGGCAGGTTGGTGATCCATTCGCTGGCGGCGGCGGGATCGGCGCTGCCCCACTCGAGGGCGAAAAACGTGGCGCTGCGGACGGTTTTCGAATCGCCGTCCTTCGCTCCGGCGAGGATACGGATGGCTTCCGCATACAACTGCGGCTGCCGCTCGATGGTGCCTCTTCCCCAATAGCGGGCGAGCTTTTCGGCGGTTTGGATTTTGGTATCGGCTGGTAGTTCGCGAAGCTGGTTGGTGAGATCATGCAATTGGCTCCCGTCCCACCGATTGAGCATGTTTCGATAGTTTCGCGCGTCGTCCGATTGTGGTTCGAGTTTGGTGAAATCGGCGAGCCATTGGTTGGGACGATCGACCTGCTGAGGGCGCGGGGGTTCCGGTCTGTTTTTCCGGGCCAGTTGTTCTTGGGCAGCCTGCCAATCTTCATCATATCTCAAGGACTCCAGGAGCTTGGCCGCCTGCGTTTCCGTTAGTCCTCCTCTCGCAAAAATGCTTTGGATGAACTCTTTGCGGTCGGCATCGTTCATCGCGATCTCCTCCATCACCGCGATCGCCATTTCCGGGTTCTCCCGTTTGATGCCATCAAGCGCATCCTTGCGGATAACTGAAACCTGGGCGGGGCTGAAACCGGCGGCCTCCAAGTCTACGTTCCACCAGAATTCGGCGGTATCGAAATCGATCCGGCGGTAGTAAGACTCAGCAGCCATAGAGTTTCGCCAGGAAACGGGGAGTGCCGCGGGATTCGCCAACAGCTTGGTTAGGAATTCAACATTCCCCGAAAAACTCTTGAACGCGTGCCAGCCGTCCGGCCGCGCCCAGAGCTTGCGGATTTCCGTGTCGAACGAGTCGTTCAAGCGGCGCGCGAGCAGCGCTTCCTCGGCATAGTCGCGCTCGGGTATCATCAATTGCCCGAGGACGGCTTCCAGCGCTTCGGGGTCTACTTCCGCAAGCAGTCGGAACAATTCCTTGCTTTCGACCATGCTTCCCTCGCTTTCGGGCAGACCTCCGGCAGCGCATTTCAAATAGCGCTCCAGTTGGGCCTCTGGCGAAAGATCTACCAATACCAAAGGTTGGCTCGCTTCCAGCCGGTCGGTCAGAATCCGCGTGAAAAGCTTGATCTCATAACCATCGCCGGGATCGAACCAAGCGCCATCCAGCCAAGCCGGGATATCGGAAAGAGATATGGAATCGGCAAGCGCGATGGTCCCGCGCATCCGCCCGGCAAAGTCATCGGATTTTCGTAGCGCATCCATATCGGCGACCGCCGCTGGGGAAGGTTCTGCCGCGACCGGGCGCTCCGTCGTGCGGGTTCTGATCGGCGCGGTGGCGGATCGATGCGAGGCGGCGGGCATGTCCGCCATTTGCCAACCTACTGCTGCCGCAGCGAGGAAGCCGGCGACAGACACCGTGCGTATTGGGAACTTGTGCATCATTGTTGGTCCTTCCGGAGTTTGGATTTCACATCATCCGCCAGCGTGGAGTCCTTCAACCACTGGGCAGCCGAATCGGGATCGATCCGCCGCCATTTCTCGAAAAGGGAGGCAGTGGGATTGCGGTCGGGAGTTGCGAGAGAGGCGGCCCAATCGAGCGCCTCGCCATATCGTTCCTGTCCGGAAAGCGTCTCGATGAGCGCCCGGGCGGCGGGTTCCCGGATGCGCGGATCGCTCTGTTGGTTCAGCCAGGTAGCGCAGGATTCGGGCGAGTGCCTCGCCCAGATGGTGGCAATGGTGGTAAATGTTTCCGTGCCTTGAAGCGAGGGATCGTGGGCGAGGTAGGAATTCATCATGCGATCGGGATCCCTCACACAGAGCGCGTTGAAAAATGGATGGATGAGATACAGCCGTTCGCTTGGAGACGAAATGACGGAGCCGTCGGGAAGCCGGGTTTCGCGGTCGAAGATTTGTGGGAAAGCTGCCAGGAGTTCGTCGGCGATCTCGAACGCCCGCTGCGGCTCGGCATACACAAGCTGCTTGCCGGCGATGGCGAGATATTCCGCCTTGGTGGCGGGAGCGTCCGCCAGCCGGGCCTTGGCGACCACTGCTTCGGGATCGGATTTGGCAAGTAGTTCCATGGCCTTGGATTCGAGCGCCCGCCGTGATGCCCCCGGAGGCAGGGAAGCCGCGATCATCTCGAATGCGGCGGAGCTTCTGGGCGGCGCATCATGCATCAAAGTCTCCAGCATTTTCGATTCGCTTTGAAACTCCGGGTGTTCGATTTTGTTATCTTGATACCAGTTCCACGCTTCCTCAGGAAACTTTCTGGTAACGGTGTAAAACATTTCGCTAACAGCGGATGGATCGTTCCAGCGATCCGCGAGTTTCATGATTTTCCGACAGTCCGCGCGTTTGAATGGACGGCGGCAAAATCCTTCCAACGCCGCTGCCTGGCATTCCTTCGGAATCTGTTGGAAGTGGGCGAACATCCAGTCCGCCTGGAACTCGCCAATCGCGCGGGCCACCGCGTCAGTGAAAGGCGAGCCGCGCGCCAAATCCGCGGCGAGCGCCGCTTCCGGATCGTGGCAGGCCCACGCGCCGGCAACCGAAGACCGGTCTTGAATGATGGCGGAGTCGGGGCCTGATTCCGCATTCAGCCGCGTCCAAAATACAAGCGCCAGAAATACCATTTCATAGTCAGGCCCGGCGGAGGAGATGTCTGATTCCAAGAATCGAGATATATCCGTTTCGCCGGCGTCCAACAGCCACAGCGCGAGGCGGCGATAACGCTCGCGGGCAGGCAACGCGAATAGCGATTCCACAGTGACGCGGGAGGTAGTTTCGACGAAAGCTGGATTTTCCCGAACGTCGGCTGCCGGTGACCGAAGCCGCGCAACGGGGGCCGATGAATCCGCGGATCGGACGTTGGTTTGCGCGAGTTTTTTCCCAATCATCCCGCAGGAAAACCCCGCGCCGACAATTACTAAAACGATCCATGGCCGCGGGATTTTCATGAGTTCAAACTCTTCTACCGGTCCGGCAGCGGGCCGCAAGCCGGAAACTGGTGAACTGGCCGAGCAGCTAGGGTGATTGATTCGAACTCCGCGAACCCTTGATGTTTGGGCGTGCGAGTTTGTCCTAAGCAAAGGACCACCTAAATGCTGCCTTGGACTCGCGATCAAGAATTTCGATTCCCCGTTTGGCGCGGACCCTCCGGTCCGCGGATCGTTTGAAATCCGCGTCGCCGAATCGACCGCCGATTGGGAGATCGCCCATGCCATGCTCGGGTGAGGAGCATTTCCTCGGCGCCGGACGCGAGGCGGGCGACCGTCTTTGCCAGTTCGTTCTCGAATAAGGCGAAGTCGTCGCGGTCCTCATTTTGGCGCGCGTCAGCTTGGCTTATCAAAGTCCGCGACACGCTCATCGGCTGGGAAGCCGTCACCCGTTCGCAGCGCCTCAAGCTCGTCGTCCAACTCCGCCGCCGCGCACGTCCTCCCGGCCCGCCGCGTCCCAAGGGAGAGGCGGGCTTTCCTTATTGCTCCGCCCCCAGCGCGAGATATGCCTCGATTTCCCGCGAGGGGTCGTGCGCCCGCATCAGCGCCTCGCCGATGAGCACGGCGTTCGCGCCGGCGTCGAGGGCGCGCTGGGCGTCGGCGGTGGATTTGATGCCGCTTTCCGAGACGAGCAGAACGTCATCCGGCACTTCCTCGGCGAGGCGTTCGGTGGCGGCCAGATCGACGGCGAAGGTCTTCAAATTGCGGTTGTTCACGCCGATGAGGTCGGCGCCAAGCTCCAGCGCACGCTCCATTTCCCGCAGATCGTGGACTTCGACGAGCACGTCGAGCTGGAAGGATTTCGCCTCGTCGTAAAGCCGCCGCAGCGTGGCGTCATCCAGCGCGGCGACGATGAGCAGGATGGCATCCGCGCCGCAGACGACCGCTTCGTGAATCTGGATCTCGCTGATGGTGAAATCTTTGCGCAGCAGCGGCGCGCCGGAGAATTTCGAAATTTGGGTGAGGTAGCTCAGCGAGCCTTGGAAATATTTCTCATCGGTGAGGATCGAGAGGCACGAGGCGCCGCCGTCCAGATAGCGCTTCGCCTGGCGGACAGGGTCGAAATTCGGGTCGATGAGGCCGACAGATGGCGATGCCTTTTTTACCTCCGCGATGACGCCCAGCCGGCCCGGCCCGTGATCCAGCGCCGCGCGGAACCCGCCGAAATCGTTGCGCTGGAGCGCGCCGGCCCGCAGCAGCGCGGCGCGGGGTTTGAGGGCCTCCACTTCGAGGCGTTTCGTGGCGATGATTTCTGCGAGCTTGTCGGACATGGGCGGGCGGATGGAAGCCCGCCGGGCCTGCCGCGAACGAGGAAAATTTGCGAAATTTGGCTTGCCGGTCATCGGCCCCGGTGTAGAACGCCCCCGACGCGTATCCCTACGCGGGCGTAGCTCAGTGGTAGAGCGCCACCTTGCCAAGGTGGATGTCGTGAGTTCGAATCTCATCGCCCGCTCCAGTCGCAAAACCTGCCTTCCGAGGCGGGTTTTTTTGTGCCCGGGGTTCGAAGGGCGCTTGATTCCCTCTGCGGGATTTCGCCGGATTTCTCCGCAATCCATGGGAAAGACCGGCTTGACGGTGCGGCTTGCTTCCGCGTTTCTACCCCGCCGCCCCGCGGTCCAAACCCATTTCCTGCCTACCTATCTCATGTTTGTCTGGTCGAAGCTCTCCGCGGTGAAATGGATCGACGCTTGGGAGGAGCGGTTTGCGGGGAATCCGAATCTGGTCATCGAGTATTTGAAGGGCGGGAAATCGTTGCGGATCCAGGTGTTTTGCGAGAACCGGAAATCCGCGGAGGCCATCGTCGCGCAGTTCGGCGGCAGCGTCCGGGAGTTGATGAATGCTGAGTGGAACAAACCGGTCGCGCCGCCCCGTCCGCTCAAAGTGCGCGACGTTTTTCTGCTCACGGCGGAGGACCGCCCGGTCGAGTTGGCCGCGCTGCGGGAGGCGAATCCGAAGCGGGAAATCATCGTGATTCCGCCGGAAATGGCGTTCGGCACCGGCGACCATGCCACCACCTCGACCTGCCTGCGCATCCTCGTCGATGTCGCCCGCGCGCGCCGCGGCGGCGGCTGGAGCATGGCGGATCTGGGCACCGGCACCGGCGTGCTGGCGATTGCCGGGCAGAAATTGGGCGCGGGCGAGGCGTTTGCCTGCGATTTCGACCCGTTCGCCGTCGCCGTCGCCCGCCGGAATGTGGAGCGCAACGGCACCCCGGGAATTGTGATTGAAGAGGTGGATGTCCTCGACTGGGAGCCGCGCGAAGGCGGCTACGATGTCGTATCGGCGAACATTTTCTCCACCGTGCTTATCAAAGCGTGGCCGGTGATCGCGAAATCCTTGGCCTCGGGTGGCGATTTGATCGTGTCCGGCATTCTGGCGACGCAGGCGTGGGAGGTTTTCACCGCCGCCGCCGCCAGCGGTCTCGGATTTACCAAGGTGGTGAAAAAGGGGAAATGGGTCACCGCCCGCGGCGGGCATCTGGTCGATCTGGCAGCGGCGGAACCGTGAGCGCGGCCCGCGGGCTTGCCACTCCGGCATCCGGTGGCATCCTCCCGCGCGATGGCCGACAAGACGCTCTTCGAGAAAATCCGCGATCGGGAAATCCCCGCTGAAATCGTCCACGAGGACGACCTCTGCCTCGCATTCCGGGACATTTCGCCGCAGGCTCCGCACCACTTGCTGGTCGTCCCGCGCCGGCCGATCCCGCGCATTGGCCAAGCAGCCGACGGCGACGCGGAGTTGCTCGGCCACATGCTGCTCGCCGCTGCGCAGGTCGCCCGCGCCGAGGGCATCGCGGAGTCCGGCTACCGGCTCGTGATCAACAACGGACCGGACGGCGGCGAAGCGGTGCCGCACCTGCACATCCACATTCTTGGCGGCCGCCAGCTCCAATGGCCGCCCGGCTGATTTCCCAATTTCCCCGGTTCCCCTGATGAAAATCCGCTTGTTGAGCATCGCCGGCATCTTCGCGATTTCCTCCTGCGCCGATGTCAAACCGCCGGTCACACGGCCGACGCGCATCGTGCTCGTCCACGGATTTCTCGAAACCGGCACCACCTTCAAACCGCTCGCCGGCCGGCTCGAAAAGCGCGGCGCCACTTGCATGACCGCCAAGCTCAAGCCGAACGACGGCTGCGGCGGAATCGAAATTCTTGCCGCCAACCTCAAGCGCGACATCGACGCGAAATTCGGCCCCACCGCGCCGATCCAGATTGTCGCCTTCAGCATGGGCGGCCTCGTCAGCCGGTATTATTTGCAAAATCTTGGCGGCGCGGCCCGCTGCGGGACGCTGCTCACGATTTCCTCCCCCCACCAAGGCACCCGCGCCGCGTTCCTCTACCCGACCAAGGGCGCGGCGGAAATGCGGCCGAACAGCCGCTTCCTCGCCGATCTCGCCGCCACCGAGGACCGCCTCGGCGGCATGCAACTCGTCTCCTACCGGACGCCGATGGACCTCGTAATCCTGCCACCGAGCAACTCGATCTGGCCGCGCGCCGAAAACCTCGAATTTCCCGTCGCCATGCACCCGCTGATGCTCACCTCCGGCCCGGTCCTCGACGATGTCGAGCGCCGGCTGATCCGCTAGACGGTCTCATCCGCCAGGAAGCGGACGCAGAATTGCGACCACGTCTCCAGCCGGTCGAACAACGGCCCGGCCAGCTCCGAAATCGTGGCAAATCCGAGATTCGCCAGCGCGTCCTCGCGAGACGCCACCGCTTCCGATTCCAAATCCACCACATGCACGATGCCCAAGTGGACCTGGCCAACGAAGTTGGATTCGTCATTGAGCAGCGCCACAATCCGATGCTGATGGCCGCCCGGCAGCTCCAGCTCCTCCTCGATTTCCCGCGTGACCGCCGCGTGATAAGCCGCCGGACCGGTGCGCCCGTCGTCCATATCCACCGGATTCACATGGCCGCCGACGCCCACGGAAATCTTCGCGTGCAGCCGGCTTTCCCCGCCGGATTTCCCGCGGGTGTAATGCAGCACCCGGTCGCCGCAGCGGAAAATGCAGTAAGGAATCAACTGCTTGTGCCCCGGATCCTCCTCCGCCTCCGCCCGGTCCATGAAAAAGTGATTCGCCGGATCGAGCAGGCGCGCCACCGCAGCATCCAGCCCCGCCGTGCGGATCCCTTGGAAATCCCCGGTTTCCTCCAATAGCCCGCGCCTGACCACCAGCACTCGCTCCGCCGCATGTTTCGCCATGCGCGGGACCATGCCCGCACCGCCCCCGCCCGCCAAGCCAACTGTCTGGAAATGCCGCGTGGCGCGGCCCGGATTTCCCCCGAAAAAACCGCTTGCCCCCACCCCCGCCCGCCGATAAATCTCCGCCCACCCGCGAGGGGGCGTTAGCTCAGTTGGTAGAGCACCTGCATGGCATGCAGGGGGTCAGCGGTTCGAATCCGCTACGCTCCACCACTCGAATGTGCCAGCCGGTTGTGGATTTGAATCGGGCTTTTCATCCCACGTTTGGGGAAGGCCACCGGAGTTCCGACCCACCGATCGCTCGCCGAAATGCGGGGGATGTCTCCAAGTGCTAATTTGGATTGAATCGCTCGCGAGGCTGAATGACTCACCCTGCGGCTTGGTCCGGCATCAGGGTTTCCAATCGCTCGAAAATGCCTTCAATCATTTTGTCCTTCCCGGCGAAAAGCTCATCCGGTCCGCCCGCATGCAGGTCGCTGAATGGAGATTGGTAGAGAGCATCAGGACTCACCACTCCTTGGGAAGTAAGCTGATCGATAAGCATCTCGATGAAGCGGATCTGGGCGGAGCTGAGGTTCTGAGGCTGGAGGAATTCCGCAAACAGGGCCTGCACGGCGGCACGATCCAGACCCACGATCCTGCGAACGAAGTAGGCCAAAGAAGGAGATTGTCCAGCGACAATTAAAATTCCTCTCAACGACAATTAGAATGACTTACACGGGAACGGTCGAAATCGGGTGTTTTTGAGTAGGTGGAGGAACAGGTTTGCCTGCAGCCGGGTTGGTGGAGGGAGCGCCTCAAGTCCGGCGTAGCCGGGCGAGGGCGCGACCGGAA
>JBBSUD010000107.1:0-20139 GCA_038235225.1 Verrucomicrobiales bacterium
CCGGATTGGTCGCGCTTGGGCACCAGGCCGAAGTATGCGGCCACGTCGCGGCGGCGGCGGAACCGTGTGGGATCGCCTACGGTGAGCACGAATGTGAGTGAGGTGAGCAATCCCACGCCGGCGATCTGGGTGAGGAATTCGGTCTCGGGATATTTCTCGCAGGCGGTGGATTCTATGGATTTCTCCAGCGCACGGATTTGTTCCGTTAGGGAATCCAGGACTTGCAGCGGCGGCTCTATCAGGGCAAGCGTCGCACCATGTTCGGCTTTCAGAGCGTTGCGGGCGTGCCGGGCGAAACAAGCGGTGTTCGGCGAGCGAAGTTTGATACCGAGGCTTTTGAGAGTGAACCGGACCGATGAAATGACATTCACCCGCTGGCGCACGAGAACGTCCCGGAGTTTGATTTGCAACAAATCGATCTGCATGCCCTCGGTGCCGTGTTCGACGGGGTGGAGCAGTTTTTCGTCGGTGCGGGCGATGCGTGCCAGCATCTCGGCGTCCTTGCGGTCGGACTTGCGGTCGTTCTTGTAAATCGCGCGTACCTTGCGCGGGTTTGTCACCAGCACGCGGTGCCCGAGATCTTTTAGAAAACGGCAATACCGCAGAGCGGGATGGACAGGAGCGCGAGCGACATGCTTCGCAGAAGTGGCTGCCGCGAGGCGGCAGACATCAAATCCAAGGACTGTGCATGCCCACTTCCATCACCATTAGTGCTTCCGGATGTCTGCGGCTGAGGGCTGTGAGGCTGTCCCTGGTGTTGGTGATGGATTCCTGCTTGAGGATCTCGCCCGCCGCATCGAGCACGCAAATGGCGTGCTTGCGGTCGCCGAGATCGATTCCAACGGTTCTGGTAGATGATGAGTTTTTCATGACAGTGGGTAGTATACCACAGCGCGCAAGCCGCGCCTCCTGCCTTCTCATCTATTCTTGTTATGCTTCTTTGTTTTAGTTTGTTGATGTGTAGCGGTCGAATACGGCTTGAACCTTTGCGCGCTTACGAGGCGGCGATTGATCAATCGGAAGCTCACCGCACATCTCTGGAATCTCAGGGTCTGCTCCTGATGCCAACAGCAATTCGATGATCTCAAGATATGCATGGCTTGATGCTTTGTGTAGTGCTGTCTCACCAAGTGAGTCTGGAGTGTCTGGATTCGCTCCGGCGGTCAAAAGGATGCCGCACATCTCTGCATTACCGAGCTGCGCTGATTCATGTAGCGGAAATCCGTCTGACTTGATGCCGTTGGGATCTGCACCACGTGCTAGAAGCCAAGTCACCACATCGATTCGGTTCTCGACGGCGAAGTAGTGCAATGCCGATTCCGACTGACCATAGACTGGCTGATTGATCAATTCCGGATGCTTCTTCAAGATCGGCTCCGCCTTTACGAGATCGTTCGCCAGCCAGTGCCTGAATTCATAGGCGATGTCTGTCACACTAGTCTTCATTTTCTTGCATAACGTCATAGGAATGGCGCGCCGGGGTCGAGCTTAAAATTAATCAGACGGCTTCCTCGGCGTCGCCATCTCCGCCTTGTTCGGCTTTCTTCGTTTGGTGCGGCTCGTCGTCGTCAAAATCGTCGTAATCAGAATATTCTGAATTCTCGTCGAAGTCCGGCTCCTTCCTGAGCGTGAACCGTCCAAAAATCGTGTAAATCAAACAAGGAACTCCGAAAACTATGAATCCGCATATGGAATTAAACGGTGTGGCTTCTGAACGCTTCTTATCGAATCCCCAATCTCCGTTGAAGTTGATTACGCATTGATCGACGAGATACCAGCCAAAGGCTATCGCGATGATTCCAGAAGCGATCCTTCCCACAAATGGAACTCCCCAGAGTGCCATAAAACCCGCAAGACACAGAACGATCAAAAGTGATGTTACAACCACGGGAACTAGATCCGCTACGTCCAATGATTCCTTAAGCGGTATACAGAACACAGCCGCGAATAGTAGGAGAAATGGCGACAAAACCCAGCGCATGAAAGGACTCGCCCTTCGGGAAAACGCCTCTTGGTATGGAACGCTCATAGTAATGGATTTTGTGGCGAACGTTATAGGAATGGCGCGCCGAGGACAAGCTAAAAGTAAATCAGACGGCTTCCTCGGCGTCGCCATCTCCGACTTGTTCTGCTTCTTGTTCTTTGGCTTCATCGCTTCTCGAGTGGGACTAGATGAAAGCAAACAGGAACCATCAAAACTGCGAGAGCAAGGAGACTGAAGAAAGCCCACGCTGGGAAATCAAAAATTACGAGTGCCATAGTGAGAATAGTCAGTGGCAAGGTAACCATTGAGGTTCGTGCGTAGGAGACACCAACACGTTGCCCACAAATTTTGCATTTAGCGGGGAAAGCTGGACCTAGGAACGCCCTACGGAGATTCGAAATTCCTGGCTCGTTGCAATGGGGGCACTTGTGCATGAGATTTCTTGCAGAACAGTATTGGTAGCCAGATGTTCATATCGTGCGCGCGAGATATCCGATGAGCTTGCTGGCGCGGCAGTAAAGCGTGCAAGTGCGTGGCTGTCAATGGCCGCGATGAGCGGGTGAACCGTGATTTTCTGGAAATCTGTGGGAGATGTTCCGGATGATCGGGCGATCCGAAGCGATTTGATATGCCGCTGCCGCAAGCTGGGAATTCCGGTCATGCGGAATATTGGAAAAGGGGGACATCGAATTGGGTCCGATAGCGGTGTTGTCGATTCGAGTTCGCTCCGATACGGGGAAAAGGCCGCGAACGGGAGGGATCATGGCGAGACAAGGGCACGGTGGATCTACGCATGAGATTGGAAGCTGGAGTTCGCCGGGCCGGCGGACGGGGCGACGGGTAAGAGCAAGCTGAAGCTTGAACTCCGGGCGGGGGTTGATTTTAGCACGCGGCGCCCGGAGTCCGGCCTTCAGGCCGCTTCTTCGGCTGCCCGGACGACGCTGAAGAACAAGCTGAAGTTTGAACTTCGGGCAAGCGCTTCGCCTGAGCGACAAGGGGGTCGTTAGTGACATCTGCAGAAAGATTCAACAATTAGACGCGGTTCAAACTGTTTTTTTTAGGAGTGCGAATTGGTACTATCGTCCCTGGCAGCGGAATTGGTATAGTCTGTGGAAAGAGAGCCCACGAAATCGAAGTCCGCACTGGCATCCACCAGACTTTTGAAGAACTCCCAGCGCCACGCGCGGCTGCCATTTTGCGGAAATGCCTCGGGAGCCACTGCATAGCCGGCGCCTCGGGTAATGGAACCGCCGATCATGACGATTTTTCCCATCTGGGGACCGGCGGCCGCCGCCATGCAGGCCAGCGCGTAGTATAAATTGCAATTGCGAATGATTTCATGAGTTGAGGCTGGCAAGCGGAACCGCAGACAAGACCGCCGCAAAAAACTTCCGCTTCTGGTTTTATAACCAAACCGCCGGTTTTACCTATCCCACCGGGCGGCGCCCGTGATTTGCTTGGCAAAGCTCTGTCAAAAGCAACCGATACCCATGAAACTGACCAACAGCATCGCAATTCTTGCCGCATCCGCGCTCGGGGCGTCCGCCTCCACCGTCGTGGTCTCCGTGCCGAGAGGCGCAAACGGCGATCAGGCGGACTTCAAGGTGAACTCCGGCCAGACTTTCACCACCGGTCTGCTCGGCACGGACACGCTGCTTTCGTCGATCGACCTCGTCGGTCCGAACACTAGCACCGCCGTGAGCCGCGGCCCTTTCACGGTGAAAATCTGGACGGATCTCGACGGCGACGCCACCACGTGGGATCCGGGCTTGGAGGTCGCCGCTTCCGACAACACGGTCACCATTCCCATCGCGAACGCCTCGGTCACCGCGAATTTCAGCAGCGGCATTCTGGCCGACAACACGGTCTATCTGATGAGTTTCTCCGCCGGCGGCAGCGATCACGTGGCCTTCCGGATGGGCCTATCCGCGCCCGGCGGCACCGGCCCGCTCGGCTCCACTGGCAAGCTATTCGACAACATGGGCAACCCCGGCTTTGGCGACAACCGCGAGCTTGCATTCACGGTGAACTCCGTGCCTGAACCCGCCACCGTGCTGCTCGGCAGCCTCGGCCTGCTCGCCTTGCTGCGCCGCCGCCGGTGATTTCGCCCCATGCGTTTCCGCTCGAAGCTTGGCGGGCGGCCCGGCGTGGAAATCGAGGATCATCGCCACCAGCAAGCAAGTGACAGAATCCGGCCGTGATGGCCGGAGTGGTCGGTAAAACCCACCATCGAGATTGCAACGTGCGGACGCGGGAGGCGGCGTAAGCTGCCGCCCGATGACCCGGATTTCTCTCCTGCTAGCTCTGCTTCTCACCGCCCCATCGCACGCGGCGGACGGTTGGTCCATCCATCCCGAGCCACAACAAACGCGGATTTCGGAGACGATGACTTCGCTGTCCTCCCGCGCCCGGATCGCCGGCGCGGACACGGCGGACAAGGCGGCTCTCGCCTTGTTGAAAGCGGATCTCGTGCGGGGGGCGGCCGACGGGATAGTCACCAAAATCATCATCGGCGAGCGCGGCGACAGCGTGGTGGCGCCGTATTTGGAGGGAATTCCGGAGAAATCCGGCGCTTACCGCCTGCGCGTGGCGCGCGACGCGCTGGTCATCGCAGGCCATGACGGGCGCGGGACCTACTACGCGATTCGTAGTCTGGAACAGCTCGTGAAAGATGGCGGCGCGGTGCCGGAAGCCGAGATTGTCGATTGGCCGGATGTGCCGTTCCGCGGCGCGGTGGAGGGATTCTACGGCACACCGTGGTCGCACGCGAAGCGGCTCAGCCTCATCGGATTTTTCGGAAAACACAAACTCAACACTTATATCTACGGACCGAAGGACGATCCTTACCATAGTTCGCCGAACTGGCGGAAACCCTATCCTCCGGCGGAAGCCGCGCGGATCCGCGAACTTGCCGCCGCGAGCGCCGCGAACCATGTCGATTTCGTATGGGCGATCCATCCGGGAAAGGACATCCAATGGAACGACGCCGATTTCCACGCGGTGATGGACAAGTTCGAATCCATGTATGGTCTCGGCGTCCGCTCGTTCGCCGTGTTCTTCGACGATATTTCAGGCGAGGGAACCAAGGCGGACAAGCAGGCCGAGTTGCTCAACCGCCTCAATGCGGAATTCGTTAGAAAGAAGCCCGACGTCACCCCGCTTGTGATGTGCCCCACCCAATACAACAAGGCATGGTCCGGCGGCGACTATCTGGAAACGCTCGGCAAGACCTTGGACAAATCCATCCACATCATGTGGACCGGCAACAGCGTTGTGGCGGACCTCGACCGGACCTCAATGGAATGGATCAACCAGCGTATCCAACAAGAAGCATACATTTGGTGGAATTTCCCGGTCACCGACTACGTCCGCAACCACCTGCTGATGGGGCCGGTCTATGGCAACGGTGCCGACATCAAGGATTTGTTAGGGGGCTTCGTCTCCAACCCGATGGAGCGTTCGGAAGCATCGAAGATCGCTCTTTACGGCGTGGCGGATTATTCGTGGAACGTGGAGAAATACGACCCCGATTCCTCGTGGCACGCGGCGATCCGGGAGGTCATGCCAGGCGCGGCGGACGCCTTCGAAGTGTTCGCCCGCCATAACAGCGACCTGGGTCCTAACGGCCATGGCTACCGGCGGAAGGAATCGGAAGCGTTCGCGCCGGTCGCGGAGAAATTCCTCGAAAATTTCCGCCAGGAAAAACCGGTCGATTCCCCCGCTGTCCGCGCGGAGCTGCTCAAGATTCGCGAGGCTCCGGCGGCCATTCGCGCCGGCTCGGAAAATCCAGAACTGATGGATGAAATTTCGCCTTGGCTGGACGCTTTCGCCCAGCTCGGCCGCGCGGGCGTTGCGGCCATCGACGCCAATTCCGCGATGCTCGCCGGCAAGGCCGGAGACGCGTGGACGCAGCTTGCCGAGGCGAGCTCGGCCCTCGCCGCCATGGATGAAATCGACCGCACCCAGAACCGAAATCCCTATCAGCCCGGCGTGAAAACCGGCTCGCTCGTGGTCGAGCCGTTCGTTCGCGAATTGGTCGCCACGACGGGCGCGCGATTTCTTGCAATCATTTCCGGTCACCCGGTTTTCCGCCCGTCCGGCATCACATCCGCCAGTGAGCGCGGGTCGCTGCCGCTCATGCTCGATGGCAGGGACGACACCTATTTCTACGATAAGACCGTCCAGAAGGCCGGCGATTGGTTTGGCGTCGATTTCGGCGGACTCCAAGCAGTTCTCCGGATCCGCATCTTGCAAGGCCGCAACGATGGCGATCATGACCGGATCCACGATGGCATTCTCGAAGGCACCGAGGACGGAAATTCATGGCAAACCATTGGCAACGTTGCCAACGCGCTTACAGAAATCACCCTCGATCCGCCACAGAAATTCCGCAGCGTCCGGCTCCGCGAGGTGAAGGCAGGCAGCGCCGAGAAGCCCGATTTGTGGACCGCGATCCGGGCGTTTGATATCAATCCGCCGACCGGCGCGACGCTGCGCACCGACGTTCCGGCATTCTCGGACCAGCCGGTTCGCGTGGCTGACAACATGATTTCCATATCTCCCTCGCTTGAGGTCCATGCCATTCCGCCCGGAAGTTTCATTGGGCTGTTGCTGCCTGAAGTCTCCGATATCGTGCGGTTCGCTGTGGATTTGGGAACCGCCTCGCCGGAGAAATCTTTCGCGCTCGAAGCCGCGACGGACGGTGGAAATTGGAAACCGCTCGCCATCAAAACAGAGGGCACAACGCTTGCCGCGGAAAATCCGGGAAAGGCGCACGCCGTTCGCGTTCGCAACACGAGCCGGGCCGCGGTGCCTGTCACCTTGGCGAAGTTCGAATTGACCATCGCCGCCCGCACGAACGCGGAAGCCTCGGCTCTATCGGATGGAAATCTGGCGACGGTCGCGGAAGTGAAATCCGGCACGGTAATCCCCCGCCCTGCCGGCGAGACGGCTGCGATGGTGACTCTTTTGATTTCGCCGGACTCACAGCCCGACGCCACCATTTCCGCGATTATCTCAGGCCGGCGACGGCCGCTTGGCACGGTGAAATCCGCGCTTGCCCGCTTCCAGATTCCCGCCGGGACCACCGGGGTCGAGAGTTCCGCGCCGCTACGATTGCACGAGGTGGTCTGGTCGGAGAATTAGCCGGAAATCATGGGCAGGATTGCCCATGGCGGTACTGACCGGGATCTGGCTCAATGAGTTTGGCCACGGGAGTTTTTTCCCAACGCCGGATCGCCATGAAATCACAATTTTTCGCCATCATATCAATAATTCTCCTTCCGGCTTCCGCTGCGGAGAAACCCAACATCCTGCTCATTGTTTCGGACGATCAGGGATATGCGGATGTCGGCTTCCACGGCTGCAAAGACATACCCACGCCGAATCTCGACAAGCTGGCGGAATCGGGAATCCGCTTCACCAACGGCTATGTCAGCCACGCGTTCTGCAGCCCGAGCCGCGCGGGGCTGATGACCGGGCGCTGCCAACAACGCTTCGGTCACGAAAACAACCCATACTACGATCCCAACGACCATCGCGAGGGTTTGCCGACTTCGGAGAAATTGTTACCACAGTTTCTCCACGGGGCCGGATATGCAACCGGTTGGATCGGGAAATGGCATCTGGGCGCCGCTCCCGAGTTCCGGCCGGAAAACCGCGGATTCTCCGAAACGTTCGGCTTCCTTGGCGGCGGCCATCACTATCTCAACTGGAAACCAAATCTCCAAGCCGGCGGCCAGGAATACAACGAGCCGATTCTCCGCAATGGCAAACCGGTGGAAGTGAAAAACCATCTCACCATCGCATTTGGCGAGGAGGGTGCGGATTTCGTGCGCCGACACGAAAGCGATCCGTGGTTTCTCTATCTCGCCTTCAACGCGCCACACACGCCGAACGAACCCACCGCCGAGCGGCTGGCCCGCTTCAAAGATATCAAAAACAAGAAGCGCCGCGCCTACGCCGCACAGGTCAGCCTGTTGGATGATGCGATCGGCAACGTTCTCGCGGCGCTGCGCGAAACGAAACAGGACAAGCGGACGCTGGTGTTTTTCTTCAGCGACAACGGCGGCCAGGTGATCCCGGAACATTGGGCCGGATCGAGCAATCTGCCGCTGCGCGAAGGTAAGGGCACGGTATTCGAGGGCGGCGTCCGGGTGCCATTTGTCATGAGCTGGCCGGGCAAACTCGCCGCGGGCACCACCGAGGACCGCATGGTCAGCTCACTCGATGTATTCCCGACCGCGCTGGCGATGGCCGGTGTGGAAATGCCGACGGACAAAACGTATGACGGCGTGAATCTTTTGCCCTATCTGGAGGAGGGGAAATCCAGCGTAATTCATAACGAGCTTTTCTGGCGGCTCGGCGGCGGCAAGCAGCTTGCCGCGCGCGCCGGAGATATGAAACTCGTCCGCATCAAGGGCGAGGCGGAAAGCTTGTTTGATTTGGAGGCGGATTTGCCCGAGACAGTTAATCTGGCCGAGGGCCGCGCGAACGATGCGAAACGCTTGGGCGGGCTGCTGGACACGTGGAATGCGACGCTTGTGCCACCCGCGTTTCCCGGACTCTCCGGGAAGAGAACGCCGGAGGGAAAGGCGAAACCGTGAAGAGTTTATCCAAACTTTTCCTGCCGTTGCTGGCATCGACCGCGCTCGGGCAGGCGGTGAACACCGATACCGATACGGCGGGCGTCAATACCGGCGGCAGCGCGCGCGGCGCGGCGCAGGCCTTGCTGTATCCCCCGAGCGATGACGAATGCATGGCAGCCGGGAAACCAGTGGTCACCAGGAAGGATATCTATCGGGACGGCTGGATCGACCTGAACAAGAACGGCACGAAGGACATTTATGAAGACCCGGCGCGGCCGGTGGACGAGCGGCTGGACGATCTTCTATCGCAAATGACGGTGGAGGAGAAGACCGCGCAAATGGCCACGCTCTATGGCTACAACCGGGTCTGCAAGGATTTCCTGCCCACGGCGGCGTGGCGGACCGAACTGTGGAAAGACGGCGTGGCGAATATGGACGAGCATCTCAATGGCTATGCTTACTTCAAAGAGGATCTGCCCGGTGTTGCCTACCTCTGGCCGCCCGCGAAGCATGCCTGGGCGCTGAACGAGGTGCAGCGGTTTTTCATCGAGGACACACGGCTCGGCGTGCCCGTGGAATTCACCGACGAGGGCATCCGCGGCGTGGAAGCGCTCAGAGCGACCTGTTTCCCGACCCAACTCGGCATGGGGCAGACATGGAACCGCGCGCTAATCAGGAAAATGGGTGAGATCACCGGCCGCGAGGCGAGCGCGCTCGGCTATCACAATGTGTATTCTCCGATCATGGACGTGATGCGCGATCCGCGCTGGGGCCGCTGCGAGGAATCTTATGGCGAGGATCCTTATCTCGTCTCGGAACTCGGCATTCACATGGTCCGTGGCATTCAGTCTGAACAGGTGGTTTCCACCATGAAACATTTCGCCATCTACGCCGCCAATCAAGGCGCGCGGGAGGGCCTATCCCGCGTCAATCCCCGCTGCGGACCGCGCGAGGCGGAAACAATCCATCTATGGCCGTTCGAGCGCGTCATCCGCGAGGCCGGGCCGCTGGGCGTGATGTGTTCTTATAACGATTATGACGGCGTCCCGATCCAAGGCAGCCATTACTATCTGACCGATGTTTTGCGCAAGCGTTTCGGCTTCCGGGGATATGTCGTCAGCGATAGCGACTCGGTGGAGTATCTCAGCGCCAAGCATCATACCGCCGCGGACTATAAAGAAGCGGTGCGCCAGGCGGTCATGGCCGGACTCAACGTCCGCACGACCTTCACGCCGCCGGACGTGTTTGTGAATCCGCTGCGCGAGCTGGTTGCGGAAAACGCTGTTCCCATGGAAACGATCGATAGCCGCGTCCGCGACGTGCTTCGGGTGAAGATATGGGAAGGGCTGTTCGACAATCCCTATCGCAAGCTGAAAACCGCCGACGCGGAAGTGATGAGTGAGGCGAATCTCGCCATCGCCGCGCAGGCGTCGCGCGAGTGCCTTGTGTTGCTGAAAAACGAAAAGAACATTCTACCACTGGATGCGGCGAAAATCCAAACCATCGCCATCAGCGGTCCGAACGCCGACAGCACAGCGTATGCCTCCGGCCACTACGGTCCGCTGGACGCGCCGGTGACGACGGTTCGCAAGGCGCTGGAAACGCGTTTCAATGGCAAAGCGAAGATCTTGTATTCGCGCGGTTGCGATCATTTCGACTCGCGCTGGCCGGACACGGAAATCATGCGCGAGCCGCCCACAGCGGACGAACAAGCGGAGATCGATGCTGCGGTGGAAAACGCGCGCCAGGCGGATATCGCGATCGTTGTGGTCGGCGACATCCCGCGCGGTTTGCCGACGACACGCGGAACGGTTGGCGAAAATTGCTCGCGCACCGGATTGGATCTGACTGGCCGTCAGGACGACCTGATCCGCGCTGTCGCGGCGACCGGCAAACCAGTCATTATAGTCAATATCAGCGGCCGGCCGGTGGCGCTGAACTGGGCGGACAAACTCTGCCCGGCGATCCTGCAAGCATTCTCTCCCGGCGCGTTCGGCGGCCCGGCAATCGTGGGAACCCTTTTTGGCGATTTCAATCCGGGCGGAAAACTCACCTGTACGTTTCCCAAAACCGCCGGCCAGCTCGAAATGAATTTCCCCGCCAAACCCGCCGCCAACGCCGAGCCGACGTCGGCAACGCGGGTGAACGTGGCGGGTCTGCTCTGGCCCTTCGGTCACGGCTTGAGTTACACCAAGTTCGCCTACGCCAATCTCGCCATCACCCCGACGCACCAGGCCAACGGTGGCAATGTCACCGTGAGCTTCGACATAACGAACACCGGCAGCCGTGAGGGCGACGAGATTCCACAACTGTATGTCCACCAAGTGCTCAGCACCGTGACGACCTACGAGCAGAACCTGCGCGGGTTCGATCGCATCCATCTGAAACCAGCCGAGACCAAAACGGTCACCTTCACCATCGAGCCGGATTTCATCGCCATCTGGAATCTGGAAATGAAACGCGTCGTCGAACCCGGTGAATTCCAGGTGCGGATCGGCGCTTCCTCGACCGATATCCGACTAGACGGAAAGTTTGAGGTGATCAAGTGACCTGGCGAATCAACACGCTCGCTGGAGGGCGGTTGCTTCCCTTACAATGATTCTCCGCCTGCTGATCTCCCTACCGCTCGGCGACTCCGTAATAAACAAACATTTTGAGAATTTGATATGACGATGAAATCGATTGAACGTTTCGTATGGCACCTTCAAGGAATGGTGCTGGCAGGGCTGCTTTGCGGACAAGCGCACGGGGCGCATGTTTCCTTTGAATCCGGGATACCGCCCGATGTGCGCGGATCGTCAAACGTAACGGTATCGACTTCAACCGATCACGCCAAATTTGGCTCCAGTTCGCTGAAAATCGAGTGGGCGGCAGCGACCGCCTCGAAATCGATCAAGCTGGGCCCGCTTCTCCCAGTATCCGCGTCGGGAGGATCATTCTGGCTGTATTCCCAAACAAATCATCCGGGCGCGACCGTGCGGGTCGAGCTTCTCGATGCGCTCGATGCACCGGTGGGATATTTTGATCTGAATATGGAATTCAGCGGGTGGCGCGGCATTTTTTGGAAGGCCAGTTTCTTTTCCACGGTGCCCAACGGATCATCGTTCTTCAGCATGCGTTTTGTATTTCCCGATGCACTCCCGGCCAACACGGCTTACATCGACGGCCTGTTTTACCAGAATACCGCGCTCAACGGCTCTGAAGACTACAAGATTTGGCCGGACCTGAACTTCGATGGGCCGGGCGAGAGTGCGAGCGACTTGCATTGGAACCTCTATCCCGACTTCAAGGCCTATCCCGTGCCGACGGGCGAGGCGAAATACTCCGCGGTGGTGACACCAGGTGAGTTGAATGACCTGCAAGCCTTGAAGTCAGCATACGATTTGTTTTCAACGGCGGCACTGACCGCGTCGTCCTACAACAGCGCGGTGGCGTCGTTCAACACTTGGAATATCACGGCGAATGGCAACGGCACCGTTAAAGGAACGCCTCTGTTTTACAAGGACATGGGCTACGGAACCACCGATGCGCCCAGCAATTTCATCACTTTCCAGGATGATTTCATCAAAGTCGTGAATGCCTATGTCCAGGCCGAGGAGAAGGGGCCGGCCAACTATGCCACGGATCTGAAGACCAAGGCGCTGCTGATGGCACGCCATGGACGGGATCAGGGGTTTTCGTACGGGTCGGCCAACGGTAGTATGTCCCATTACGGCTATGCCGCGCGCAACTGCTGTTTGGGTCTCTTCCGGTTGCGCCACGCCTTGGCGACGGCGGGACAAGCGAATCAAGCCGCAGACGATATGGCCTGGATGTATGTCCAGCGTCGCGTTTTCAATCCGGAAACTGGTGGTAGCGGCGACGATATCGGAACAACCATGACCGGGCGTTTGCTTTCCATTTTGATGATTCCTAACGAACAGACCGCTGCGCGTATCCTGCGCTATTTTCCAAGCAAACTTGTCAACTATCTGACGCCGGCCGATCAACCCACCAAGCCGGACGGCGCCTGGTGGCACCACGGCATGATGCTGCCAACCTATCAGCCAGTCCAACTGGGTGCCGGCGCACCGATTATTAAAAACCTGCAACGCACTCAGAACTTCCGCATCTCCGAAGGCGCGCACGAAATTTTCAAGCAGGCGTGCCTTCATTATCTCTGGTTCGGGGATGGTGCGATGCCGGTTTCCTTGCAGGGACGTTCGCCCGGACAAACATCCGGAGCCAATACGGCAAAAGGATTGGCACAAAACATGGCCGCCGCCGGCACGCCGGATGGGAGCGACACCATCGACCGCGAAATGGCCGCTCAGTACATCCGCTTGAATGGCGGGGTCGCAGGCGAATTTTCCGGTCAGGGGATTGTCTCCGAGCCGCTTTCCGGTAATCGCACGATGCCGTATGGAGCTTGGATGGGGCATCGTCGGGATAATTGGTTGGTCAGCCTGAAGGGGCACAGCCGCTACCAGACATTCGGCGAGTCCCTTTCGGGTGGCGGAAAATGGAAATATATGTCGCATGGAACGCTGGAGGTATTGAACCCGAAATCATCTGTAAACTATGGCATCGGACAAGGCTGGGACTGGACGCGCTACCCGGGCACCACCGTTCTGCGGCGCGGCACGGAATCGGTGGCCGCGGGTGTCACACAGATTTCGTATTCAGGCATGAACTTTCCCAGCTATGGCTCGTGGGCGCTCGGCCGCCGCCGGTTTGTGGGCGGCTTATCGCATCAAGGCATGAACGGGTGTTACGTGATGCAGGTGGAAGGCGCGCCCGGCAGCAATTTCGATCAAATGACCGCCGATACCGATATGGTGGCGAACAAGGGCTATTTCTTCTTTGATGATCGTGTGGTCTGTCTGGGCAACAGCATTTCCGCGACCAATGCCAGCTATCCCATGGAGACCACGCTCATCCAAAACGAATGGAACAGCGGTGAGGTCATTCAGTTGGATGGCAGCCCCATTTCGTTACCGGCGGCCACCAGCGCGAAAACCACGCTGACCACCCTGCTCGACCAACACGATGTCGGTTATTACATCGCCGGCGGACAGAGCTTCAACCTTGCGCTTCGCCCGCAACTTCCGCAGGACGGTGTGCAACGCAATATGTTCCAGGCTTGGCTTGGCCATGGTGTGGCACCCAACAACAAAACCTATGAATATGCCATACTGCCGCAGACGACCTCCGCTAAACTGGCGCAGTTCAGTTCCGAGATGCAGACCTCCGGCAGCGAGCCCTATGTGGTGCGGGTGAACTCCGGCACCGCGCAGATTGTGTGGGATCGCGCCAGCAACACCACCGCATATATCATCTACCCCACCGCCGACAGCTATTCCGGCGGATACAATGAAGCAGTCAACTACACGCCATTCGGCGCGGCGGACCTTTTGCAGGATATTGACGAAGCCGCGCTCGTGATGCTTCAGCCGCTCGGTGGTCAGACCGTGGCCGTTTCAGTATCGGATCCAAACCTTGGAACAAGTCTGAACGACCATTATGCGATCAACAGTCCCGTCAACACCAAGACCCTCGTGGTTGAGGGTAGCTGGAAGTTACGCGAAACTCCGTCCGCCGCCGTCCGTATCGTCAGCACCACCGCCAGCGTAACCACGCTGGAAGTGGATTGCCAGCACGGGGCATCGAACTCGTTTGTGATGGTGGATGCCCTGAACAATAATCCGCCCCATCAGACAGGAGCAGTGGGAAGTTACCAGATCAATGGCGGCACCTCCGCCCAATACGATCTTTCCGCTCTATTCAGTGATCCGGAAGGCGGGGTGGTCTTTTCCATGCTGAACGGGCCCGCCTGGATCGACGTGACTTCCAACGGGATCATGACCATCGAAGCGCCATTTCAGGGATCTCCGACCAGCCATGCCAAAACGCTTCGTGTGACTGATACCGGGGGACTCTACCTCGATGTACAAATCGTCGTTAATGTGGTCCAGCAACCCACTCTGTTTTTCACGCCGAAAGCAATGACCGTCTATTTGGCCCCGGATGAATCCACTGCTATAGGTTTTGATGTGGGTTACGCAGGTGGCGGGTCCATTGGTTTTGCACTGAGCAACGCCGCGCCTTGGCTGACGATCTCATCGACGGCTCCGCTCTGTGCCAACGGGAATTTCCAAAATTCGACAACCGCGACCGGATGGACCATCACCGACATTCCGAGCGCCGGGGACCATGCCAGTCAGGGCTTTTATGCATCGGGTTCCTGGACGCCTGTCCCGGCAACCGGAAATGCCTACTACAACCTCGGCCGCTCCACCCAGATTTCGCAGATCACACCAGTCACGATGGTCGAAGGTAACACCTATCGGGTGCGGCTTTCGATCCGCCAGGCATCGAGTTCCTATGGGGTGATGCAGGTGGCTTTGACGAATGGGTCCGGCGCCGATCTGGTCATGGTGCCAGGAAACGCCTATTCGGCTACCATCGGGGCGGGCAATGGTTCATCGTTCAATGTGAGTAGTACTATTGGAGCCACCTACGAGGCATCCTTCGTCGCCGGTGCCGCACAACAAGGACTTGCTCTTGGCATTCGGATCGCAAGCGTGCGAGACGTCAGCACGGCTTTGCTTGCCGTGGACGACATCGAGATACTCGCCGACCTTCCGTCGGGCGGCTCGGTCACCCACCAGGCTACCATCAATGCAACGGGACTCAGCATCGGAACCTACAACGGCATCGTGGTGGCGAATGATCAGAAAGGCGTGGTGCCCTCGGCTAACTTGGCCGTCACCCTCATCGTGACCACCGACCGCGATGGGGATGGGATACCCGATCGCTGGGAACTTCTCTATTCTGGTTCCGCGACTGGACTGCTGCCTGATGGAGACAACGATTTCGACGGCATCACCAACCTTGACGAATATATCTTCGGCTACAACCCAATCGTAGCCAACGCCCCGCTGAAAATTGTGTCGGTCGATATCGGTTCATCGGTTGAAGTGGAATTCAGCACGACAACGAATACCCGTCTCTATGCGATTGAGTTTTCCGAACACCTTGTGGAATGGACCAGTCTCACCAGCCCTGTCGTTGGGACGAACGGGGTTACGACCATCAACGTCCCAAAGAGTGGGACCAATACCGGATTCTACCGGGTTAAAGTATCCGTTCCTGAGTAAAGCAAAATGGCTCGTTGGCAGGATGGCGAGTTCAAGGTGCAGATCGGCGCGTCCTCGACCGATATCCGACTGGACGAGAAATTTGAAGCGACCCGGTCCCAATTACCGGTCCACATAGCTTGGGACGAGCCGCGCCTTTGCAGCTTGCTCAAAAGCATAGCCGGCCTTGAGCAGCAGGTGTTCCGACCATTTGGGGCCTATCAAACTCAATCCAACAGGCAAACCGCCGATCGCACCCATTGGCACGGTCAAGTGTGGGTAACCGGAAACGGCAGGAAGCTGGCTGGCGCTGGGTCCGGACGAATTGTCACCTTTTCCCAGCGTGCTGAGTCCTGCGGGGCCTAGCGTCGGCTGAACCAGAATCTGCACTTCATGGTGCCGCAGCAGTCGGCCGATTCCTTGCGGACCTGCGATGTGGAACGACGCGTCCCGTGCCTTTTGGTAGGACGGATCGGTAAGCGCCTTTTGGGATTCGGACAACTCGAACAAGTCCTGCCCGAAATGAACCAACTCGGTCTCCTTGTGGGCATTGTTGAAAGAAATCAGGTCGGCAAGCGTCCGGCATTTCACCGATGCCGGGAGGTTGGAAAGATAGGCATTGATGTCGTGTTTGAACTCCATCATGAGAACCTTGAACTCCGCATCACCCAGCTTCCTCTCGTCAATTCCGCGATCCGCAATATCGATCAGAACCGCGCCCTGCGCCCGCAAGACATCCAGCGCTTTTTCAAACTCCGCCGCGGTTTCGGGTTGCTTGCCAATCCGGTCTCGTAGGACACCGATGCGTATCCCTCTGAGGCCGGCTGTGGTCAGGTCTGCCGCGTAATTGACTTTTCTTCGATCAGCCTCCGCGGTCGCGGCGTCCGCCGGATCGCTGCCTGCCATCGCGGTCAGCATCATGGCAGCGTCCTTCACCGTGCGGGTCATGGGACCGGCGGTGTCCTGCGAGTGGCTAATTGGTATGATATAGGTCCGCGATACTAGACCGACCGTGGGCTTCAGGCCGACAATTCCGCAAGCTGAAGCCGGACTGACAATCGAACCGTCGGTTTCCGTGCCCACCGTTCCGGCGGCCAAACCCGCCGCTGCCGCCGCTCCGCTGCCGCTGGAGGAGCCGCTGCAATTGTGCTTTAGTGCATGAGGGTTTTTCACCAACCCGCCCACGCTGCTCCATCCGCTGGTGCTACGGCTCGAACGGATGTTCGCCCATTGCGATAGATTGGTCTTCCCCAGAATGACCGCGCCCGCCGCACGAAGGCGCGCCACCATCGGCGCATCACGGCCGGTGATATTGCCCAGAAGAGCGGTGGACCCGGCAGTTGTGGGCAGGAGCCCGTCCGCCTCAACGTTGTCCTTTAACAAGATGGGGATGCCGTGCAACGGCCCGCGCAATTTGCCGGCCTTGCGCTCGGAATCAAGCCGTTGCGCTTGCTCCAGCGCATCCGGCATGACGGCGATCACGCTATGGAGTGCCGGGCCATTCTTGTCGATCGCTTCAATTCGGGCGAGATAGGCGGAAGTGATTTGCGCACTTGTATAGGTTCCCTTCGCCATCGCATCGGATAGTTCCGATAAACTCATTTCCGCAATCGTCTCGAACGACAACGCTACTTGCTCTCTGACAGAAGTTTTGCATCCCGGCATACCCAGAGTAGATAGCATGATTGCTGCTACAAGAAATCTCGTTTTTTGGCGGCAGGCTTCCGAGGCAGTCATTTGAGGAGTGTGAGGGATTGTTGATTTCACCTGTGGAAGTCGAGGAATGATTTCCTTCGTAGCGTGAGGCTTGGCGGATGCAATCCGCCGCCACGGAGCCACATCATCGAGATACCTTTTCTCGAGATGCGGCGCGGGTGGGGATTTCCGGGTAATCATTTTTCAGATTCCCAGATATTTCGACACCGCGTGGGCGCGGCAGTGAACGTGGAGCTTGCCGTAGATATTCTCCACATGGCGCTGCACCGTCGAATAACTGATTTCCAGCTCCGCGGCTACTTCCTTGTATGCGAAACCTTTTACCAATAACTCCAGAACCTCCACCTCGCGCGCGGTCAGGCTTTCAGTTTCCTCCGAGGTCGCGCGCTTTTGGCGAAACGATTGCACCACGCGACGGGCGATCGAAGACGTCATCGGCGCGCCCCCCGCGGAGCAGTCCCGAATCGCTTCGATCAGCTGGTCGGCGGTCGGCGGTTTGAGCAGATAACCGCTGGCGCCAGCGGCCAGCGAATCGAAGATGATTTCCGAATCCTGGCGGACTGTCAGCATGAGGATTTGCGGCGGATGCGGTCGGGAGCACAAGCGACGGACGCACTCGATGCCATTCATTCCGCCCAGATTCACATCCATGATGACGACCTTCGGGCGCAAATGGGAAATCTCGTCCAGCGCCTCCTCAGCGCTGGCGAAGGAGCCTACGCAGCGCAGCCCGTCCTCCTCGTCGATGATTGCCTGAAGTCCGGCGCGGATTTGAAAATCGTCCTCGACGAGGGCGACGGTGATGGCTGCGCCGCTTGGCAGCGGCGGCTCGCTTTGGGTGGATGTCGGGTGTTTTTTCATAACTCCATATCAGCGGGATTTCGCACCCCGGCCGCGGCGTGATTTGTTTTCGTTTCTCCAGTCCATGGCAACCTTCAATTCGACATTCGTCCCACGCCCGTCGGAGGCATAACGGCGGCAGGTCCCGCCAAGCTTGTCCAAACGCACCCGCAGGTTTTCCAATCCATCCGCTCCCGGGGCGGCGGGTTTGTCGTCCACGCCGATGCCATTGTCACCGATGATGATGAGCAGCGAGCCATCGTCCGCGCGGACTTTCAGCCGCACCTCGGTGGCCGCGGCATGTTTCACCACATTGTGCAGCGCCTCTTTGGCGGATAGATAAAGATGATGGCGCACGGTAGCCGGCATGATCCGGTCCGGGACGGATTCGGGGAGGTCGAAGCGGCAGGTAAGCCCCGCGGATTCGGTGAATTCCTGGGTATGGGAACCGAGAAATGAAATGAAGTTTTCCAACGTGTCGTGTGCCGGATTTACCGTCCACACAATTTGGTCGAGCGCGCGGGTCATGCTGTGCGCGGATTTGAAAATCTCCCGCATCGACTTGCCGGCGACCTCCGGCTGGCGGGTGATGTTGCGCTCGGCGAGCTGGCATTTCAGCGCCATTTGCGTAAGTCCCGCGCCCACGTCATCATGCAAGTCGCGGGCGATACGCGCCCGCTCGCTGTCAACCGCGCGGTGTTGTTTCAATAACTCGATCCGCCGCCGCGAACGCTTTCTTTCCAGCCGGCGGACAATCATTACCACGCTGCCGACGGCACCTGCTACTGCCAGCGCGCCGAACCAAAGCGTCTGCCAAAAGTGCGGTTCGATTTTCACTTTCACCATCGCCGGCCGGTCGCTCCAAAGGCCGTTCCCCGTGGAGGCCTCCACCTCGAACCAATAACTCCCGGGGCGCAGATTCCGATACTCCGCGCTCCGCCGATTTCCCACATACGCCCAATCGTCTTCAACGCCCCTGAGCCGGTTGCGAAACCGCAAGCGGTCGGGATCGGCAAAAAACAATCCGGTGAAATCGAACTCCAACCGCTCCGTCCCTGGCGGCAGGGAAATCTTTCCGCCGGTGGCCGGCAGGCGATCGCCGTTGGCCGAAATCCTTTCGATAAACACTTTCGGCCGATATTCACCCGGGTGGAAATCCCCGGGCTTCAGCAGGACGAATCCCTTCACGGTGGCAAATGCATAGTTCCCGTCCGCAGTTTTCACCGGCGGCACGATCGTGAACTCCTCCGCCGGCAGCCCGTCCGCGCGGTTGATCAGGAGCGGATGGAGATTGCCCGCGGCGCCCGATTCCATATCTTCGATCGCTTCGCGGTCCAGCACCGCCAGGCCGCGGTGCGTGCCAAGCCACAAGCGGCTGGCATCGTCCATCACGATTTGGGAAATGCTATCGCTCGGCAGGCCGTTACGGATCGTCGCGGACACGAATCCGCGCGACGTGCGCAGCGCCACGCCGCCGCCATCCGTGCCCACCCACAAGCGGCCGGCGTTGTCCAGATACATGGTGCGGATCACCTTGCTGTGAAGCCCGCTCTCCTGCCCGAGCCGTTGCCAGCGATCGTCCTCCCGATAGAAAATCCCGTTGCCGCGGGTGCCAATCCATAACTTGCCATCGCCATCGGCGGCGATCGTCCGGATCGGCTCGCTCTCGTTTCCGCCGTTGTAGGAAATCCTTTGAACTTCGCCATCCTTAAGCAGATAGAGCCGGCCGCGTCCGCTGCCGATCCATAGTCCCTCCCTCGTTTCCGCGAGCGCCCA
This sequence comes from Verrucomicrobiales bacterium, assembly GCA_038235225.1. Classification (GTDB taxonomy): domain Bacteria; phylum Verrucomicrobiota; class Verrucomicrobiia; order Verrucomicrobiales; family Akkermansiaceae; genus Luteolibacter. The sequence goes on from JBBSUD010000107.1 coordinate 20,022, forward strand.
AATAGGAACAACCCCAGGATCCGGCAGGTTGATCCGACGGACGGCGCCCTCCGCGGTGATTTAATAAAGTCCTTTCGAACTCCCCAACCAGATCTCACCGCCGCTTCCCCAGAAAACC
>JBBSUD010000108.1:0-20120 GCA_038235225.1 Verrucomicrobiales bacterium
CCCCCCCCCCTCAAACCCTTCAAAACCCCCCCCAACCCCCCCACCCCCCCCCCCCGCGGGGGTTTAAAAAAACCCGCCCCCCACGACTCCACCCCTCCGGTGTCATTTTTCATTGGCGCAACACGCGGATGTCCGCGTTGCCCTCGCGCGCGGGGTCGATTGCCATCTGAAAACGCTGGGGAGTGAGGCGCCATGGAATCCCCTGACGAACCGATTCGCGATCGCAGCCTCGCCACCCGTAGCGGAAATCCTTTGAAGAAACCTTGGAAATACCTCCTTTGGCGGACCAATTGCGAAGGGCGATACGCAACCCCCCCTTTCCAAACGAGCTCCGCGGGTTATCTTGACTTCCCATGTCCCGCTTTCTTCTCGGCTTGTTGCTGATCGCGACCGCCCGCGCCGCCCCACTCCGGATCCTTGCCATCGGTGACTCGCTCAGTGAGGAATACACCTTCGAGGTGCCCTTCAGCGCGCCGGCTTCCGATCCGTTCGATTCCAATGAGCGGAATTGGCCGGAATTATTCCGCAAGTTCCGTCCTAATGATGCCACGCTTGGACCGTATCTCAGCAATCTCGGATCCTATCCCGACGTTCGCGACGGGGGGCACCGCTACAATTTCGGCGTTCCCGGTTATACAACTTCCGACTGGATTGACGTTCTCAATCAGTCGTCTTACAACCCTTTCACCGACAACGCGCAAGAGTTCCTTTGGTATCTCAGTCGGCGGGCGCTGATCGACCAACTGCCGGACGTCCAAGTCGTCGTAATTTTTCTCGGAGGGAATGATCTGAAGCAGGACTACGGCGGCATTTACAACAATGCCAAATCCCTGGCCTTTTACGACCGCATCACGTCGCGACTCGGTCGGATCCATGATTTCGTCCGCACCCGGCATCCCTTGCTACCCATCATCATCTGCACCATTCCCAATGTTGGGGCCACGCCCGACATCCAGTTGAGATACAGGGATCCCGTCAAAACAGCCGGAGCCCGCGCCCGGATCGACACCCTCAACCAGACCATCATCGACCTGGCCGCCCGCAAAACCTTCACCGGCGTCGCCCGCATCGATCACCTAACCGACCGCATCTTCGATGAAGTTCCATTTCAATTGAATGGCACGGTATTCACACTAGGAGGCGATCCGGAAAACCCGCCGGACCATCTCTTCTGCCGTGATGATTTCCACCCCGCGACCGTCGCTCAAGCGCTCATCGCCAACGAAATCATCGCTGCGGTCAATCCTCTCGCCGGCACCTCCATTCCACTCTTTTCCAATCGGGAAATTTTCGAAAACCTTCTGGGACTCAATCCCGATCAACCCTATTTCGACTGGCTCGCCATCCATCCTTTGGTGAAAACGGCTATGGACAGCGATCCGGATCATGATGGCTTCCCCAACATTGTGGAAATGGCGCTCGGCACGCTACCCGACCGGATTTCATCACCACTCACCGGGGCGTGGTCTCCCTTTTCGAGCCTCGCATGGACACCGGATCCGGTCGCCGCCCGTTATGTCGAACTCCAACTTGAGGAATCCACCGACCTTGTCCATTGGCAGCTTGTCCCGGCAATCCGACTATCAGGTTCATCCGCCACTCCGGATCCTGCAATGCCAACAAGCTTCGCCCGGCTCCGCGCCAGCCCCCGCTAGCGAATCCTGAAAAGATAAGCTCGCAAGCGGTCCCCTGAGTATGCGGGTTGATCATGTTGCGACATTCTGCTGTTAATCAGCGAGGACTCCATGGCTTTCCGGAAAGCCGACGCGGGAGGAGTCCGGGCGGAGGCGCGGAAATCATGCGATGATGAATAGCAGGACGGTGCGCGCGCTCCAGAGAATGGTGCGTAGCCAGTTGGTGGTGATGAGTTTCCGAATGACTGAACAGTCGTGTCCACGGGCGAGGCGGTTGTGGAGGGGGATTTGAACGAGGGCGGTGGTGAGCCAGAGGGCGATGACCAAGGCGAGGGCGAGATAGGAAACGGTGGAGCGGAGCTGCCAAGCGGCGAGCAATGCGAGCGCGAGTTCCACCAGCATGGGCGGCACCACAACCCATGACATCCGCATGGTGTGCGAGTAGTGATACGCGGAGAAATCCCTAGCAGAAACCCTGAGAAACTGCGGATAGGTGAGGAGCTGCACCTGCCAAATGATGCCGGTCATCGCCGCGGCGAGCACGAGTTGGAGTTTCCAAAGAATCTCGGGCGGGAACATCAGGCGAAATCGCTGAAATGGTGGATCAGAGACTCCGCCGTGGCGAGGCCTGAGGTGACAGCTCCTTCGATGGAGGCGCTTGTTAGGAAATCGCCGCAGAGATGGAGACCGGGCGGGAGGCTGGATGGTTTTTCGCCTCCCGGGAGTTGTTCCGGAAGTGCGTGTTCGATGCGGTCGGTGCGAAGGTGCCGCCATTCGCGCGCTTCGGCGCCGAACCAGGCGGTTAGTTCGCTTTTGACGGCGGCGGGGAGATCGGGCCGGTCGTTCAGTCCAAGGACGGTGACTGAAATGAGGTGCTGGCCGGGCGGGGCATAGTCGCGGGCGACGTCGGAGAGCACGCAGACGTTGTTGACGAGTCCTTCGGAGCTGCCGTTGAGCGCGATGATCGGTTCGTTGATCGGGGATTTCCGGGATGTATAGTAGAGATTGGTGACGGCACGCCATGCCACCGGGTGGGGAAAGAAATCGGGGAGGAGCTTGGCGGTAGTGGCCGCGTCCGTTGCCACCACGATCTGGCCTGCGGCGATGATTTCACCGGAGGCGAGGGTGGCGATGCCGGAGACGAGGGCGGCGACGGGCGAGTTGAGGTGGAGGCTGCCAGCGGGCAGCCGGGCGGCGAGTTGGCGGGAGATTTCCCCCATACCTCCCGCGGGCAGGGTGGCGCTGCCGGCGGAGAACATCTTGAAGGTGAACTCGAACATACGGCTGGAAGTGCGGAGTTCTCGCTCGAGGAAAATGCCGCCGTAAAATGAGCGGAAGAAAACATCGATCATCGTTTCCGAGAAGCCGAAGTCTCGCAGATATTCCGAGGTGGCGCGGTCGGGGCGGGCGGCGATTTCTGCAAGCGACGAACGAAAGGCGCGCCACTTGAGAAGGGCGACGCGGAGTTTGTCCTGGACGGTGCCGACCGGCGCGAGGGCGCTTGGAATCAGGGAACCGGGACGGCGGAAGACGTCCATTACCCGATGCAACTTGCCACGGTGATAAACTAAGGCACCCGGTGAGAATGGGCGAAGGGCGAGGGCCGGGAGGTCAAGAAGCCGTCCCGCATTCGGGTAAGCATCGAGATAAACTTGGAAGCCGCGGTCGAGGAGAAAGCCATCAACTTCATCGGTCCGGACGCGCCCGCCAGGGGCGTCGGAGGCTTCCAGCAAGAGGAAGGGAATCCTCGCCTCATGAAGCCTGAGGGCGCAGGCAAGTCCGGAAAGGCCGGCGCCGATGATGAGGACTTTGGTAGGCAAGGGAATGAGTGATTGGATTTGGTTGCTTGCCGCAGGCGGATGCATGGCTTCGCGCATGACTCATGCCTTCGCACGCTGTAGAAGTCGCGCAAATTCAAGCGGCAAGTCGATTAACTCGAGGGGTGCGCAAAACAACAATCGGTTTCCTTAGACGCTTCAATATTTCCCCTTGGTTTTCAGGAACCCGGAGTCTGGCCGGATGAGGGCCGGCAGCTCCCCGCTCGGATGCTTGCCGTCACTAAGGTTTGTTTCTCTAACGGTAGAAAGGCAAAGCCGGGGTAAATGGTCGTCCCCGCTGTTGAGATGCGACATCTTCAATTTTAGCCGTTGTTGAGCCCGACCGCTCACCGCCACTTTAGATCTGTGAGGCAGGTGTTCGCTTCAGGAAGATGCTGATGATTTTGGAAACATTGTCCTTATACAGCGGATCGCCGCTGAGCTTCTTCCAGATCGGAGAGTCACCGAAGGCCTTCCAGTGTTCCTTGTGCGCTGCCATGTTTTCGCCGGATAACATGTAGGTTAGATTGGGCATCTGCGAGCCCACCACCATTTGGCCGAAGAAGACGGGGCTGAGTCCCACGTCCTGCATGAGCGGGATCTCGCCAGAGTTGAACATCCTGACCTTGTTGATGCCTTTGTTCTCGCTGTGGCTCTGGTAGGTGCGCAGCTCAAAGATGAGTGGTTTCCGCTCCGCGGACGACGGCGGCAGGGCGAGCGATTTCATGCCGTCGAAGGCCACCAGCAGGGAACTCTCGAAGCGTTCATACGCGGGGTCTGTCTTGGGAGCATTCAGATAGCCGGCCCCCGCAGCTTGGTAGTCGGCATCCGCGGCGAGCTGGACGGGTCCGGCGGCGTAGGCGGCCGCATTGGGGAAGGGAATCAGCACGTAAATATGGTTTGTGGGCGATGCCTCAAGCTCGGTGAAGACCCCGACGGGAGCAATCCCCAGACGGTTATAAGCGGGAACGGCGGCCTTCTCCCAATAAGCGCTGATCCGGTCCTGCTGCTCCTCGGATTGGGTTGTGTAAACACGCAATTCATAATACTGCGACTGTCCCGTATCCGCCGCCACGATACGACCGCTCAGGCCAAACGTAAACATTAGCATGGAGATCGAAGCGAAGAAAAAGGCAAGAGGGTGGTTTCTCATAACAAACGTTTCTTACTCCGCTGGACACAAAAAACAAGCCCATATTCCGGTCCTGCCTCTGGTTCGGAATTTTCCATGGAAAAATCCGGACGGTGGCAGCAAGAACGAGGGAATCTGGCCGCGTAGGAACACCTGATCGGGCGGATTGGATTCGGGCATGGTCGTTTCGTTGTGACGACCGGTGAATCGCGAATCCCCCAAAATACATTTTCTGCAACTTCGATGAATACTCATCAGGGTCCAACTCATACGCCTGAATTGGGCTTGCCATATCGGTGTGAGGCGTGCCGTGGACGCGGCACTACTCCACCAAATGCCGAACTATCGGGCTGAGTAATGCGCCGCCGCAGTCGGTTGGTTCCAAGGCCACCGCCTTCGACAACCCCCGCCCCAGCCGGGTTCATCCGTGAGTGCCGGAATCGCGCTCACGCCAGTGCCTTACGACAGTAATCGAGCGCCTTGCCGATCTCGGTCATGCGATCGGAATCCGCCGGAACCTTGTATTCGAATTCGATCGTTCCTTGGATATTCCAATGATTGTCACGAATCAGCCGCAGCACCTCTGCGATGGGAGTGTCCCCGTCGCCGAATCGGGTGTTAGGTCCGTTGTGGAACTTCCGGTCCTTGAGATGCACATGAGAGATCCGGTCATGATATTTTTCGATGAACGGCACGGGTGAAATATTGTTTCCCGCGACGAAATGCCCGAGGTCCACGTTCGCGCCATTGTGCTTTGCGAACGAAAACGCCTTCTCCCAATCCTCAGGTTTGGTCGTGGCATGGCCATGATAGCTTACCATGAACTCATGCTTGTCCGCGAACTTTCCAATCCGTTTGAGATCCTCGTCTTTATGCGAAATCTCACAGGAGATCGCCCGCGCACCGAGTGCCTTGGCCAGCGCGAAGGCATAATCGAGCTCACCGTCCGTCATATCATAGATGCCGTCCACTTTGACGATCTGGATGAGCACTCCCGCTGCTTCGTATTTCTTGCGAAATTCCGCCACGCGATCCATGGAAACGGATTCGCGCCATTCCTGCAATCGCTTGGCGGCATCCTGCTTCTTCATGCCTCGCTTGTGTTTCGGCACGCCGAGAAAAGCCTCCACCGGCTGCGTCCGCAGTTCCACCGCGCTTACATCGAGCAGGAGGCAGTTTTTGAGGATTTCGTCGCCGCTCATTTCAGGAGCGGCGAAACTATAAGGCACGTTAAGGCCCAGTTGGACGCCTGCCACTTTCGAGTCGGGCTTGCTCTCCGACGGCATCGCGGACTCCGCCGCGCTTAGCCGGCCGATCATCGGCAAGCCGCTGGCCGCGGGCAATGCCAACATGGTGATTTTAACGAAATTGCGGCGGGTATGGATTATCATTTTAGTGTTTGGGTGAGGGGGTTCGAGCTGAGGGAGCTAGATCGCCGATCCCCGGCGAGGCATGGATACGGCCGTCCGCCCGGGAGGGTTGCCGCGGACTCTAATGATTCTGCAGCCGGAGGAAAGTCAAAAATCCGGCAGCCGGCGCGCCTTCTGTCAAGTTGGCGGAAATTTTCCCGAATCTCGATTCATGGAACCAGGCAACTGAGACCGCGACGCAAGCGGCGAGCAACCTCAGTTGAAAACCATCGCATCGACAGTGGCCGCAGCCGTAATGGGCTGCGCCGGATTTTTCTCATTCTCCCACGCGCGCGCCGCGGAGGTGGCGCTTGAGGGTGTTGGATATTACGATCTGGGTATCTACACCAGTTACGACCGTTACGGCACCTCGCAAAGCAAACGCTACCGGAATCTTGGCGCCGGCTATCACAGCACTGGCGAGATCGGGCATGGACGAGGTGTATAGTAACAGCCGCTCGCGCTCCGGCTCTCCGAGCTTCAAGCTGTGAGAGGTGCCATACGATGGTGCAACCAGCAATTCGGCGCTGATGACCAAGCAAATCGGCTCGTTGTATGGCAGCTCTAGATTCTTTGATCAATTGATTTGCGGCCGTACGCTATCGCTATCCTCAAATCATTTTATATGAACACACCCGCTATGGCTGGAGCTGGCGTGACGCGCTGTCCTTTGGCTACCGCGATCTAATGTAAGTGGTCGCAATGCAAAAATGGGGGGCTGGGTCGGCATGGGAAGACTCCGCCAGTTCTGTTACCCGTTTCTGCGATTTCGGAGGCTTGGAAATCGCCGATTATCAGCAGCCCCCACCCGGGTTCTTTCAAATACAACGTGCTCGTTGAGCTCCCATCCGTTGTTTCTTTCCGGGCGCTCTTCCTCACGGGAGTCATTACGGGCGAAACCGCTCCCGCACCAACGGATCCCGGGCCGAACAAATTTTTTGTGTTAGCGAGGGTAGATGTCTTCGCTAGGAATCGCCGCCCCGCATCGGTTCTCCGCGATGACGCCTGCGAGGAATACGGAAAAAGTTCGCTATCGGACTCAAACTGCGTCCATGTAGCTACGTGTTAGAAAAAATATGAAGCAGTTTGGCGTTCGGATGGACTCGCACCACGCCGCCATCGTTGGTTATGCCGATGTAAGCGCTAGCGAATTTTTCGTCTTAGGTCACGCGGACAATTCTGGTGTAGATGGCAATTCCAACGAGAATGCCAAGCACAACCGGAAAAAGACCCTGCAAAACCATTTTTTCAAGGAGATCACCAGTCATATGCAACATGCCGATGAAGTGCATTTGACCGGTAATGGAATCATTCAGGATCAATTCATTCGGTACCTAGCCGGCGCCCCGCAGTTCAAGAACACCGTGGAGACGGAATGCACATCGAACAAAATGAGCGGCAAAAGGCTCGTTGAGTTCATCAGCGGCAAGTGCAACTGATCGAGAATACAACTTCAATGGAATGAACAAGCTGTTTTTCCGGCTTGATGAAGAGTTTTCACTTCGCTTCGAGGCGGCTTCGAATTTAGTAAATCTGCGGTAGCCGGGAAAAGTCGTTTTCGAAGGACCGGGTTTCGTTCCATCGTTCTTTCAAGCGAGAGCTTCGGGCTGATGATACGCTGAAGCAAAAAGCGGACCCGCCGGTCGAGCGACACCACCGCTGCCGCGCCTCCCAGCACTGGCAATCGGAACCACAGTCCCGAGTCTCAACCTCACTCGTCGGCGCCAAAGATGTCTCAGGTGATTACCACGCCGTCCCTTATTTTCCCGGAGAGCCGTGGTTGCACAACCGGACGCCGCGCCTCCGCAGCGGCCAAGGATCGCAACCATTGATCCGGGATGCCGTTTTCAGCGGCAAGCAGGGAACCTACGACAGCGCCGCGGTGACAATTGTCACCCCCGGTCATGGCGTTGGCGGAGATGCCCGCGGAAAAGTCCTCATGGTATTTCCAAGCAAGATAGAGCGAGGCGGGCATGGATTCGGCGATGTAGCAGGCGGGTGAAAATCGCCGACCGATCACGTGGGTGTCAGGTTGGGAGGTCCATTTGTCGGCCTTGTTGCCGGAGATCCAGTCGCCCGCTTCGCTGCGGATCGCGTCGCGGAGAGGAACGCCATGTTTAATTCGGAAAAGAAGCCGGGCGAGGGTGTCGGCAGCGCGCTGAACATTTGGGTGGGCGTGGGTGAGGCCGACATGTTCTTTGACGGCTTCGCGAAGCTCCGGGAGATCGAGATTTCCGAGAATGTCGCAAAGAGCGGGAACCTGGGCGAGACCTCCGATGTGTTCGTCGTGGATGGCACATTTACGAGGTTCTTTCCCTTCCGCGTAACGGGCGAAAAATCCGCGATGATATTCTTCCAAATAGGTATCGCGGTGCATTCCTGGCGTCAGCATGAAATCGATGTAGTGCGCAAGCCATTCGTCCGGATCGTAGCCGCCGTTCCGCTCCGATAACCGAACCAATTCGGTAGCGAGTTGGAAGTTGATGGTATTCTCACCGGCTTGGAGAAACTGGTGGTAGTGGATGCCGCGCTGGCCCCAGTATTGCGCTTGATCGTGAAGGATTTCGCCTTTCTCATTCGCTGGGGTGTAGTGGGAGCGCCAAAGAATCGAGCCGGAATGGGGATTCCTCGGAGCGAGGTAGCCGTTGATTTCGCCGTATTCGGCGCGGAGTGCTTCACGATCGTAATACCAGTGAACGGGCATGGCAGCGGCGTCTGCGACGAGCGATCCGAGGTAGGAAGTCATGGGCAAAAGCTGAAGTGTTGAGGCGTTAATAGGTTCATGAAAAGAAGTCGTGGTGGACCTACATCGGTCGATGCATACCGTGCTCAACGGTTGAAAGCCGAAGAAAACAATGCGGGTGGGAATGTAAGAAATTACGGGCGCTCCCTCGTGCTCGATCTTTCGCGCGGGGGCCCACCGAATGGCTCGAGATACGAAGGTAGATGGCTGCTGCACAGGTTGGTGGAAAATCCATGGACGCCTGAAAGTGCGCCAGAACTTTGTCGGAACAAGGGGTCGCTTTTCGCCTTTTGCGGAATTCGATCGCGGATGGTTCTTGGCGCTTCGGGTGTTGTTGGATCTCGAAATGTAGCCCGGAGGTGTGCGTATGCAGAGTTGCCGCGACACTTCCATCTTCTGGGTTAGCTCAGCCGGAGAGGAAAGATTTAGTCTTGCACTTTGTCGTTTCGGGAGTTTGCTGGCGGTGATGAATCCCACTCTTCCATTGGCGCTGATTGTTTTGTCTCTTGGTGCTTTAAGCCTTCGTGGGGTTGAGGAGGAAAAACGCGGAGAGCCTATGAAGATTTTGATGCAATTCAACGGAAGTCGCACCGAGCTGGAGTGGGTGGCGATCAACGATGGCGTGATGGGCGGACTTTCCCAAGGCACCCCGGCTGTGAGCGAGGGTTCGCTGTTTTTTACGGGAAAACTTTCGCTGGAGAACAACGGCGGATTTTCCTCGGTGCGGGCTTCGGGAGATTTCGATTTTGATGGAAAAACGGCGCTTACCCTGCGAGTTCGCGGTGACGGCCGCACCTATCAACTACGGCTTTCCACGGAGGCGATGCACAATGGAAGTCCGGTTTCCTAAGGTGCCGAATTTCCGACCGAGGCAGGGAAATGGACGGAGGTGACAATACCCTTTCAGAGGCTTTCGCCGAGCTGGCGGGGGCAGAAGCTGGACGGACCACCACTAGCGTTGAAGCGCGTAAAGGAAATTGGGATATTGATCGGCGATAAGAAGGCGGGAGACTTTGCGCTTGAGGTGGATTGGGTGGCAGTGGAATGAGGTTGCTTTGACGGTCCTCAACCGCTCCTGATTGGGCATTGAAGGATCTTTTCTGCGGAAGCCTGCGAGGGGACTAATACGAGTTCTACAAGGTGGTTGCCGCCTTCCATCAGTTGGTGGGCAGCGGCTGCTTCCGAGAGCGAAAATTATTTAAAAACGTTAGCTTGGAATCTCCACTCGGTAGATCGGCCACACCTTTCGCTCAAGTTCGGCGGCGACCGCGGCGGTTTATCGAATTCCGGTCTCACGGTCATGTGCCTCAATCTAAATGTGCCTAAAGGCGGATTAGGTGCCGGCCATTCGTTCATCTAGCGTAACGGGCTGGATCATTGCATCCGAACGTTCGGCAGCAATACGGGCAGCGGCACCCCGGGCAGTCCGACCGCACCACGTGGATACCCCAAACGATGCGACGTCTGTCTGGCGATTGGCGGAATCTTCATCGTGCTGCCTCCGGACAACCGCATATGCCCTTCTACGTTTTGCGCTTGGACCGAAATCGTTCCCGTAGCCCGAAATCGCGGGCGTGCCAAATAATTGCACGGGTAATCACTTCCTCGCGTAATCGCTGAGGCATTTTTTGCGGGCTATCCGCTTTTTCGGGAAAAAAGAAGATTTTTCGGCTGATCGCGCTACCGACCGGAAGTAGGCGATTGCTGAATCATTCCGCAAGCCGTAACTCGCTAGAAATCAACAAAACAAGCAATTTAGAAGCATTCCAATGAATCGTCCATACCGCTACTTCGCACTGCTCAGCGCCCTCCTTCCTGCGTCCCTCTCCGCTGCGATCACCGTCAACGCCGACTTCAGCCGCGACATCAGCGCCAACAACGTGGGGTCCAATCCGCCACCCATTCTTTATACTTCCACCGGGCCCGCACCGGATGCCGGCACGATCTGGAATGATCTTCAGATTCCTCTCGCCGCCGATGGAGATGCGACCACCGACCCCTCGGTTGCTCATCCCGTCCAGTTCAACAACCTGACCTCATCCACTGGCGTCGGAACGACCGTCAACATCCAGTTCACTAGTGGCTTCTTCCGATCTTTCAACGGCGCACCTCCGCTGCCTACGGATCCCGGGGCCCTGCAGGGCGATCGGGTTTTCGCCCGTTCCGGCGAGGTCGCAACCCTTACGATCCAGGGACTCAATCCTCTCTCCTTCTATGACCTCTATTTCATCAACTCAGCCTTTGTAACCGGCTATACGATCAACTCGGTCACCAAAGTAGCCTCCGGAACTGCTTATGATGGTTCATGGACAGAGGGGGCCGAATTCGCCCTGCAAGGTTCAATCGCTCCCGACGCCTCTGGCAACATCGTGGTCACAATTCAGGACTCCGAGGCACCCATCACCGGTTTCGGGGTGATCTCCGGCCTTCAAATCGTTGAGGTCCCCGAACCCTCCGCCGCCTGCCTCCTCCTCAGCACCGTCGCTGGTTTCGCCTTCCGCCGGAGCCGATCTATCTGAGTCCATTCTACCCCTATCAGCGGTAGCAATTGCTACGGCCTCGGTGCGTTTGCCTGAATCGCTGGCGCCCGGCCCGAACCTGCCCGCGCGATTTTTCCATGTTCTTCGAGCCACCGCTTATCACTTCGCGATAGCTGTTCCAAGCGGCAAACCGCCGGTCCCTACACTATGGCAACTCGGACCGGATTAAGATCGATAGAGGCTGAAATTGTCTTCGCGGTGATTCCATCCTCCACGATCAGGATTTTAAATCGATCTTCCCGTAGCCGGCCAGTCTTGGAATGCGCCCGATTGAACCATAGGGTGAAACGCTGGTGCGTCTCCGCCACAGACATGCTTGGCTCGGTCCCATCCCTGCCAGGGTCTCGGGTATCTGCCAGTTCCTTCAACACTCCGGCGACAAGCGCCTCGCTGTAAATCGCCGATAGGTGCTCTCATAACACCTCGTCCGAAATTCCAGGGTCCGCCATCGGTAGCGCATCCAGCAAGAGATGGAAAGGGTGCCACATCAGCCGATAGAGAACCATCCGGCAACCCGCGCACTTTTTTTGAATCCGCAACAACGCGAGGAAATTTCTCCTTTTCCTCCACCCCGAACGCGAACCGCCGTTCCACGGCCCGCGAATGCGAAGTACGATTCCGGCCGCAGACAAAACAACCTCCGGAGCAGGAGGATGCAAATCGTTTGCACGGAATGGAATGAAGTTATATCACGTGGTCTAACACCGGTGCCATGATGGCTGAATCAAAGCAATGCCACCCAGAGAGATTCTGTGCCGCGCTGGATTGCGTCGGTCGTTATCTGTTTGGAGCACTGCGACCGGAGCGCTTCGATTCGTCGAGTTTGTCTTTGAGTTCCTTTACGATCTCGGGATTCTCCTTGTAAAGATTGGTCGTCTCGCCGGGATCTTCAGTGAGGTCATAAAGCTGGCCTGGCGCGTCCGGCTCGGTGTCTTTTACTGCAAATGGCTTGAGGAGGAGGTTGTCATAGTTGTTTCCGCCGGATCCTTGGTGGTCGAGGTATTTCCAATTTCCGCGGCGGATGGAAAGCCAGCGCTCGCCCCCGAACGCCTGCTCCAGAAGATAGGGGCGGACTGGCGAATCGGCCGCGCCTAGAAGAACGGGGAGCATGTTGAAGCTGTCTTCGGCCGCTTCGTCGGGCAGATCGGCACCGACGACGGCTGCTACAGTCGCCATCACATCGGTTAGGCTGAGAAGTTGGTTGGATGTCTGGCCAGGCTTCACCCGGCCGGGCCATCTCACGATAAACGGAACGCGGTGGCCGCCTTCCCAATCGTCACGCTTCATGCCGCGCCAAGGAGCCGCGCCGTCGTGCTGATAGTCTTTTCGCATGTTCACCACAGCGGTCGTTTCCGGCCCGTTATCACTGCTGATGATGACAATGGTATCGTTGGCTAAATCGAGGCGTTCGAGAGTTCTCAAGAGTTCGCCCACGATCCAGTCGAACTCGCGGATGAAGTCGCCGTGCGGACCTGCTTGGGTTTTCCCTTTGAACTTGTTGCCGGGGAAAGAAGGTTGATGGACCGCCTGGCTTGCGTGATAAAGGAAAAACGGCTTGCCGGGAGATTCACGGACATGTTCCTCCAGAAACTCGGTGCTTTGTTTCAGAAATACCATGTCCACTTCCTCCATCGGGAAATCCGGTGCGATGAAGCCCCCACGGCAATCCTCTGAGTAGGCGTGATCCGGTAGCTGCTTCGTATCTAGCAGGACAGCCGGGGGGATTGGGATGTGGTCGCCGTCGATGAAAGCATAGAGCCAATCCGTCGTAGGGCAGCAGGCAGTTCCGAAAAAACGGTCGAAACCGTGATCAAGCGGCCCGCCCTCGATGCGACGCGAGAAATCGACCCGCTGGACGGCCGTGACTCCGCCGTCGGTAATGGGTTGTCCATCCTTGTCGCGGAAGGTCAGGCCCACATGCCATTTTCCAACCGCAGCCGTTTCGTAGCCCTTGGCACGCAGCATCGCTGGCAAGGTCAACCGACCTGGCGCGATCAATGAAGGACCACCGACGCCGGTGAAAACCTTGCCACCTCCCGGAACGCGAAACGCCATTTGGCCGGTCATCAGGCTGTAGCGGGAAGGCGTGCAGACGGTCGCAGCGCTGTGGGCGTCGGTGAAGCGCATGCCCTCACGCGCGAGGCGGTCGAGATTCGGCGTGGCCACCTTGGACTTCGGGTTATAGCAAGAAACGTCGCCATATCCCAGGTCATCGGCTAGGATGATAAGAATGTTAGGCTCTGCTCGCGCCATGACAGGCGGTGCCGGCAGGCAGATGATGAAAAGTGCAAGAAGACGTTTCATTTCTCGGATTTTTAAACGGACGGTTCCTCGTGGCAAGGGATAAGGAGATTTTCGTTAAAAGTGGATAGACGGTAAGTCGGCCCAAGTAAGGTCAAATCGTGTGATCAAACAACCATCACTGTCTCACATTCCACTCGACATTTTTGCCACTGCCAAGCGCCGGTTGCAAGCCTTGATCCGGCGCTCCTCCGCCATCACTACTCCCCGCCCGCCAAGTGGATATGCCCTCCTATCCGTCCTGCAAACTCCCAGCTCCTCCGTCCGATACTTCAAAAAATGGCGCTGCAGTGAGGGTAGGGTTACACCCCATTGAAAAGATGTGGACAACGAGCTTAAGGTTCAGCACGCTGGGGTTTCCTTCGTGGCTTCCGGCGTATTTCGGCGGATAACGAGGATCTGGTCCATCTCGAGAAGGGCACCACCAGATAACGACTAGAAATACAAATCCAACTATGAAAAACCATCCTGTCACGATAGCGAAGTCCCCGGTGTCAGCGCAAACTGCCTGCCCGCCCTATCCAATGTATCCGCGGCGCTCGCTGGCGGGCATCGCGATCGCCGCCGCCATGATCTCGCCGCATGGAAGTCTGGGGGCAGCAGGTCTTGAGGCGGTCAATCTGAGATCGGCGGCGCCTTTCACAATCCTGGCCGCCACCGCGATCACCACCACCGGCGGAGGGACCATCGCGGGGGATGTCGGGCTGAGTCCGGGCGGCGGGGCGGGCATGGGGGTCACGGATCCCTTGGTGACGGGGAAAATCTATGTCGTCGATGCCGCCGGACCCTCTGGATCGGTGATCGCGCCTGCTTTATTGGACTCAGCGAAGGGGGACTTGAGCACTGCTTACGATGACGCGGCCGGTCGGGTGCCGGCTCCCACCGGAGCCTTCCTCAATCCGGGTGATGGCAATATGGGCGGATTGACCCTCGGCCCCGGCCTCTACAAATTCACCACGACGGCTTCCATCACGGGCTCCGACCTTACCCTCACGGGCGGCCCGGACGATGTGTGGATTTTCCAACTCGCCGCCGATCTCCAAGTCGGGAGTGGAATGTCAATCACCTTGGCGGGCGGTGCGCTTGCGCGAAATATATTCTGGCAAGTTGGCACTTCTGCGGTGATCGACACGACCGCCAAATTCAAAGGAACCATTCTGGCGCATACGTCGATTACGATGAATTCGGGTAGCACTCTGGATGGCGCGGCATTGGCATCGAACGGCGCGGTGACCTACAACGGCTCGGGCGGTGTTTTACCAGACCCGGCAACTCCTGGTTTCACGAGCATTTCCAGAACGGCGAGTGGCGAGGTAACCCTCGTGCTCAAAACCACTCCCTATTTCCTCGTAACCTTGGAAACCAGCACCGACCTGTCGCCGAATAGCTGGTCGCAAGTCACCACTGCGACTCCGCAAACCACCCCGTGGACATTCATCCATGATGAAACACTGGCTACCGGCCCGAAGCGATTTTACCGCGCCTTCCTCACCACCCTTTCCAACTAAACCGACGCGAACCATGAAAACATTCATCTTCGCCGTAGCCTTGATCCTTCCGCACCAAACGCTGACAGCGGCTGGTCCGGTGCCTGTCGATTTGGGTTCCGCCGCCCGTTTCACGATTCTTTCGGGCGCAGCCATCACCACTTCGGGTTCTGGAAGAATCAATGGCGATGTCGGCGCGAGTCCCATCGCCGGCTCGGAAATCGCCCTCACCCAATCCCAGGTAAACGGCACGATCTTCGCCGTCGATTCCACCGGGCCTCCGGGATCGGTGATGAATCCAACCCTGCTGTCTCTTGCCAAGAGCGATCTGACCACCGCCTACAACAGTGCGGCCGGTCGGACACCGGTTCCTTCCGGTTCCAACCTCAATCCGGGAGCCGGAAATATCGGCGGTGCCAACCTGATCCCCGGCCTCTACAAATTCACCGGCGGGGCCTTGATCACAGGTGCCAATCTCACCTTGACCGGCAGTGAGGACGACGTCTGGATTTTTCAAATCGCAAGCAGTCTCGGAGTCGGCAGCAATATCCAGATTCTGCTGGTAGGTGGTGCCAAGCCGAGAAATATCTTCTGGCAAGTCGGCGCCTCGGCCACGATCGGCACCTTCGCCGTATTCAAAGGTACGATCATGGCGGCTCAAAGCGTCACCATGGATACTGGCAGCACCATGGACGGCAGAGCCTTGGCGTTCACTGCCGGTGTCACCTTCAACAGCGAGCTGGAAAGTCTGCCTATTCCAGAGGTTCCCAATTTCACCGCTATTTCGAGAGCATCCGGTGGTGCGGTGGATCTAACGCTAAAAACCACTCCCTACTATTTGCTCACTCTGGAAACCAGTATCGATCTGAGTCCCAATAGCTGGACCTTGGTCACCACGGCAAGGCCAGAAGCTGATATCTGGGAATACACCCACCCCGCCAACCTGGCGACCGGCCCCAAACGCTTTTATCGAGCGTTTCTCACCGCATTTCCGGAGAAGAACTGAGCTCCCGTCCGTGGGAAACGGGGACATGAAAAATGGGATCAGGCATCGACCGACGGAAGCTCCACCCACCGGGATTGAGGGAACCTAAACATTCAACTCAGTGGAATTAAGAAGTGTGGCCTGAGACCCAAACCACTTATTTGAAGATGGCGGCAAGATCGATGGGGTCATTGAAATCGAACATCCGGCGAAGTGGTCGGGCTTGGGATTCCTGGCCGACTTTGAATGACTTGCCGTAGAACCACTGAATGAAAATTCGGCGTCTCACCTCCTTCTCAAGGGATTCAAGGATTTCCGACCAGACGAAATGGCGGGCGGTGTGGGCCCTCTGGCAGCCGATGATGAGGCGCTCGGGTCCAGTTTTCTGCATCCATCAGGCGGATGGGGTGGGCGTTGAGGTCTGGCGGGGTACCTGCTATCGAGAATCCCGTGTCAGCATATCGGCTAGGTTCAATCTTCGAGACCATAGTGTTAATATTCGGTGTCCGCGCCAGTGGCATGGAGATTTTCGACGTCGGCGAGCTGGACTTGGCTCTGGGATTTTCCTTTTCCCAGTCGAGCTTGGAGAGGATGAGGTCTTTCTTGCTGACGATCCACAGTGACCTGTCCCGGACGGTGATGCCCTGGCGTACCTCGAATTCGACGAGGTAATGGTCTTCCCGCTTCCGGATCATGAAATCGACTTTGATCAGGGTCTCGTTGAGAATGACATGGAGGGCGGCTTCGGGACTGGCCCCTTCGAGATTTGTGAATGCGCAATCAATCGATCCCGCTTCTCTCGCACCGGTCCTCCGCCGCCGACTTACATGAGACACCCGGTATTTCCTTTTCCTCACTTCAGGTCTGGCGTGACGCGAAACCCGCACCATGATACGTCAATCGTGAAACTTTTCTCCAGATGAACCCGAAGACACCGGACACGGCTACAAAATGAAGGGGGTGAGCAAACAACATCTGCCGGAGAAAGTCTGCGTCACTTGCGGACGACCGTTCTCGTGGCGGAAAAAGTGGGAGCGAGTTTGGGATGATGTGAAATTTTGCAGCGATCGCTGCCGCACCAACCGACCCGCGCAAGCTTCGGAACCGGATCGATCAATCGGCGCCTCTCTTCGATGAATCCCATTCCATTGACCCGGCACGACGCGCTGGCCGATTGGTCAGCTTTCCTCCCAGGCCTCGGCGACTACGCCATGCGGCGGAATCATGTGGAGCCGCACCATCGCAATGTCTCGCGTCTCAGCGTCGCCCTGTGCCACCGTATTCTGCTAGAGGACGAGGTGGTGTTCGATACTCTGCGGAATTATGAATTCCACACGGTGGAGAAATGGCTGCAGGAGGTCTGCTGGCGGAGATATTGGAAAGGCTGGCTGGAGCAGCGTCCGGACGTGTGGAGCACCTGGCAGCGGCGGGTGCGGGAGCTGCATGGGACTCTTCCCGAGGCGGTCCTCAGGCGCGCGCAAGCTGTTGCTGCCGGCGAGAGCAGCGTGGCCTGCATGGACGCGATCGCGAGGGAATTGATCACCACCGGCTACCTTCACAATCACGCCCGGATGTGGTGGGCCAGCTTTTGGATTCACGTCGAGCGCTTGCCATGGGAACTGGGCGCGGAATGGTTTTTCCGGAACCTGCTAGACGCCGATCCGGCCAGCAACACGCTCTCGTGGCGCTGGGTCGCGGGCCTGCAGACTCCCGGGAAAACATACCTCGTTCGAGAATCCAACATCGCGAAATACGCACCAGAATTTCTACTCCGCGATCGCGCCGGCATCGAGCGAATCGCAGATGGAGCCGTTACTCCGGCGGTCGCCATCGAGTTTGCCAACACGGCACTCGAGACATTGCCAGACTATCCTGGGGCGGTTCCGGACAAGGGGCGCCGGATCGGGATCTGGCTTCATGCGGACGATTTACTTCCCGAAATCGGCCCCTTGGCAAACCTCTCGCCGATCGCTGTCGCCGCGTTCACCAGCAAGAATTCCGGCCCTCACTACTTCGCTCCGAACGAGCTGCGAATGGCGGCTCTGGGGAAATTACTTGCTGATGGTCTCGCCCGGGCTGCGGCGCATTTCCAATGCTCGACAGAGCTTAATGAGGACGACGATCCGGCGGCAAGCATCTGTAATTGGGCTGCGATTCATGGCATCGAAGAGGTCGTGTCGTTTGCGCCGACCGTTGGCCCCGTGGGTGATCTCGTGCCACAGTTGCAGCAACGGCTCAATTCCGCTGGCATCGCGCTCACGCTCATCCGCCGCTGCTCGGATACGCATGCTTTCAAGCTGGCAGTCACGGGTTTCTTTCCATTTTGGGGAAAGATGAGCCGTCACCTCAATCAACTGACGAGTCAATCCGCCGACCGTTAAATTTCCTATGATGTTGGACCATCCGGATTTTGTTCATAGCCGCGACTCACTGGCGCGGTCGGGCGGAATCGATCGTTTATCGGGAATGCTAATTCCGCTCGCTCTTTAATGAGACCATCCGCCAATCATGCGCCTGCACCGGGATCGGCCGGACGATCCGCTCGACAAAATGGCGCGGCCAGACCGCGCCATCCGTCGCTTTCCAGTGCTCGGAAAATGTTACCTCCACATCCGCCCCGCGTGTACTGGCGAGGCCGTCGGTGCTGAATTGAAATTGCCGCATAAGTCTGGAATCCCGGCCGATCCAGACAATGAACCGATCCATTCCCGAGCGCCCGAGGCCCGGTCGCAGGATTCCCTGCACGCCGTCACAGACTTCTCCTCCCACCGTCCGGGAAGCCACTATGCCCAGCCCGTTGGCGCGTGTCCTCAAGTAGGATGGCCCGAACAGGAAAACCGTATAAGCATCCGCGACCAGCGCCGCGGCATCGTTGACGTCCGGATCGGAATTTCTAACACCCGAGTAGCGGACCTCGATCGACCCCGGCGCGCGCAGCACCTGCTTGGTCCCACCCGGACCGGTGTGGACCTGGCTCACCCGGCTGCTGCGAGGCAGATAGGCCTCCACCGAGGACCTGCGAAATCTTTCGTCCACCACCACCGGTTGAACCTTCGCCGCGATGCCCGACCACTTGCCAGCGTAGGCCACCTCCACCTTCCGGAGAATCCCCCATGGATCGCCGCTGGCAACCGCGGATCGGTCCAACAACCGGCGCGCGGCTGCTGAATCCGCCGTGACTGGCGCGGATCCCGGGACCGGCAAACTGGAACAGGCGGGTAGCAAAGCGAGCGCAAGCAGGAACATTTTCCACATGCCGCCAGCCGTCGCGCGCCACTCAGGGCCAGTCAAGAGCCCATCGGCAAAAGCGGCGGAATTTTGCTATGGGTAATCAGAGGACTTGTCCCGCGAGGTGCAGATATACTGCCGCGCATCAGGATTTGTGGAATTAGATGGAGAAGGCACTCTTCACGGAGCGCTGGCTTCAGCCGGCGAGTATTTCAAATAAGCCTGCCAGCGTCGCGTTGGATCCTATTTCATAACGCGTAATCGGTCTAGCCAACTGAAATCAGCGCTCCATTTCGCGCCGCGAAATCCACAAATCATGGCGCGTGCCAGCATAGTTGCCTGCGGGTATCATGGCTTGGTTTCGACGACTTTGCCGCCTTTCCAGGAAAGCAGGGGAAGTTTCCAGCGTTTGTGCTACGCGCGGAGTTCTTTGGCCATGGTTTTGGCGGCAGCTTGGCCGAGCGCGATGTAGCCGGGTTGCTGGCTTTGTTTGCTGGAGATTGGCGTTGGTTTTGTCGTTTTCACGGGAAGAGGAATTGTTTTACTTGCTGAAGGGTGCAGGTCGCGGAGTCGAAAAGCAAGGCAGGAGCATGGCTGCTGTTATCCCGGAAAGTCCACGCATCCGCGAGTGGGGGGGTATGGACGGGAACATGGGTTACAGTTAGACCGACAACATCGGTTAAACTTGGACACGTTTTTGGTGGTGGCTGGGACCGGCTGCAAGCCTCATTAGTAGTCGTTAGGGGGAGCCGGGCTTGCATGTTCCCGGCCATCTTCCGATCCTGCGGCGGCATCCGCAGGATACGGCTCTGCTGGAGAGCAACCGGAGCGGCGGATGTCGCCA
>JBBSUD010000109.1:0-20088 GCA_038235225.1 Verrucomicrobiales bacterium
CAAGGCCGCCGACCTTGCCGAGAATTCCGAGACGCGCGGATGCATGGTGATCAAGCCGTGGGGCTACGGAATTTGGGAGCTGATCCAGCAGCAGCTCGACCGGCGATTCAAGGCCACCGGGCATCAAAACGCCTATTTCCCGCTGCTAATCCCGCTCGCCTATTTGGAAAAAGAGGCCGAGCACGCCGAAGGCTTCGCCACCGAATGCGCCGTCGTCACCCACCACCGGCTGGAGGCCCGCAAGGATCCGGAAACCGGAAAAACCAAGCTGATCCCGGCCGGCGAGCTGGCCGAACCCTACGTCATCCGTCCGACCTCGGAGACGATCATCGGCGCCGCCTTCGCCCGCTGGATCGAATCCTACCGCGATTTGCCGCTGCTGATTAATCAGTGGGCGAACGTCATGCGCTGGGAAATGCGGCCCCGGCTGTTCCTCCGGACGGCGGAATTCCTCTGGCAGGAGGGCCACACCGCCCACGAAACCCGCGAGGAAGCGTTGGCGGAAACCCGGCTCATCCACGGCGAATACGAGCAATTCCTCCGCGACCACCTGGCCATCCCCGTCGTCGCGGGCGAGAAAACCGAGAACGAGCGGTTCCCCGGCGCGGAAATGACGCTCACGGTGGAGGCCATGGTGCAGGATTCCAAGGCTATCCAAGCCGGCACCTCGCACTACCTGGGCCAGAATTTCTCCAAGGCGCAGAACATTTCATTCACCGGCCGCGATGGCGGCGTGCAACACGTCCACACCACGTCATGGGGCGTCTCCACGCGGCTCATCGGCACGCTCATCATGGCGCATTCCGATGACGACGGCCTCGTCCTTCCGCCGCGCGTCGCCACCAAGCAGATTGTCATTTTGCCCGTCGCCCCGAAGCCGGAACACCGGCAGGTGGTGCTGGATTGCTGCCACGCGCTGGCCGAAACGCTGCGCAACCAGCAGTCCGAGGGCGAACCGATCCGCGTCCATGTCGATGACCGCGACCTCTCGGGCGGCGTGAAAAAATGGGAATGGATCAAGAAGGGCGTGCCGATCCGCATCGAAATCGGCCCGCGCGACATCGAGACGCGAAAAATCTGCGTGCAGCGCCGCGACCAGCCGACGAATGCCAAGGATTTCGCGGACAAGGAGGAATTCATCCAGCGCGCCGGCGACATCCTCGGGGAAATCCACCAGACGCTGCTCGCCCGCGCCACCGCGTTCCGCGATGCGAATCTCACCGCGTGCGACACCGCCGAGGATTTCCACGCCCACTGGGAGAAGGAAAATCCCGGCTGGCTTTACACCGCGTGGAACGGCGATCGCGAACAGGAGGAGGTGCTTTCCAAACAGCACAAAATCACCATTCGCTGCCTCCCTGTGGAGGGCGCCAACCTGCCGGCGGGCCTGACCACCGGCCCTTCCACCTGCTTCCTCACCGCGCGGGAAACCACCCGCCACGCCATCTGGGGCCGCAGTTATTGAGGGGGCTGCGGCGGCCCGCGGCCCCGCTGTTGGACCGGTTTCCGCTCCTCGCGCATTCTCGTGGGGCCGCGCTGTCTTGCGATTGTACTGCCGTGGCCTAGGCTGCGCCCGCTCGGGTCCCACCGGGTAAAACCCGCCAAACCCATGAAATCTTCCCGCGCCTGCTGTCTGCTTGCCCTCCTTGCCTGCATTTCTGGAAATCCCGCGCGCGCCGCGGATGGCACTTGGTCCGCAAGCTCCGGCGGCGCTTGGGAGACCGCCGCGAACTGGTCCGGCGCCACCATCGCCAGCGGCTCCGGCGCCACCGCCACCTTCGCGAACGATCCCACCGGCACCCGCTCGGTCACCCTCTCCGCCGCCCGCACGATCGGGAAATTTTCGTTCTCGGACAGCGATCCCGCCACCCCCGGCGGCTGGTCGCTCGGCGGTGCCGGGACGCTCACGCTGGCCGTTTCCAGCGGTGTTCCCGACCTCAAGGTGAACGCGCTCGCCGCCGGGCAGGCCGTTTCGATTTCCGCCCCCATGGCTGGCGCGGGATTTTCGAAATCCGGCCCCGGCACCCTCGTACTGTCCGGCAACAACAACTTCGCCACCCCGGATATCACCTTCGCTGCCGGCGATTCCGGCATTGTCCGGCTCGCCTCCTCGCAGGCGCTCGGCGGCATTGCCACGGTGAACTTGCCCGGCACGAGTAGCTCGGTTTCCCGCATCGAACTGGACGGGAACATCGCCCTTTCCGCCAACCTGACCACCGCCGGCCGCGGCGCTTCCGCCTTCTTGCGGAACATCGCCGGGAACAACGCTTGGAACGGTTCCATCGCCATTTCCAACTCCGGCGGCGGCTACGCCATCGAGTCCCAAGCCGACACGCTCACGCTCGGCGGCCCCATTTCCAACGGGATTTCCGCCACCCGCTCGCTCATCCTGACCGGCGTCGGCAATGGTGTCGTTTCCGGCGTCATCGCCAACGGCGGCGGTGCTCTGAGCATCGAGAAGAACAACACCGGCACATGGAAATTCGCCGGGCAGAACAGCTACTCCGGCACCACCAGCATCGGCGGCGGCACGTTGGAAATCGGCACCGGCGGCCGGCCCGGCACCGGCGCGATTGCCAACCAAGGCGCGCTTCAGATCACTTCCGGCTCCGACCTCGTTCTCGCCAACGCCATTTCCGGCACCGGCTCCCTCCGCATCGCCGGCACCGGCAGCCTTACCCTCGGTGGGAATTCCAGCTACGCGGGCGGCACTACCGCCAGCGGCGCGGGCAATCTCTCCGTCGCGAGCGACACCGGCTTCGGCACCGGCTCCGTCATCCTCGGCGATGCCCCGGGCAGCGCCCAGTTGTGGTTCCAAGCTGCGGGCGATCGCACGCTTGCCAACGATTTCGAAATCCGCACCCAGCGCTGGATCATCGATACCAACACGATCAATGGAAACGCCGCCGGCACCGTTACCATCACCGGCTCGGTTAGTTTCAATCAGGCCGGAGCCAAGGACATCTACCTGAACCGCCCGCTCGTTCTCGCCGGCGCCGTCACCAGCACCGGCGGCTTCATCAAGCGCGGCGGCTCGAAGCTCACCTTCGCGGGAAATGCCACCATCCCGGGCGCAACCACCATTTATGATAATGAAATCGCCGTCGATGGCACGCTCGCGGGCGGCACCGTCACCATCAACACCGGCGCCACCCTCAGCGGCGGCGGAGCCATTTCCAATAGTGTCATCATCGGTTCCGGCGCCACCCTCACGCCGGGAAATTCCAGCACCGGCACCCTCGCCACCGGCCCGCTCACCCTCGCCAGCGGCAGTCTCCTGCGACTTACCGCCGGCGCGCCAAGCGACAGCGCGAACACCTCGCTGGCCGTCACCGGAAATCTCAGCCTCAACGGCAAGCTCACCTTCCTTTCCCGCCCCGGCATCACTTCCGGCCTCTATCCTCTCGCCACCTACACGGGAAATCGCATCGGCTCGGGATTTCAATCCATCGACGCGCCCGCCGGATTCATCGCTTCGCTCGTCACGTCCACGCCCGGCGTGCTAAAGCTCCGCCTGCTCGATGCCGGAGCGCCCACCCCCGCGAGCAACATCATGCTCTCCATGACCGGGCCGCTCGATCTCGCCTGGTCCGCCCCGCCGGACGCCATTGGCTACGATGTCTATCTTGGCACCAGCTCCAGCGCCGTCGGCAGCGCCACCCCCGCCACCACCGGAATTTATAAGGGGCAAACCACCGCCACCAGCTACAGCGCCAGCGGATTCACCAGCGGCACCGTAAATTACTGGCGCATCGACTACCGATTCTCCGATGGCTCGACCTTCCAAGGTCCGGTTTGGAACTTCACCCTCGTGGACGATCACGACCTGATGCAGGACACTTGGGTCGCCACCGACGCGCTCGACCGCACACTCCCGCAAGCCGCCGAGGCCGGCCCGCCGCGCGATTCCCGCCCCACCGCCATCTTCTATTTTCTGTGGCACAATAAGAACTCCCTTGGCAGCGACGGCCCGCGGGACACAGCCCGGGAAATCGATCGCCTCGGCGGCTATACCAACAAGAAGCTGCCGTGGAACGACAACCCGAAATGGATGGAGGGCGGCAGCGGCCGTTCCTGGTATTGGGGCGAGCCGGACGCCGGTTACTATAGCTCCGACGACGATTGGGTCATTCGCAGGCATATCATGCTGCTTACCGCCGCTGGCGTGGACATCCTCGCTTTCGACAACACCAACGGCCAGCCCGCTACCTACAAAGACAACTATATCAAAATCGCCGAGACCATCCGGGCGATGCGGAAAGAAGGCATGAAGATCGATTTGAAATTCATGTTCCTCACCCACAGCGGCAACGGCGGCAGCCCGGCCACCGCCACCTGGCTTTACGAGAATTTCTACAAACCCGGCCTCTATCCGGAAATGTGGCTGATGTGGGACGGCAAGCCCGCCATAGTCGGTTATCCCGACGGTCTCGGCTCCGGCGAGGCACCCGTCTCAAGCGAGGTGCGCAACTTCTTCACCTGGCGCACCGGCTGGGCGAACGTCAGCTCCAGCCAGTTGCACGACGAATGGCAGTGGATCGATTCAACCACTCCTCAGAACTGGGGATACCACAACCGCGCGGACATTCCCGAACAGGTCGCCGTGGCTTGCGGCGGCTGGTGCAACAACAATCTGGGCCGCAGCTATTACAACCGCTCGCAACCCGCCTACGACAATTTCCACCTCACCCCCGCGCGCACCGAGAACCTCGGGAAATTCTTTTCCGAGCAGGCCGCCTACGGATTGAAGCTCGATCCCGAGCTGCTCTTCGTAACCGGCTGGAACGAATGGTGGGCCGGCTCGTGGACCGCTCCCACTTCCGGCGGCGGATATAATATCCTCGATAACAACTGCGCCCCCGGTCAGCGCTATTTCGTCGATAACTACAACTCCGAATACAGCCGCGACATCGAGCCAATGAAGGGCGGCTTCGGCGACAATTACTACTACCAACTCGTCGCCGCCAACCGCCTGCGCAAAGGCGTCCGCACCGTGCCCTTTGCCTCCGCGGCCGTCGCCGCCGCTCCCACGGATTTCGCGAACGTCGGCCCGGTCTATCGGGACGCGCCGGACGAAACCATCGCCCGCAACGCGCCGACCACGTTCTCCAATCTTCCCAATTATATCAACACCACCGGCCGCAACGATTTCCGCGTGCTGAAAGTGGCTCGCGACGCGGCGAATCTTTACTTCTACGCCGAGACGAAAAACAGCGTCACCGCCGCCACCGGCGCGAACTGGATGAATCTCTATCTGGACATCGATTCCAACCGCGCCACCGGCTGGGAAGGATACGATTATGTCATCAACTACGGCGCACCCGGCCGGATCAGCAGCCTGGCGGGCCCCGGGTGGAACCCCGCGACCATCGGCACGGCCACCTTCAGCAAAACGGGGAACAAACTCATTGTCACCATTCCCCGCGCCACTGTCGGCCTCGGCGCGGATCCATTGAAAGTCGATTTCCACTGGACCGATAACATCCAGACCGCCGGGGACATCTCGGACTTCGGCACCAGTGGCGACAGCGCGCCGGAACGCAGGTTCAATTATCGCTACCAAACCCGCCCGGTCGAAAATGTCGTCCTCCAGAGCGATGGATTCGAAAGCGGCCAGCAGGCATCGTGGGGCGAAACCTATAACTCCGGCACCCAGTGGCAGATTTCCAGCAGCACGCCATTTGCCGGAAGCAAATGTCTCATCGGCTCCGGGAAAAGCGGATCCACCGACGCCAGCGGCACCTTGATCAACCGCACTTCCACCGTCGGCCTGGATAGCTTCCAGGTGAGATTTCGCTACAAGCTCGGCAACGTGAAGGACGCACAGAACATCCAGATTTATTTCCGCAGCTCCACCGGCCAATGGGTCGCCGTTAGCGAAATTGGCCGCGATCAGTTCCATCCCGCGGGCCAGGCGTGGGGCTATGACGAGAAACAATCCGTCTGGCTCAATTTCTCCGATTCGCGGCTCAACACCGGAGCGGATGCCACCTGGTTCCACCCCGATTTCGCCGTCCACATCCAGATCAAAGGTCTCACTTCGGCGACGCAGACCGTGGCCATCGACGATTTCCAAGTTACCGGAACACGCGCCATCGCTGCTCCGGAAATCGCCACGTCCCCCACACCCGCAAACGCCGCCACGCGCGCCGGTTTGGCCGCGTCGCTCGGCTGGGCTCCCGGCGCGGCCGCGGACTCGCAACAGGTCTGGTTCGGCGCGCCGGGAAATCCGGTTCTCGTCGCCACGCTTCCCGGCACGACCTCCAGCTTCACCCCGCCGGGCCAGCTCGGATTCTCGACCGCCTATGCCTGGCGGGTCGATTCCATCAATGCCGCCGGCACCACCACCGGCACGACCTGGACCTTCACCACCACCGGTCCCGCGCTGCCCGCCACCTCCCCTGCCCCGGCGAATGGCGCGGTGGAAATCGTCGCTACTTCCAGCCTCGGCTGGGTGCCGGGCGCTGGAATGGATTCGCAGCAGCTTTATTTCGGCACGCCGGGGAATCTCGCTCTCGTCGCCACGCTTTCCGGCACGGCTTCGTCCTTCACGCCGCCCGCCCAGCTTGGATTTTCCACGACTTACGCCTGGCGGATCGATTCCACCAATCCCGCCGGCACCGCCACGGGTCCGATTTGGACTTTCACCACCACGACGCCGCCGGAACTTGCCGGCGCGCCCGTTCCCGCAAACGGCGTTGCCGATTTCTCCGTGGACGCGCCGTTGGGCTGGACGCCGGGAGCCAGGACGAATTCGCAGAAGGTTTACCTGGGCGCGGCGGGAAATCCGGTCCTGGTCGCCACCCTCGCGGGAAATGTTTCCGGCTTCGCTCCACCCGCCGCGCTGGATTTCTCGACCAGCTATACTTGGCGGATTGATTCCATCAATGCCGCCGGCACCACCGCCGGCGTGACCTGGACCTTCACCACGATTTCCCCGCCGGAATCCGCCACCGCTCCAGCACCGGCAAATGGCGAACCCGGCATCGCAGTGGACGCAGCGCTCGGCTGGACGCCCGGGAGCGGCGCGGATTCCCAAGTCGTCTGGTTCGGCACGGCGGGAAATCTGGCTCAGATGGCAACGCTCACCGGCACGGAATCCAGCTTCGCGCCGCCTGCCCAACTCGAATTCTCGACCGCCTACTCTTGGCGAATTGATTCCACCAATGCCGCCGGCACCGCCGCGAGCGCGACATGGAACTTCACCACTGCCGCCCCGCTGAATTCCTCGCCGACCCTCGCTGCCATCGCGGATTTCAACGTCATCGCCGGGCAATCCGTAGATTTCACCGCCGCCGCCTCCGATCCGGACGGACAAGCGCTCGCTTTCGCCCTTGAGGGTGCGCCGGCCGGAGCCGCCATCGACGCCACCAGCGGGATATTCCACTGGCGGCCCGCCATGTCCCAAGCTCCCGGCGCATACCCGATTACCGCGACTGCAACGGACACGGGTTCTCCGCCGCTTTCGGCGCAGCGGTCGTTCACCGTCAACGTCGCGGTGCCTGCCATGCCGGCCGTGCTGGCACATTCCCGCGATGCGGACGGCACCTTCCGCATGCAAATCGGCGGCGATTTCGGGCCGGATTACCGGGTCTGGATTTCCGAAAATCTGAGCGACTGGAGCCTGTTGGAAACCGTCCCCGCGCCCGCGCCGCCGTTCTGGTTCGTCGATCCCGCGGCCAAGGATCAGCCGACGCGCTTTTACAGGCTGGAACTCGGCCCCTAACGGCGGATAGAAATCGCGGCATGCACATCGAGCTGCGGAACGTCTCCAAAACCTTTGCCCGGACGCGCGCGCTGGCGGATTTCGACCTGAACGTCCCGCCCTCGTCGATCGTCGTCCTGCTCGGCGAGAACGGCGCGGGGAAATCAACGCTGCTGCGCATCCTCGCCGGCATCTGCGTGCCGGATTCCGGGCTGGTCCGCTACGACGGGAAAACCTTTTCCCGCGAGGACATTCCGCTGCGCCGGCGGCTGCATTTCACGCCCGACATGCCGGTGCTTTTCCCGGACCAGACCGTCGCCCGGAATGTCGCCACTTTCGCCGCGCTCTACCAAAAGCCGACTGCCGGGCGGGAGGAATTCCTCGCCCATTGGCTGGAAGAATCCGGTGCCGCGGCGTTGATGCGGCGGACCGTCGGCCTGCTTTCGCGCGGCCAGATGTGGAAGGCCGGACTGGCCTGCGTGGCCGCCGCCGAGCCGGAACTCTGGCTGGTGGACGAGCCGTTCGCCTCCGGCATGGACGCGCTCGGCATGGGCGCCTTCCGCCGCCTCGCCCGCCACCTCGCCGACCAAGGCGGGACGATCATTTACACCACCCAGATGGTCGAAATGGCCGCGGATTTCGCCGACCACGTCTGCGTCATCCGCGAAGGCGCGAAAATCCTCTGGGAAACCGGCGATGAAATCCGCCACCGACTCGCCGCCGATCCGAACGGCGTGGAAAACATCCTCCGCGGCCAATGAACCTGCACGATCCCGCCACCGAGCGCGAACTCCTCCGCTTGGCCAAAATCGGCCGGGCGGGCAAGCCGATGGAGCGCAAGGATCCGTCCGGCTGGACGAATGTTTTGTGGGCCCATCTCACCATCCTCGGATTTGCCGGCGGCGCGTTCGCGATGATTTTCGAAAAGCCGGTCCACTGGCAGTTCGCTTTCGCCAGCGTGATTCTCGTCTGGCTTGCCCGCATTCTGGCGGGGCAGATCGGCAGCCTCCGCTACGACCGGCTGGCGGTGCTGCTGAACCTGCCCGTGCTCGGCGCGGACATCTTGAAATGGCGCCGAAGCCGGTTTTTCCTCGGCAACTGGCTCGCTCCGCCCGCTTTCGCCGCGGCCTCCGCGCTGGCGATTCCGCTGTCCGGGATTCACCCGGTGAGCACCTGGCAAACCGCCCTCAGCGCCGTGCTGCTGGCCGGCACCGTCTTCGCCACCGCCATCCTTCTGCACGAAAACTTGTTCGTCCGGCTGCGCGTCGTGAAGCTTTGGGACTACACCACCGTCGGCATCGTGATCGCAGCGATCGCGCTGTATTTCCTCCACCGCCGCGCCTTCTGGTTCGGCGGCTTGTCGGACTGGGCGGCGCACGGACTTCTCCAGCTCACCTGGATTTTCCCGCCATCCTGGTGCCTGCCCTACCGGTTCGAACACGGCGGCATGTGGCTGGCATTGGCATGGACCGGCTGGGGAGCCGCCCGCTGGATTTCCTGGCCCGCGCGCGTCGGCCCGGCCTTCGAGGAACCGCAGGATCTGCCCATCGCCTTCGGGGACTTCGAATTCCCGGAGGACGACGAAGACGACGAGGAGGACGAGGAAATCGCCGAGACAGCGGAAATCCAAGATTTCCCTGAGACCCGCGACACAGATTTGCCCGCGCCTCTCGCCATGCCCGGCGAGGGCTGGGTGGACGGCTGGATTCGCTTCGTCGTCGGGAATCGGGATGCCGCGCTGGCCGGCGCTTTCACCGATCCCGCGCGCACTTGGACGCGGCAAACGAACTGGGTGCTGTTGGCAATACCATTTTGGTTTTTGGTTCTTTGGGGCTTCACCAAATTTTACCCCGATTTCGAATGGAAACAGCGCATCGTGATTTGGAGCTGCATCTTGTCGCCGG
This sequence comes from Verrucomicrobiales bacterium, assembly GCA_038235225.1. GTDB lineage: Bacteria > Verrucomicrobiota > Verrucomicrobiia > Verrucomicrobiales > Akkermansiaceae > Luteolibacter. The sequence continues at coordinate 9,610 of JBBSUD010000109.1, forward strand.
TTCTTCTTTGTGCGCCTCTGCTGCCGTTCAGCAACGCCCTCCCCCGCGCCACAAGGTTGTGGATGATGGGCCAGCAACAACTGCTCTTCTTTTCCGCGTTCCCCGTGAGCGCCCGTGATCTTCTCCGCATTTCCACGAAAATCACGCTGGCCCGCTGTGTCGTGCTTGTTGCAGTAGCCACCCCGGTACTCGCGCTGGCGCAATGGATTCTCAATTCCCCACTTAGTCCATGGTCCGCCTTCTGGCTGGTTCCCGCAGTCGCTTGTTTCTGGGCGAATTCGCGACCCGTCTTTATCTACTACCGTCTCCAATCCGCAACCCGCCGCCGCGCCGGGCCGGTTGCCTTGGCAATCCATCTCGCCTCCGGCGTGGCGCTCGTAATTCTTGCCATCGCCTGGCTGGCGGCCGGAGCGATCGGCGTTTTTTCCGGGCTCGGCTTCTGCGCGGGAGATTTGGAAGGGAACGATTTCCGCCTCCTGCCAGCCCTCGCCCTCGGCGGCCTGCTCACCAGCGCCCTCTGCGCCCGCGCGATTTTCGAGATTTTCCACTGGAAGCTCCGCCAGCGGCATTTCGACTGGCTCACATCCGGCTGACGAAGTCCGGCGCAAGATCCGCCGATGTCAGGGTCGCTCCCTTGGTGCGAATCGTCGGGAGCAATCGGTCCGGAACACGCCGCCTCGCGGTCCTGCGGATGAATGTCCCCATAAAGCGACGAAACATCTCCGTCGTTTCCTCACGGGCCGGCAAATCCGCGACCCATGCCGCCAGCTTGGAAGCACCCATCGGGGCGGCCAGGTTCGGCATCTGGCGGATTCCCCGCTGGTTCAACGCAACGCCACATATTCCCCGGTGAAGCTCACGCAGGTCTCCCCGTCCTCCGCGATGGTCACGTCCAGTGAAATGCGGGCTTTGCCTTTGGCGCGGAAGGCGGCGAGGAAGGGTTCCATGATGTCGATTCCCGGCGCGACACAGACGGCGCGGATGCGGCCGCGGACCGGGCGGTGGTAACGGATCGAGCTGTCCCGGATGACAATGTGACTGTCGCGATCGCCGAGCAAAATCCAGAGAAACCCATAACCGGCGAGGGTGGCGATGGCTGCGAGGCTGCCGCCGAACGCCGTGCCGAGGTGGTTGTGGTTCGGCGCGAGCGGAGCGGTTAGAACGAACTCCGCCGCGCCGCAATTTTCGATTTCCACGCCCATCGCCCGGGCCAGCGGGATTTTGGCGTGGAGATACCTTTCGGTTTCCCGGCGGATGTCATCAGCGGCGGGCATAACCATGGGAAACTCAATCCGCTCCGGCTTGCGGGAATTTCAGGGACCAGAGGACGCCGGCGGCCAGGATGGCGGCGACGACGCCGAGGCTGACAGCGTTCGGCAGGTGATGCTCGAAGGCGCTGGCGAGCAATTTCGCGGAGACGAAAACGAGCAGCGCCATGATGGCTTTCTCCAATGCCCAGAACTTGTTTTGCGCGGCGATGAGCAGGAAATACAAACTCCGCAGGCCGGCCGCCGCCCACAGGCTGGAGGTGATCATGAGGTAGGGATCCTTCACCACCGCCACGATCACGGGCATGGAATCGAAGGCAAATACGAGATCGCAAACCTCGATGCAGACGAGGCAGAGGAACAGCGGGGTGGCGCCGCCTTGGGCAAAGAAGCGCTTCGATTCGATGGAGGGGGTGATTTTGCAAAAGCGCCGGACCATGTTCACCGACCAGTGCTTCGAGTAATCGACTTCCTCGTCGTTCCCGCTGCTGCGCCACATCTTATATACGGTCCACAGCACGATCAGCGCGAAGCCGATGAGGACATAAGAACTGAGATTCACCACCAGCGCGCCGAGGCCGAGGAAGAAGACGCGGAAGACGATCGCGCCGAGGATGCCCCAGTAGAGGATGCGGTGTTGGAGCGGCTGGTTGCGCTCGGTGGCGAGGCCGAAGGATTTGAAGATGAGGAAAAAGGCGAAGAGGTTGTCCACCGCGAGCGCCTTTTCCAGGACATAGCCGGTCAGATAGAGGCTGGCGTCGGTTCCGCCGCGCTTCCACCAGATGTAGCCGGCGAAGGCGGTCCCGCAGGCGATCCAAATGGCGGACCATTTCGTCGCATCCCGCATGGTGACGGCCTGGCCGCCGCTGTGCGCCTTCAGGTCCACCCAGATGGCGATGATGAACGGCACCAGAAACGCAAGCACCTCAATCAGGGTGATTTGCGAGAAGGTTTCGAGCGCTTGGTGGAACATGTAAGGAATGGCGTCGGGAGCGAAGTGCGGGCAAATCCGTCGATTTAGGCCGGAGACTTCGCGTGGTGGAAATACGGGTCAAGGTGATTCTGGAAGCGCGGAAGTGCGGGAAATCCTCGTCGCGGAAGTTCCCGGGCGGCGGGTGACAGCGGATGTCATGGATGAGCATTTCAACGCTTGGCGAAGGCGGTCCGCCCCCACGGTTGACGGGGTGGCGGACGGCCGGGAGGCTGGAGACATGAGCGAGCTGATTCTGGGGATCGATCTGGGGACTACGAATTCGGTGGTGGGAGTGGTGGATTCGGGATTTCCCATCTTGCTGGCGAACGAGGAGGGACGGCGGATCGTGCCGAGCGCGGTGTGGATCGGGAAGGACGGGGCGGTCGAGGTGGGCGAAAAAGCGCTGCGGCGGCGGGCACTGGAGCCGGGCCGGGTAGTGACGAGCGTGAAGCGCCTGATGGGCCGCCGGCGGGACGAGGTGGAGGAGAATTTCCCGGTGGCGGTCGCGGCGGGGACGGACGGATTGCCGAGTGTTTTGGGGAAATCGCCCGAAGAAATCAGCGCGGAGATTTTGCGGGAAATGAAGCGGATCGCGGAGTGGCGGATGGGCGTGGAAATCACGAAGGCCGTCGTCACGGTGCCGGCGTATTTCCATGACGGCCAACGCGCGGCGACGAAACGCGCGGCGGAGCTGGCGGGTCTGGAAGTGGTGCGGATTCTCAACGAACCGACGGCGGCGGCGCTGGCTTACGGGCTGGACAAGCTTGCGGAGAAATCCCGCGTGGCGGTGTACGATCTGGGCGGCGGGACCTTCGATTTGACGATTTTGGAAATGCAGGACGGCGTCTTCCAAGTGCTGGCCACCCACGGCGACACGCGGCTGGGCGGCGACGATCTGGACGCGCTGATCGTCCGGCGGGTGTTGGACCGGGCGGGGCTGGACGAAATTTCCGCGGACGATCGGGTCCGGCTGATGGCCGAGGCGGAGCGGGTGAAACTGGCGCTTTCCGCGAACGAGGACGCGGTATTCCGGGTGCCGTTTTTCGCGGGCGGCGGAAATTTGGAGGAGGATTTCGCGCGGCAGGATTTGGAGAAAATCGCAGCGCCGTGGATTGCCCGGACGCTGCGGCATTGCAAGCAGGCGCTGGCGGATGCGGCGGTGAAACCGGCGGATCTGGACGCGGTGGTGCTCGTCGGCGGCAGCACGCGGATGCCGGCGGTGCGGCGGGCGGTGGCGGAGTATTTCGAGCGCGAGCCGGACATTTCCCAGCACCCGGACGAGGCGATCGCGCTGGGTGCCACAATCCAGGGTGGTGTGCTGAGCGGAGCGCTGCGGAAGATGGTTTTGCTCGACGTGACGCCGCTGAGCCTGGGTCTTGAGACGTTTGGCGGGCTGATGAACGTGCTCATCCCGCGCAACACGACGATCCCGTGCAAGGCCGGGGAAATGTTTACGAACGCGGCGGACGGGCAGACATCAATGCGCGTGCGCGTCCTCCAGGGAGAGCGGGAAATGGCGCGGGACAACTGGGAACTCGGCCTGTTCGACGTGGAATTTTCTCCCGAGACGAAAGGACGGGCGCGGGTGGGGGTGCAGTTCGGGATCGATGCGGATGGCATTTTGGAAGCACTGGCACGGGACGTTTCCACCGGCGTGGACACGGTGGTGCGGATCGAGAGCGCGGCGGTGAATGTGGACGACGCGGCGGTGGAGGCGATGGTCGGCGAGTCGGTGGAGCACGCGTTCGAGGACATGGCGGAGCGGATTTTCACCGAGGCGAAGATGAAGGCGGACGAGCTTTTGCCCGCGGTGGACGCGGTGCTGGCACAGGGATTGGCGCTGGAGGACGAGCGGGAAGAAATTGAAACGGCGGCGGCGGCGGTGCGGGTGGCAATGGGCGGCGGCGCGGCGAATCCATTGAAAATCGCTGTCCAGCGGCTCGACGCTGCGACGGAAGCGCTGGCGGCGCGGCTGGTCGAACGGGCGCTCGACGCGGCGCTGGACCGGCGCCTGGCGGGGGAATGATTTCCCTGCCCGCGGCGTATCCGGAAAGTCCATCGCCCCGCTCCGGCGGGGGAAGCCGCTTGCCACACCCGCGGGAACTCCGCAATTTCCCGCTCCGTCCCGCTCCGTCCCGCGCCGCATGAATTCCCGCTTGCTCGATCCCAACAACCATGCGCCGGCCGTCATGCCGGATGACGGCTGGGACGATTTGGAGGGATTTACCGAGCTGCCGCAGGTGGCCATCACGGTGCTGCCGCCCCGCCGGCTGCCGACCGCGCGCGCCGGGACCGACAAGCCGGAAGCGGCGCTGCGCATCGAGCCAACGCTCGCGCCACTGAAGATCGACGACACGCCGCAGCGCTTGGAAGTGCGGGAATTCGATGGCGGCGTGGTGCGTCTGGAGCAGCCGCTCGTGGAAAAAATCGAGCGCGTGCAGCTCCCATTCAAAGAGCGCCCGGCGCGAAATCCGGATTCGCAACACATTCATGGAGAAGACCGCAAGTGGGGCCACGTGCAGCGCCGGCCACTCCGGTGGATGATCGGCGGAGGCGCGGGCGTGGCGGCCGCGGTGATTTTCTCGCTGGCGATGTTGCCTGCGATCAACGCGCCGAATCAGGGACTGGCGCAACCGCTCGGGCCGATTCCCAACGCGCCAGATTCGAAAATCGAAGGCATGGCCGAGATGGATGCGATGCTCGCCCGGCAGGACGACGCGCGGCGAATTTACGCGCGCTACGCCACCGCGGTGGTCGCGGACGATGTGGGCCAACTGGTCCTGAATGGCGCGGCACTGCGGGAGAAACTGCGGGAAAATTGGCGGCGTCAGCCGGTTCCTGCCGGTTGGGAACCCTCGGCGGATAGCGGATGGTCGGCTTACATGGTGGGCGGCCGGGCCTGCGGCGTGCTGACCGGGGCATTGCCTGACGGTTCGGAATTCGCGGCTTGGTTCGTCACTGCGGAAGACGGCTCGCTGGCGCTCGATTGGGAGGCCACCGCGGGCTACGGCACCGCGCCGTTCGAGAAGCTCGCGGTGGGCGCGGGCGACGGCTCGCGGATTCGCGGAACGATGTCCGCGGTGGATTTCTACACCGCCGCCTGGCCGGAGGAAACCTATCGAAGCTTCCGCTTCGTCTCGCCGGATGGCGGCACGCTGCTCTGGTGCTACACCCGGCGCGGGACCTCCGAGGAGGCCGGAATCTCCAGCCCGCTCGTCCCCGGCAGCATTGTCCGGCAGGCGGAGAATTCGCGGAGAATGACCGTCTCCCTGGCTCGCGGCCCGGACGGCTCCCTGCCCAACCAGTGGCTCGTCACCGAAATGCTTCACCTCGACTGGGTCGCTCCCTAGAACTCCGCCGTGACCGATTCCGACAATTCCTGGTTCCACTGCGGCCGCTGCGGCTCCCTCTTCCCAAGCGCTCCCGGCGAAGTCGAGGAACGCCTGTGTACGTCCTGCGGGTGCAATCCATCGCTGGGAATCGAGCAGATGCCCGGCCCGCACACGCTCCAGCAGCGGGTGGAACTGGAGGAGGCAGCCGCGCGCCACATCCAGCGCAAGAAGCACCCGAAGCGCCGCGGCAAGCGCAATTTCCTCGTCCTGAAAATCGCCGTCGCGTGGATCCTCCTGCTCGCGGCAATCGTCTTCGGAGCCCGCCTGATTTGGAAACCGGAGACCACGGAACCGCCGAATTTCGTAGATGCGAACGCCCCCGAGCCCGTCCCCGCCGAGGACCTCGAACTGCTCGACGCCGCCACCCAGGACTGCATGCGGACGCTGTCCGGATTTCTAACCGCCAGCTCGCCGGAGGAGCGCAGCCAGTTCGTGCTCGACCCCATCGAGACGGCGGCGCGGATGGCGCAATTCTACGCGCAGAATCCGCTGGAATCGATCGATGCGGCGACCCTCGGCATCGTCGGCCGCTCGGTGCTGCATTTCCCCGGCGCGCGGGGAATCGAGGTGCAGTGCAAATCGGCGGACGGGCGCTTCCTCGACGCGGCCTTCCGCGAGCAGCGCGGCGAATGGCGGCTCGACTGGGACCATTTCGCCCGCTACAGCGATTTCCCATGGCCTCTCTTTCTGGCCGGCAGCGGCGCGGATACCGGTGAATTCCGCCTGCTCGCCCGCGAACGTCTGGCCGACGAGCGGAAGAGCGCGCCGACCATCAGCTTGGTGCTTTACGCGCCGAAGTTCGGCTATGCGAAAGAGGCCGGGTTCGCCTCGCCCGAGTTCCTCGTGGACCGCGCCAGCGCGGACGGCCGGATGCTCGAGGCCGCGTTCCAGCTCGCCCGCGCTAACGAACGCCCGTTCGACAACCGGCTTCCGCGGATGGATCCGGACGGCATGATCCGCATCCGCGCCAAGATCCGGCGGATTGAGAAAGACGGCCGCCGTCACTACGAAATCGAGCGAGTCGCCGCCTGCCACTGGTATTCCGAAAAGGTCCCGGGCGTGGATCCCGCCGGCGCCGCGGAAGTGGAGTGAGCCGCGCCGCGCCGGACCTGTTAGACTGGATTTCCCTTCGGTAATCCGCCGCCAAGCAGGGGTTGCGCGGGCGGGGATTTCCACTATGCACGGGCGCGCCCCGTTTTTCTCATAACAGCCACCTCCATCATGTCCGCACGTTCCGATTTCCGCAGCCGCCATCTGGGTCCGTCCGCTTCCGATGTTGAGGAAATGCTCCTCGCCACCGGCTGCCCCTCGATCGCCGAACTGATGGACCGGGCCGTCCCCGCAGCCATCCGCATGGAGCGCGCGCTCGATCTGCCGGAAGCGCGCGGCGAGGCCGAGGCGTTGGCATGGTTGAAATCCATCATGTCGAAAAACCAGGTGATGAAGTCATGCATCGGCCAAGGTTATTATGGCACCCACACGCCCGGCGTCATTCTGCGGAACATCTTGGAAAATCCCGGTTGGTACACTGCCTACACGCCCTATCAGGCGGAAATCGCGCAGGGCCGGCTGGAGGCGTTGTTGAATTTCCAAACCATGATCGCCGACCTAACGGCATTGCCGGTTTCCAATGCCTCGCTGCTCGACGAAGGCACAGCGGCCGCGGAGGCAATGAGCTTGGCGCTGGCCGGCCGGCCGCAGGGGAAATCCTTATTCATTTCCGACCGCTGCCACCCGCAGACCATCGACGTGGTGGTCACCCGCGCGGAGCCGCTGGGCATCACCGTGGAAATCGGCGATTGGCGGAAGCACGAAGCGAATGCGGATACCATCGCCGCGATCGTGCAATACCCGGACACCCGCGGGCGCATTGACGATTTCGCGAGCTATTTCGCGGTTAACAAAAAAGCCGGTGCGGTGAACATCGTCGCCTCGGATTTGCTGGCGCTGACCATGCTGAAGCCGCCGGGTGAATTCGGCGCTGATATCTGCGTCGGCTCGTCGCAGCGCTTCGGCGTGCCACTGGGATTCGGCGGGCCGCACGCGGGATTCATGTCCTGCTCGGACGCGCTCAAGCGCAAAATGCCGGGCCGCCTCATCGGCGTGTCCGTCGATGCGCGCGGCAGGCCGGCCTATCGCCTCGCCCTGCAAACCCGCGAGCAACACATCCGCCGGGACAAGGCGACTTCCAATATCTGCACCGCGCAAGTGCTGTTGGCCGTGATGGCGTCCATGTATGCCGTCTATCATGGACCTGACGGGCTGAAACTCATTGCCCGCGAAGTGAACCGCCGGACGCGCATTCTCACAGCCGCACTGAAATCCGCCGGGGCCGACGTGCTGGAGGATACTTACTTCGACACCATCGTCGTCAAAGTGACGGACGAAGCCGCCGGGGTTTGCAAATCCGCGGAAAATAACGGGATCAATCTCCGCATGATCGATGAACATCATGTCGGCATCTCGCTGGACGAAACGACGCGGGATGGCGATCTATACTCCATCCTCGGAGCCTTCGGCGGCAGCGAGATCGATTTCGAAAATGTCTCCCCATCGTCTTGGCCGGACGGACTTTCCCGCACTTCCGATTTCCTCACCCAGCAGGTCTTCAACTCGCACCATTCCGAGACGGAAATGCTGCGCTACATCAAGCGGCTGGAGACGAAGGATTTGTCGCTCAACGAATCCATGATCGCGCTCGGCTCATGTACCATGAAGCTGAACGCCACCTCGGAAATGATTCCGCTGAGCTGGCCGGAAGTGTCTTCGCTGCATCCTTTCGTGCCTGCCGGACAAAGCGCCGGCTATCGGGAAATGCTCGGAATGTTGGAAGACTGGCTGGCGGAAATCACCGGATTTGCCGGAGTGTCGTTGCAGCCAAATGCCGGATCGCAAGGTGAATACGCCGGGCTGCTCGCCATCCGCCGTTATCACCAATCCCGCGGCGATCATCACCGCAATGTCTGCCTGATCCCGGTTTCCGCCCACGGCACCAACCCGGCCTCGGCCGTGATGGTCGGCATGAAAGTCATCGGCGTGAAGTGCGATAAGAACGGCAACATCGACATGGACGATCTCGCCACGCGCACCGAAGAGCACCGCGACAATCTCGCGGCGCTGATGGTGACCTATCCGTCCACCCACGGCGTCTTCGAGGAAACCATCCGCGCGATCTGCGAAATCATCCACGAGGCCGGCGGCCAGGTATATATGGACGGCGCGAACATGAACGCCCAGGTCGGCCTAACCTCGCCCGGCCTCATCGGCGCGGATGTCTGCCACCTCAATTTGCATAAAACCTTCTGCATCCCGCACGGCGGCGGCGGTCCCGGCGTGGGACCCATCGGCGTGGCGAAGCAGCTCCTGCCATTCCTGCCGGGGCATTTCGCATTGGAAAACAAGGGAGGCGCGGTTTGCTCCGCCCCTTGGGGCAGCGCCTCCATCGATACCATTTCCTGGATGTATATCGCCATGATGGGCGCCACGGGAGTGAGGGAAGCCACCGAAATCGCAATCCTCAATGCCAACTACATGGCCCGGCGCCTGGCAGACCGATTTCCGATTCTCTATACCGGGAAATCCGGGCTGGTGGCGCACGAATGCATCATCGACGTCCGGCCGATCACCGAGCGCAGTGGCATCACCGTGGAAGATGTCGCCAAGCGGTTGATGGACTATGGATTCCACTCGCCTACCATGAGCTGGCCCGTCACCGGCACCTTGATGATCGAGCCTACCGAGTCCGAATCCAAAGCCGAGCTCGACCGGTTCTGCGATGCCATGATTTCCATCCATGACGAGATATCCGCCGTTGTTTCGGGAGAAATGGATGCCATGGACAATCCGCTCAAGAACGCGCCGCACCCCTGCGAGACGGTATGTGGCAACGATTGGGACCACGCCTATTCGCGGGAAATGGCGGCCTATCCACTCCCCTATCTCCGCGTCCACAAATTCTGGCCGGCCGTCGCCCGCATCGATAATGTACATGGCGACCGGAATCTCGTCTGCACCTGCGACACCGTCGAAGCCTATGCCGCCGCCGGCGCCGGGAACTAACATTCTCATGGATTCTCCAATCGACTGGTCCGCATGGAAGCCCGGCATGCGCGCCACGCTCGTCTTCGTAATCGAAGGCGGCCGCATCCTGCTGATTGAAAAGAAACGCGGTCTCGGCGCGGGGAAAATCAACGGCCCGGGCGGCAAGATCGAACCCGGCGAATCGGATTTGGAATGCGCCATCCGCGAAGTCCAAGAAGAACTGATGGTTACGCCGCACGCGCCCCGCAAGCTGGGAGAGCTGAGGTTCGTGATGTCGGATTGCCCGGATATCCTTTGCCATGTTTATCGGTCGGATGGATGCACCGGCACCGCCACGGAAACGGACGAGGCGGTGCCGCGCTGGACGGCTCTGGAAGACATCCCCTACCAACTCATGTGGGAGGACGATCGCCACTGGCTGCCACTGTTGATCGAGGAAAAACCGTTCCTCGGCCGCTTCGTCTTCGAGGGCGAGCGGATGCTATGGAAGGATCTTGCCACCGATGTGGTGTGGTAGATTGAAAGCCGGAGTCCGGCCTGCGCTTCCCGATGTCGAGCGTCCAGCAAGAGCAACCTGAAGGCTGAACTCCGGCCGCGCTTCCTGCAACTACGGCGCTGCTTGGAGTTCGGGGTTCAGCATGCTTTCCCACCGGCGAGTGACCAGCAAGAGCAACCTGAAGGTTGAACTCCGGCCGCGCTTCCTGCAACTACGGCGCTGCCTGGAGTTCGGGCTTCAGCCTGCTTTTCCCACCAGCAAGCGACCAGCAAGAGCAACCTGAAGGTTGAACTCCGGCCGCGCTTTCTG
>JBBSUD010000110.1:0-20019 GCA_038235225.1 Verrucomicrobiales bacterium
CGGAGTTTACCTGACCGTCCTCGGCTTCGGTTCCGGCAACCTCAACGACGCCATGATGGACGCCATCACCCGCGACGGGAACGGCAACTATTTCTACATCGATTCCGAGCGCGAGGGCCGGAAGGTCTTCTTGCAAAAACTCAGCGGCACCTTGGTCACCATCGCCAAGGATGTGAAAATCCAAGTCGAGTTCAACCCGGCGCGGGTCGGCCAATACCGGCTCATCGGCTACGCCAACCGCGTTCTGAAAAACGAGGATTTCGCCAATGACAAGGTCGATGCCGGCGACATCGGCGCGGGCCACACCGTCACCGCGTTTTATGAAATCATGCCGCCCGGCGCGGCCTCGGATGGCGGCCTGAAATACCAAGCCGCCGCCCCCGTCGCACCCGCCGCCGACGCGCCGGCATCCAACGATTGGCTCACCGTGAAACTCCGCTACAAGCACCCCGACGGGGACATCAGCCGGAAAATCGAGCTGCCGCTCGCCGGAGACGCCCTCCCGCTCGCCAGCACCGATGCCGATTTCAAATTCGCAACCGCCGCCGCGCTCTTCGGCATGAAGCTCCGCGGCATGGACGAGGCGAAATCCGTCACTTGGGAAAACGTCATCGATCTCGCGAGGCCCGGCCTCGCCAAAGACCCCCGCGAGGACCGCGCCGAGTTCGTCGGCCTGCTCCGCCGCCTTGCCGAACGGTAGTTCCAACTGTCGTGCGGAAACGGTGCCGCGCGACGTTGGCGTCCCGGTCCGGCCGGGTGCGCGATACGCAATGCGCGTTGCCGCCATCGAGTCCCCATGATTCACTGTCCCTGATGAGCTTGGAAATTTTGAAACGCGAGGCAGCCGCGCTGGCCGAACCGGAGCGCAGGGAGCTGTTTCTATTCCTCGCAAACATGCGGGATAAGAAGTGGTCGGACGAAATCCGGCAGGCGGCTCGTTGCTTGGACGATCCCGATCCGAACCAATGGCTGACCCTTGACGAAGTATGCAAACGGCTGGACGAAATCCCTCCTCCGGAGCGATGAGCCGGAAGTTATTTGTCCAGATTTCAGTTCTGGAATTCCTTGCGCAGCTTCGGAAGCAGGACCGCGATCACCTGATCAAAGTGTTTGGCTGCATCAGCGATAATCCGCCCGAATTCGCTGACTTTCTGGAATATGACGAAGCGGGACGCGCACTTAACGGGCATGTCACCCGCCGATTCCACATCTCATTCTGGGACGATTTTGCGGACCGCCACCTGAAAATCATGAGTGTGACCTGGGCCGACCGGTAGAAAATTTCCCGCACTCACTCCCGCACCTCAAGCGCTTCCGGCAAACTCCCAGGGACGCCGGCGAGCCTTGGATTCGCCTCCCATTCCTCGCGATTTCCGAAAATCCGGCGGGCAAGGCGTTTGGCGAAATCCTCGCCGGAAGTGGGGGTGACGCGGAGGAGCGGCTCGCGTTTGGCACCCGCGGCCACGATCCACGCGCGGATCAGGCGGCTGTCCACCCTGCCTTTGCGGGTATCCCAAGTGCGGGCTTCGCATTGGCGGAGATCCCCCAGCCATGCGCCGCGGACGTCGGGGCGGGCGAGCCACCAGCCATCGGCGAGGGTGGTGAGGATTTTCGTTTCGCGCAGGTCGGCGACTTTGGCGAGGGCCGCGGCGCGCTTTGGGTAAATCGTCCAGCGGACGGGGATTTCGCGCGGATCGAACACCGACCGGTAGCCGACCCAGAAATCGTCGCCGCGGTCGGCCACGGCACGCCAGAGCAAGATATTGTAAGGCGTCGGCGCTTCCATGCGGCGTCCGGCGGTCACGCCGCGGCGGGCGAGATCAGCTTGGAAATCGCGGCGGACCAGCGATTTCATGCCGATAGCCAGCAGGACGTAGCCCGCGGCGAGGCCGATGCCCCACCAGCACAGACGGCGGCGTTTGGAGGGCGGCGGCGGTTTCTTGGAGCGCGACTTTTTCGCGGCGGCCGGCGGGAGAAAAGCGGTCCGGAGGGTGGTAATGACGAGCGGCGCTGCGAGCGCGAAATCCGTGGCCGGCAGGAGATCGAGCGCGACCCGGCCGGGCAACGGCCAAAGCACCGCGGCACCGCGGACGCCCAGGCAATCGAGCAAAACGTGCGCGGCGAGGATGACGAAAACCGCGGTCCATGCCTCCGCCCGGCCGATTTTCTCCCGCTTCCACAGTCGCTCTAGCCCGCAGGCGGCGGCGTAGGAAATGGCGGCGAGCACCGGCAAAGAGTGGCTCGGGCCGCGGTGCCACCAGAGTTCGCGCGCCTCGCGGAGCAGGGGATAGGCGAGCACGTCCAGCCCTGGCAGCAGCCCGAAAAGCGCGCCCCAAGCCAGCGCCCGGTTGCCCAGCCGCCGGCCGAGCAGCAACTCCCCGAGCGCCGCTCCCAGCGCCGCCTGTGCGATCCATTCCACGAGCGGGAAGGTGGCGGATTTTCCCGCCGGGCAAATCCCAAAACGCGGCGCTTGCGGCGTCGGCTCTGACAAGCCTGCCGCCGTGGTGCCGGGGTGCTGGGATTTGCGGTCTCGAAGGCCGCATGCGGGCGCGAAATCCGGGAGAACCCCACTTGCGCCAACGAAATTCGGAGCCTTCCGCGCCACGCCGCTGCTTGATTTCGCTCGTGTTGGCAAAACTTTTTGTCGTTCGGCTCTTGCCAGAGTATCGGGAATCTGCGACTGACTCGCTAAACCCAATGAAATCCAAATTTTCCCAAATTTATCCCATTCGGCGTTTCGAACGCGGTTTCGCGCTGATCGTCACGCTGAGTTTGATGATTTTGATAACGGTGATCGCCGTCGGCATGCTCACACTCGCCAGCATCAGCCTGCGGGCGGGATCGAACGGTGCGGCGCTCTCGGAAGCGCGGGCCAATGCCCGGCTGGCGCTGCTGATGGCGATTGGCGAGCTGCAATCCAACGCCGGCCCGGACACCCGCGTCACCGCCCGCGCTGACGTGGTGAAAAAGGGAAATCCGCCGGTTTTGGGCGTTTGGAAAAGCTGGGAGGGCACGGATCACGATCGGGACGCCAAGCCGATCGCCCCGGATTACTCCGACCACAAAAAAGCCCGGTTTCTCGCGTGGCTGACTTCGTCTTCACGCGAGGACGGCATTGAGAAGGTGCCGGATACAACCAAGGGAGCGATACTCGTTGGCGAAGGTTCGGTCGGGAAAATCAAGGCTGCAGAGCGCCAGATCAGGCTCGCACCGCTCACGATTTCCACCCGCGGCGGCTTCGCATGGTGGGTCGGCGGGGAGAACCAGAAAGCCCGGCTGCCACAGACTTACGAGCCCCAAAACGGCTCGCCGGCCGGCTGGGCGGATTTGGCGGCATCCCATTCCGTGGTCGATCCCGCGCCGTTCGGCCTGAACCAGTTGCTGGGCGATCCGGACTCGGCAGCGCTGGCGATTTCGCTCAAGCAGTCGGATCTGCTGAAACCCAGCGCCGATATCTCGCAGGAGTTTTTCCACGATCTGAGCGTCACCTCCACCGGTCTGCTGACCAATACGGCCACCGGCGGCTGGCGGAAGGATTTCTCCCTGGCGGCCGATTCGTGGTCCTCCCAATCGACCCGGGATTTGCCGCTATTCCGCGCCCAGCCTGACAAAGACGTCTTGTATGCCCGGCCCACCAACGGCAGTCCGCTGCCGAAAATCTCGCTGCTCTACCCTTGGGCCGACTACCGCGGCAGCTCCGGAGACATCCCGATTTACAACTTCCCAGCGATTGGAAGCTGGGAGCAGATGATGGATTACGCCAATCTCTACAAGAGCTTCAGCGCGACCTCCGGCCTGATTTCGATCGCCCCGCGCGGTACGAAAATCGATGGCGATCGGTATGACTTCATCCACAAAGTCCGCATCCTTCCCGTCATCGCGCGAATCCAGTGGATTCTCTCCCACAAGGTCAAGCCGAGCACAACCCGCGGGAAGTATGATCTTTACGCGGTCGTTCAACCGATTTTCACGTTGTGGAATCCTTACAATGTGAGGCTCTCCTCGGTGCCGGCACTTAGCTTCAACGTGGCCCGCCCGCTGCCGCCGGTGATCAGCTACAAGGTGGGAGGGGTAGCGGTCCCGACTCCTTACAGCTTCGGCGGCGCGAACTACAGCCTGCCCTCCATCCCGGAATTCGGACCCGGCGAGACACGGATATTCAGCACCACCGGGAATTCGACCCAGCTCACGGTCGGCTACAAGCCGGGCTTGGGGCAGGAAATCAAAGTTGCGACTGCCGTCGGCTCCGGGACTGGAGACGACAAAATCTCCACGGACATTAGCTTCGATAGGGAATACGACGACAACTCCACCGGCGTGGGCATCTACTTGGATATGGTGAGCTCGGCATACGGCGGACGCGTGCTCGCCTACCGGATGACGTATAGCAAAGCGGTGGCGAACGCGTCCTACCCGGCGAAGGATGCTTCTAACTTCCCTCAGCCCTCGCTGGCGGAAGCGGCTGCGGCCACGCCTTTCCTTTCCGTGACATTCGGCGCGCGGATGGCGAGCAACACCTATCTGCCCTCCAAAGGCTTCGTCCAGCAGAGTCCCTTCGTGAACTACACCGCCATGGGTGGAAAAGCCGTTGTCGAACGCACGATCGGCTACCAATACCCCGGCACGCTGCACAACGTGAATTCGCCCTTCGAGTACAGCTTCCAAGGACTCACCGCGAACAGCCAATATCTGCCGGATTCCGACTCGAGGAATCGCGGCTTCATTGTCACCGGCTACAAGGTTTCCACCGGCCTTTCCCGCTGCGTGATCGACGAGTTGCCGACCCGCCCGCTTCTTTCGCTGACCGAACTGCAGAACTGGGACGCGCGTTTCGAAAATCCGATACCGCCCTACTCCTTCAACCTCATTGGCAACAGCGACGCGACACCGCTCATCGCGCCGGGCGGCGTCGTGAATTCCGCGGAGGTCTCCGCCAAGGGCGCGCAGAACCTGCAACACGACGATTCCTACTGCCTCAACCACATGCTTTTCGACGATTGGTTCTGCTCGTCGATCGCGGCCACGCCGACGGAATTCGGCCGCCCCCCCGGCTCGTCCAACGCGCGGAGAATCTATGCGGATTTCCTCCGGGAAGGTGGCGACACCCTGAAGAACCGCGCCTACCACGCCCTTCCTGAGGATGTGGCGGCGGCTGCCACCGGCAATGCCGATACCCTGGCCTCCAAATACGTGGGCACCACCTCAACCGCTTGGAAAACGATCGCATCCCGCTTGGAGGTCGAGGGCATGTTCAACGTAAACTCGACCTCCGTGATCGCCTGGCGCGCCCTGCTCGGCCACGCCCGCAATCAACGGGTGCCCTACATGGACGGGAACGGCTCGCCCAAGCTCTCCTCGGAAACCGACTATCCGTTCAGCCGCTTCACCGTCGCCGGCGACGTCGCCACGAACGGGAACGGCAGCTCCGGGGAAATCGCCGGCGCGGCCGAATATTCCGGTTACCGCGTTTTCGAGGGCAAGGACCTGGATTTCCTCGCGGAGGAGATCGTCAACCAGGTCCGGCAGCGCGGGCCGTTTCTCTCGCTCTCCGAGTTCGTGAACCGGCAGCTTTCCTCCGGCGATCTCGCGCTTGCCGGCGCCGTCCAGACCGCGCTCAACAAGTTGGCGGAAGGTTCTTCCAATCCTTACAGCGTGCTTGAAACCAATCGCTCCGACGCCGGCTCCAACCTGGCCACGGGAAATCCTCCGGGCGGCGTCAGTGGCTACAAATTCCCCGCCGCCGCCGCCAACCTCGGCTACAACATCTACGGCATCCCCGGCTGGACGCGCCAGGCCGACCTGCTTCGCGCGATCGCTCCGGTGCTATCCGCGCGGGACGACACATTCACCATCCGCGGCTATGGCGAGGCCAAGGACCGCGCGGGCAAAAACGTGCTCGCCACCGCCGTTTGCGAGGCCACCGTGCGCCGCACCCGCGATTATGTGGACCCCGCGGACGACGCCGCCACGGCCTCCATTTCCGCCAGCGGCGGCAGGGTGCGAGACCTCGCGGCGGCTAGCGCCCGCTTCGGCCGCAAGTTCGACGTCGTCTCTTTCCGCTGGCTTGCCCCGGGCGAAATCTGAAACTCTTTTCTCCATGAAAACCCTCCTGTTCCTGCTGCTCGCCCTTCCCGCCCTCGCCAAGGAAGGTCCCACCAAACGCAGTTGCCGCCTGCTTTTCTTCAATCCGCCGCCCGGCGCGCCCAAGGAAATCTACCTCTACGACGGTGTGGAAACCCGCAAGGTGGAGCTCCCGTCGATGAATCTCTCCGACGTCTATCCCATTTCCGGCGAGGCTCCGGCCGTGCGCATGCTGATCGCGCCGGTAGAAAATCCCGAGGAAATCCCCGCCGGCGCGCCCACCGCCCTTCTGTCCGAAACTGTTAGGGATTTCTTCATCGTCGTCAGTGTCGATCCCACCAATAAAATCCTGCCGCTGCGCATGCAAATCATCGATGCCGGCGGACCCTCCTTCGGGAAAGGCCGGATGATGTGGTTCAATCTCACGGAGGACGCCGTCGCCGGTACGCTTGGCAAGCGCGCGCTCCAGCTCAAGCCTAACTCCCGCGTCATCATCGAGCCGCCGGCCGTCGGCGCGGAAGCCTTCCCCGTGGAGCTGTTCTATCAAGTCCCCGGCGGCAAGCCCCAGCCGATTTCCCGCACCCAGTGGATGCACGACCCGCGCTCGCGGATGTTGATGTTCGTCCACGGCGGCGAGAACGGCGTCGCGCCCCAGGTTAGCGGCTTCAAGGATTTCCGCATCGAGGAAAAGAAGAAGGAATAGCGCCGGGGTGGGGCAAATCCTTGTATCCGCCGTGATCCATGCGATCTGCGGAACCGCGTTGAAAGATCGAACCTTCTGACTGCGCAATTCGCAAATCGCCTTGATGAGGAGGAAATCGAGTTCGACCGAACCCCGCAGCACTGGACGATTTTCCAAGCTCCGGCGTCTCTGACTAGCGCATGCGGAAATCACCGTGGATGAGGTCCGGCACGATGGCAATCAGACTGCCGCGCGTCATTTTTTTGGGAAAATGAGCGCGAGGACCAGGAATCCATGCCGAGCTAGTGGCAACCGACCGCAGCCCGGCGATTCATCACCGGGAACGAGGCGGCAAAGGTCCCCGGCAATCCCCGCGCCACCCCCGAAGACCGCCGCGTCGCGGAATACATGCGGGCTCTGTGGTTGCCGCCCCGTCGGGGAAATCCAACGGAGCAAGTTGCTCTCCTTCTCGCGCATTTACGTGATGTCCGCATGCCGCCGGACCCTGCCACGATTTCTATGACTGACGCTGGTGAAGATTGATTACCGGTCGGTCCAACCTTGTTCCCACCATGAAACCCAAAAGCCTCATCCGCCCCCTCGCCGCCCTCAGCCTCATCGCCCTCTGCCAATCCGCGCGTGGCGCGGACAAATACTGGGATCCATCGCCTCTAACCGGGACATGGGATACAACCACCACCAATTGGTCCGCCACGCCCTCGGGCGCGGGAACTCCCGATCAGCTCTGGTTGGACAACGACAGCGCTTTCTTCGACCAGACCGGAACTTATGCCGTGACGGTTTCAGGCTCACGGACGGCTACCGCCCTGACCATCGCCGCCGGCGATGTCACCTTCACCGGAAGTGAGATATCCACGGGCACTCTTGCGGCAGGTGGGGTGGGCACGTCGAAAATCAACAACGTTCTCTCTGGCGTTTCCACCATCACCAAATCCGGTAGCGGAACGCTTGAACTCGCGGGGAACAATACGCTTACCGGCGACATCAATTTCAATTCCGCGTCCGGTGTCAATACCGGCTTCCTTCGCCTTACCCACAATAACGCTCTCGGGGACAACGCCACCGCAAAAACGATAAATCTGACCGACAGCACGGGCGGCGCAATAGGCGGCATCGAGCTAGCAGGTGGAGTAACAATTAGCAGCAACAAGCACATTCAAATCGGCGGGCGCACCATCGGACCGACATTCGCCTTCCTGCGCAATGTATCAGGTAGCAACACCTGGAATGGCAATCTGTTGATCAACAAGAGCGGTGGCCAATACACGATCGACACGCTTGCCGGCACCCTCACTCTGGGCGGTAACCTTCAAAATGATGTCAGCGGCGGCACCCGGGCTTTCACTTTCCGCAACAACGGTGATTCGATTATCAGCGGCACGATCAAGAACAATGGAACCGGCCTTACCCGCATCGACAAAGGCGGCACAGGCACCATGACGATTACGTCCACAACCGGAAACACAGCGACTGGAGGCATCACCATCACGGAAGGAATTCTCTCTCTCGGCGATGGCACGACCGGCAACGACGGCGTGATTGCCAATGGCAACGCTGTGAGCATCTCTTCTGGAGCGAACCTGACTTTCAACCGTTTCGGCAGCCAAACCTACAACGGCGCAATTAGCGGCAGTGGCACCGTAACCAAACTTGGAGCGGGCACGCAGACATTAACCGGGCCTACCTCAACAACCACGCCTTACTCCTATACCGGAGCTACCTTGATCTCGCAAGGAACGCTTGATGCTAATAGAACAACCGGACTCGCTTTGGGCGCGGGCAATGTCACGGTGAGCAGTGGCGCAACACTCAGAATCACCAACCACGCCGACGGTGGCCAGTTGGCTTATGCGAACAATATCACCCTTTCCGGTAACGGGGTTGGCGGCGCAGGCGCACTCTCTTTCGTAAACAGCGGAGGCTTCGACATGAGCGGCACAGTTGGGATCTCGGGGGGGACAACCATCAGAACTAACTCAAACAACCAGATTACGAGTTCTCTGATTACATTCACCAACACGATCTCCGGCTCTGGCGGGCTGACCCTCGACACCTCAAACGGGTCCACAAGCGGCACGCCGCAGTTTGCGCTTTCCGGAGCGAGCACCTATACCGGCAGCACGATTCTGACTTCATCAGGTTCAAACACGACTACTTCTTTCCGGGTTACACTCACGGGTGGCACTGACCGCCTGCCGACTGGCACGGATATTTTTTTTCGGCAGCGCAGGTAACAACCAAAGCGTGACGCTGGCGCTCGATGGCATCAGCCAAGAAGTCGCAGGACTCTCCACCGCCAACGCTCCGGCCACCGCCGGAGGCTACAGCATCGTCGGTGCCAATGCCACCGCATCCACGCTCGTCGTTAATAATGCCGCAAGCGTTTCTTTCGACGGAGTCATCGGCGGCGCGGGCACTATCGAAAACAACATTGCTCTCACCAAGACTGGGGCGGGCATTCTCACCCTCACCGGGACCAATACCTACACGGGCGCAACCAGCATCAACGTGGGGGCCGTTTCACTGGAAGCAACGAACGCCATCGCGGCAAATAGCGCGGTGAATGTCGCCACCGGCGCTGCGTTGCGGATCACCGCTCCGGGCTCGGCCACCTTTTCCTACGGCTTCCCGCTCACCCTGAATGGCAACCGCGGCAGCACGAGCGCGGGACTACTTTTTCCGTCCAATAATCTCAATACCTACAACGTGAATGGAACCATCGCCCTCAACGGTGGCGGAAACATTTACTCATTTGGATTGATAAACACCTATAACCTGAATGGCGTGATTTCCGGCACGGGCGGTCTCACAGTGACGAACGGCGGAAATACCAATACTCCGCAGAAATATGTGTTTGGCGCGGCTTCGACTTACACCGGGGACACGATCCTTGCCACGACGAGCGGCAATACGATCTTCCAGTTGGGCGTCTCGAACGCGCTGCCCACGACCACGACCCTGGCGGTCAATGGCGGAAGCGCCGCAAACTATGCCGCGTTGAGCCTCGCCGGAAATGACCAGACCGTCGCCGGACTTTCTGGCAACGCGAATGCGCGCATCTACGGGGCAAACGCCACGCTCTCAACCCTCACGGTGAATAACATGAGTGCTGGAACCTTCGACGGGACGATCGGCGGCGTGGGCAGCAATGAAAACAACCTGGCCCTCACCAAATCAGGGGCGGGCACGCTGACCATCAGTGGCACCAACACGTACACCGGAGCCACTACCATTTCGGATGGCACGTTGGCGATAAACGGCGACCAGAGCGCGGCTACCGGCGCGGTCACCGTGGCAAGCAGCTCGACCTTAGGCGGTTCCGGCATTATTGGCGGCGCGACGGTCATCTCAAATAATGCGATCCACGCGCCGGGAAACAGCCCGGGCGTGCAGACTTTCAATAGCACCCTCACCTACAACGACGGTTCGATCTTCGCATGGGATTTGGACACGGCGCAGGCCAATCCGGAGACAAACCGGGGAATCGCCTATGACGGCGTCAACATAGATCAAGTCAACCTGATGGACGGTGGATCCACGGGGGGATCCGTTTACAGCATCGTTTTGGAGGGTTCCCAAACCTTCGCCGACACGTTTTGGGACAATTCAAGAAACTGGTCCGATATTTTCAAGAACCAGGCTGCGACCACCAATATCAATTGGAGTTCGATCTTCACCAGCTTCACCTATTCCAACGCCAATGGATCGCTGGATCCGAGCAGCCAAGGCTCTTTCTCCTTCACCCCATCCAACACCCTCAGTTGGAGCGCCGTGCCGGAGCCTAGCTCCGCGCTTGCCGGTGTGTTGCTTGCGCTGGGCATCCTCCGCCGCCGGAGGGGTTGAGGAACACGTCCTCGAGATCGGAAATACCCGACTCGGGTTGGGGCTTGCCGTCGGGCGGGGGGATTCCCTAGTGTGCGAATCCCGGATTGGCGGCTCCCCTTGATTCAGCCTCCCGCTTCTCCGTTTCACTCCCGATGAAACCCAATGATATCCAGCGTGGAATCGCGCCGCGGAAAGCGCGTGGCGATTCCGGCAATTCCTTCGAGCTCGGACGCATCGCCAAAGTGCGCGCCCGTTCATCGCCCACCGCATCCAGCGGCCACCGGTCCCGGCGGCGCGGCAGGTCGGACACGCAGGAGCGGCGGCGCGGGCTGCTGATTCTATCTGCGGTTTTCGGCGCGGGCGCGCTGGCGGTGATCGGCTTGGCTATGACGATGTGGCTATTGCCGAAGCTGCGGAGCGGAGGAGCGGCGGAAGCAAATCCAGCCGTGGCGGCTGGCGCGACGCATCCGGCCGGACCGCGGGAGGATTTCGTCCCGCCGACATCGGATGAGGCACTGCGGCTGGTGCGCGGAGCGCTGGAAGTGCGGGACCCGGCGATGGTGCCGGACTATTTCCGAATGGGCTCCGCGACAGCCGAGGAGATCGCGGATTTCCTCATGCAGAGCGACGCGAGAGACGGGCTGGCGACCGGATACGAGTGGCAGAGCTCGCTGGATGCCGGGGGCATGCAGGCGGAAGGGGTGGTCGTCTCTTACAGCGGCCGCCAGCGGCGCACGGAGCGCCTGGCGTGCCTCACGCCGGACGAAATGGGCCGATGGAAGGTGGATTTCGACGCCTTCGCGCGGACATGCTCTCCGGTCTGGGACAAACTGGCGGATTTCAAAGGCGATCCGGTGGTACGCGCCTGCCTGATGAGGGATTCGTACTACAACGGAATCTTCGGGGACGATAAGGAGTGGCAGAGCTACTCGATCCAATTGCCGGAGAAATCCCAAGGACTCCGCGCCTATTGCAAACGCGGCACTCCGCAGGCGGCTGCGGTGGAATCCCTGCTGGCAGACGGGCGATATAGCCGCGGGACCTTCCAGCTGCGCCGGCTGCCGGGCGCGGAGAAGTGGCAGTTCGAGATCGTGGGGCTGGTGTCGCGGGAATGGCTTGTGCCGGACCAGATGCCACCGCCATCCGCCGCAAATCTCTGAACAACCAAAGGAAACGCCGCCCTCCCGGTGGGGAGGACGGCGGATGAAGCGGGCGTCCGCAGGCGAACCTCAGTAGGAGGATTCCACGCGCTTGGCCACGTCCTTGTAGCCGTAATCGACCTCGTAGATCTGCTTGAAGCACTCGAGCGCGTCCTCCTTCTTCTCCATTTCTTGGTGGATCAGGCCTT
The DNA here is from genome assembly GCA_038235225.1 of Verrucomicrobiales bacterium. GTDB lineage: Bacteria > Verrucomicrobiota > Verrucomicrobiia > Verrucomicrobiales > Akkermansiaceae > Luteolibacter. The sequence goes on from JBBSUD010000110.1 coordinate 11,958, forward strand.
TCTCGTAGAGGACTTCCTTCTTGGTGTTGTCCATGGCGACGAGATCGCCCAGAGCGTCCGAAAGCTGCTTGATCGCAAGGTCGAACATGCCTTTGGCGCGGAAGGTGCGGCCGAGCAACAGCAGCACCTTGGTGCGGATGTGCGGGTTCCGCGTGGCTTGCTGCAGGTGGGGAATGGCGGCGCTGTGGTCGCCGGAATTGTATAGGGCGCGGCCAAGTTCGAAGCGGAGATTCGGGTCGGTCGGGTTTTGATCGACGCGCTTTTTGGCCTCATCGACCTGCTCGGCCACGCGATCGGCGCGGCGGGCGTCGAGCGCGGCTTTGAGCTCGGCATTGTCCGGATCCGCGGCGACGCCGGCTTCGAGTTCCTTCAAATCCGCCTCGAGCGCCTTGTCCTTCATGGCGGCGGCCTTGGTGGCAAGGGCCACGTCGCCATTGCTTAGCGAGTGCGCCCAATTGTAGAAGGTGTGGGCGTTGTGCCAGTCCTCCAATTGTTCGTAGATGCCGGCGAGATCCTTGGAAACGGCGAGTTGGTTCGGGTCCTCGTTGTATTTGAGGATGATCCTGTCCCGACGCTCCTCGAGCTGCTCGCGGGTAAGGCCGGTGCGGGAGGCCTTTTCCAATTCCTCGGATTCCTCGGTGTTCTTCATCAACGAGCGCATGTCGGCGTTCTCGTCCCACTTCTGCTTCTTCATGGAAGCGCGGGCGGAAGCGTCCTTGGACCCCTTGATGGCGGTGCCGTCGGTGGGGTGGTGTTTGATGATGTCGTTATAAACCTCGGAGGCGAGCATCGGCTCTTCGCGGGAGAGGTAGAATTCGGCGAGCTTGTGGAGCATTTTCGCGTTCTCCGGGCTGGACTCGCGGATGGTTTCCAGCGCGAAGGCGGCGGTCTCGAAGAGCTCCAGCTTGGCGGCGGTTTCGAAGAGCAGCTCGTTCGCGGAGTCGTTGGTGGGGTCTTTCTCCAACTCTTTCTCGATGAGGGGCATGGTCCCGGCGGGATCTTTCTTCGCCTGGCTCTGGAGCTTCATGACCCCGGTGGCCATGCCGAAGAGGCCGCCACTCTTCTTCTTGCCGCCGGCGGCGAGCTGCAGCTCGCATTTGCGCAGCATTTTCCGACCGTCGAGAAACCCTGGCGCGTCCTTGAGCACGGCCTGCAGCAGCGTGATTCCGTACGTTAGATTCTGGGTTTGCACGGCGCTGAGCGCCTTGAGCCACATGGGCTTCAAAGTTGGCGAAAGGTCCTTCTCGGTGATCTCGGGCATGGCGTGAAGTAGGTGCGGATTTTTCGGGAAATGCCATCGGTCGATGGCTTGGGCGGGAAACTTGCAGGCACGTTCAAGGGTTGGCAAGCATCGGGAAGGGGGAAACGAAGGGAAAAAGCCCGGATTTCCGCGGTTTTTCGGTTGATGCCCGGGAAGGGATGGGATAACGACGCCGCGCACCGCGAGGGGACGTTCCCCGCCGCGGTTCTGCAATCTGCGATTTTCCCGCTCCTCCAAATCCGACCCCATGCCTCCCCGCCCCAGACGTTCCGGCCGCCGCACGAACCGCAACCGCTACGGCCCGCCGAAGCGGTCCACCAAGAGCGAGGAAGAAAAGGCGGTCGAGGTGGACGGCGAGATTTCCTCAGTGCTGGCCGGCACCATGTTCCGGGTGAAGCTGGAGAGCGGCCATGAGGTGTTGGCCCACATTTCCGGGAAGATGCGCAAGCGCTTCATCCGCCTCGTCGTCGGGGACAAGGTGAAGATGGAGATGTCGCCCTACGATTTGACCAAGGCGCGCATCGTCTTCCGGCTGGGCTGAGCGAGCGGATTGGAAATCCCGGGTTTCAGCTTTTAATCCCATTCCGCGCCGATTTCCGCGGCTTCCAGGGCGGCGACGCTGCTGTGGCTGCGGCGTTCGAAGACGATGTCCCCGAGCAGCTCGCTCTGGCGGACGACGAACTGGTTGAGCTTCATCAGCTCCAGCAGCGCGAGGAAGGTGACGATGACCTCCGCCTTGGTGGTGGCCGATTGGAACAAGGTCTCGAAGCGCCGCGCCTCCCCCGGACCGATGCTTCCCAGCAGCATCTCAATCTTATCGGAGACGGTAAAGCGGTCGTCGATGATGTCGCCGAAATCGTGGGATTCCTCGAAGCGGCGCAGGACGTTCTGGAAGGCGCGGATGAGGTCGAAAATCGAGACTTCGGCGAGTGGCGCGTCGCCGACCGGTTTTTCCGGCTCGTCCGGCTGGTGGGCGAAGCGGCCTTCCTGCTCCTGCTCGCGGAGGATCAGGAAGCCGGCGGCGTCCTTGAATTTCTTGTATTCGATGAGCTGTCGGATGAGTTCCCACCTCGGATCGTCGTCCTCGGCGTCCTCCTCCGGCGGCTGATCGACGCGCGGCAGCAGCGTGCGGCTCTTCAAATACATCAGGTTCGCGGCCATCACGATGAACTCGGAGGCGAGGTCGATGTTGAGCAGCTTGAAGGTGTCAATGTAATCGAGATATTGGCGCGTGATGCGCTCGATGGAAATCGTGTGGATGTCCACCTCGTCCTTCTTGATGAGGTAGAGCAACAGGTCCAGAGGACCCTCGAAAATCTCCAGGCGGACTTTGTAATCGGCGGCTTCCACGGGCGGTTTGGTAGGGGGCGGAGACCGCCCGCGCTAGGTCAAATTTCCCTCGCCTCGCCCGCGCCGGGCCGATTTACTCGCCGCGCCTGACCGATCGAGTGCCTATGGAAGCCGAACAGTCCCAGAATTTCAATGAACGACTCAGCCGCTGGGTGGCGAGTCAGGGGTTTTGGTTCCAAATCCGCTACTCCATGGCGGGCAGTGGCACGAAGGGCACGGCGCTCTTCCACCTGCTGCGGATGGGCGCGCGGCTGCTGGTGTTCCTCCTCATTTTGGCGATCGGCGTCTTCGTCTATCTCGTCAAGCGGACGGATTTCTCCAGCTTCAGCGAAAAGCTGAAGGTATCGCTGAAAGCGGGGTTGTCCGCGGAGGAGCTGGAAATGGGCGGAGCCTCGCATTCGCACGGCGAGCTGACGATTTCCCGCTTCGTCTGCGAAGGCGGCGACAAGACGTTCTACGCCACCATGTCGGCCAGAAATGTTCACATGCGCCTCGGGCTGCTGGACGGGGTGACCCAGTCGTGGGATACGGGCACCGTTTTCGCCTCCGGCCTCGAAATGGACCTGCACGCCGGAACGGATGACGCGGAATCCGCCGCCGCGTTCGGCGACGCGCTGTTCCGCCAATCCGCGGACGTGAAGGTCGCGCTGCTGGACATTGCCGACACATCGATCCGCTGGGGCTACTCCGATCCCACCCGCGGCGCGATCTCGAACAGCCATCTGATCGCCCGCCGCTCCGGCGACACGCTGCGGCTGGATTTCAAAGGTGGCACCTTCACCCAGAACTGGCTCCGGAAGCTGGAAATCGTGGAGCTCACGGTGGTTTGCAATCGCGAAGGATTCGAATTCACGAAAGCCGAGTTCCGCCGCGGGTCGGGCACCGTGGACTTGACCGGGCTGAAGCTGGTCGCGGGAGAACGGCCGACGGTGTCAGGCATGGCAAAGGTCCGCATGCTCGGCCTCGATAGCGCGCTCCCGCCCGCGGCGCGCGCGTTTCTGGAAGGTACCATGTCCGGCGCGTTCGCCGTTTCCGGCTCGACCAACGGGTCGGATGGCATCGGCTTCGACGGGAAAGTCGTGTTGGACGGGCAGGACACCATCATCCTGCGGAACCGCCTGCACCTGCTCAAGGCGCTCTCCGACGTCGATTTCGTGCGGAATTACAAGCGGATCGATTTCCGCGAAGGGTCGTTCGGCATGAAAACGACGGGCGGCGGCATGAAAATCGAGGATCTCCAGCTCAAATCCGACGACGCGATCACGCTCAAGGGCGGAATGATCGTCCGCCTGCCGACGCCGGAGGAAGCCCGCACCGCCATCCTCAAGGGCGAAACCGAGGACAATGTCACGGATTACAGCATGGCGGACGACGTCCCGGGAGATTCCGGTTCCGAGTCGGATTTCACGCTCCGCCGCGCCGCTCTGGAAGCCAAGCGGCTCTCGGAGGGCGGGGGATCGCCGGATCCCGGTTCGCTCTTCAATCGTCTCGGGCTAAGCATCGAGATGCGCCGCTTGGAGGCGCTGGCGGCCGAGCGCGCCTCGCAGTCCCTCCGCTATGAGGGCGAATTCACGATCACGCTGCCCGCGGATGCCTTCGAGGAGGCGCCGAAGCTGGCCAAGGATTACCCGATCGACACGGAGACCGGGCGCATACCGATCAAGGTGCCGATCTCTGGCAGCCTGTTCGAAATCACCCTCGAGCAGACAAAGACGATCTACGAACGCGGCCGCCGCTAGCGGCTCATGCGCCGGCGGCGAGGCCGAGACTGCCGTAAATCTCCCGCGTCGCCCGGCTCTTGTTAAGCGTGTAGAAATGGATGCCGTCCACCCCTGCGTTGAGGAGCCCCGCGCATTGCTCCGCGGCGTAGTGGATGCCCACCCGCTCGACGGCTTCGGGAGTTTTTGCGCGGTCCAGCGCACGCAGCAGCTTGGCCGGGTAGCGCGCTCCGGCAGCCAGCTCCGCCATCCGCTTCATGCCGCCCAGGGAAGTAACTGGCATCACGCCGGCCACAATCGGCACGCGGATTCCCGCCAAATCGCAACGGTCGCGGAAATCCAGGAAATCGTGGTTGTCGAAGAAAAGCTGGGTGCAGATGTAGTCCGCCCCTTCGTCCACCTTGGCCTTGAGATGGTCCAGCTCATCGACGCGGTTCGGGGTGGCCGGGTGGCCTTCGGGAAATCCCGCCACGCCGATGCCGAACCCGCGCGCGTCCGGGTGCTCGCCGGATTCGTTGAATTTCCGGATGAACCGCACCAGATCCGACGCTTGGCGGAACCCGCCGTCGGACCAATCGTAGTCCGGTCGGTCGCGCGGCGCGTCACCGCGCAGAGCAAGGATGGTGCCGACGCCCGCGGCGGCATAGCGGTGCAGGATTTCCCCCACCTCCTCCTCCGAATGGCCGACGCACGTGAGATGCGGCACCGGCGGGATCGAAGTCGTCTCGCGGATGCGCACCACCAGGTCGTGGGTCAGCTCGCGGGTCCCGCCGCCGGCCCCGTAAGTCACGGAGACGAAAGTGGGCGTGAGCGGCTCCAGCTCACGGATCGCCTGATAGAGGTCCTCCCAGGCCACAGGGCTGCGGGGCGGGAAAAACTCGAATGAAAGCGACGGTTTGGAGCGGGCGAGGATGTCGCGGATGTGCATGGGCTGGCGGGTGCTTGAAGCTGCGGCGGACCGGTTGGCGGAGGCGAAACTTTTCCCGGAGAAGGGAGTTTCAACCGGACCCGCGGCTCGGAACGCGGCCAACGAAGCGACTATCGCCCATGAAAACAATCCCTGTTTCCCTCCTCCTCACAGGATTGCTGCTGCCGGCGGCAGCCGCCGCCAAGCCCGGACCGCCGCCGCCGGATCGAAAGGGGCGGGAACATCCGTTCATGGATGCGTGGCACAAGGCGGACAAGGATGGCGATGGTGCCATATCCCGCGCCGAATTCGACGCCATGGCACGCGTCTCCGTTCTTCCGGAAGCAAACCGCGCGGAAATCTTCAACCGCCTCGACAAGGACGGCGACGGCTCGCTCGCCCGCAAGGAACTGGGGAAATTTTCGAAATCCCGCGATGACAAGCCGATGAAACGCTTGTGGGAGCTGGACGCCGACCACAGCGGCGGCATCAGCTTCGAGGAATTCAAGGCCGGCCAGCTTTTCCAAAAACTGCCGCCCGAGAAAATGGAGAAGATTTTCCGCCGCCTCGATACCGATGGCGATGGCGTCATCACGCCCAAAGATCGGCCCGAACCGCCCTTCGGCGGGAAGAAGCACCACCGGCAGGACAAGGACAGCGGGCCGGACCGGCCGGGTCCCAAGCTCGATGCGGATGGGGACGGATTCGTGACGTTTGCGGAATTTCGCGCCAGCCCGACCTCCCGCGACCTGACCGAGGACGAACAGGAAGATCGCTTCGAGGCGCTTGATAAGGATCGCGATCACAAACTCTCCCCGGATGAACTTTCGCAAGGCCGGCCAGACGGTGGCAAGCGCCGGCCGGAGATGGGGAAGGATTGAGCGGTCCGCCCGCCTTCTATCCGAAAACCTCCTTGCGGTTGGTGGGGGAGGCCGCATCTTCGGGGTCTCACCCAAACCTAGGAAAACCATGCTCAAACTCACCATTCTCGCCAATCTCGGCCGCGTCCGCCCGCTCACCCTCCGCGCCGCCGGAGACGATCCCCGCGAACGCGCCCACCTCGTGGAACACCCCGAGTTGGATGCCGATCTCGCCACTCCGTCCATTGGCGACGTGGTGACCGACCAAGCCGGCCGCTTCAGCCAAAGCCAGCGCCCGGGCGATGCCGGCGGCCGCTCCCAAGGCGAGGAACACAACCTTCAGAGCGAGTTGGATCGCAAGGCATTGGAGCGAGTCGCGACGACGATTGCGAAAATCGTCGAGGACCAAGGCACTCCCCCATGGCGGCTGGTCGCCCCGCAGCCCATCACCCCGAGCCTGCTCGAAGCGCTTCCCGCCGCAGTCCGCAATGCCGTCGCGGAAACCGTCGCGGCGGATCTCGCCAAAACGCCTCTCGCCGATTTGGAAAAACGATTTCTGTAGCCAACCGGTTTCCTCAATGCCGGAAATCCGCGGGAAACCCCCGGTCGCGGCTGCGGGAACCACCGCAGCCGCTCGTTCCAAAAGCCCTGAACTCTGGACGGGGGTTTTGGTCGCGGAGGGAAACTTGAGCATCCGCAGTTCGTGGATGGACACGAACGAAGGATTCTAAAGTCGGGTCCCAATTCCTTCTCATTCGTCGCGGGAACCCCGCGAAACGAGATCTCTCCGACTCCTCACGCCACCGGCCGCCTGCGTTTCCCCGCGCTTGTGCGCACCCGCCTATATTCGGGTGGATTTTTTGTTTGAGGTTGGCCGGTCATGGCCGGAGGTTCTCTAGACGGATGGGGTCGCGGAAATCGGAAGCAATCCGTCGATTGATCCTGCGATTAACAAATGTTGCTCGAATCTAGGGGACGGAAGCCGGAACCAGCGGTTGCCCCAAAAAACCACTTGTAGTCACATTGTAAATCCGCACGATGTTTGCGGGCTGACCGAAAGCTCCCCATTTCCATGAAAACCCAATCCAACCGCCAAAAACCCAACGGCTTTGCGCTGATCGTCACGCTCAGTCTTATGATTCTGCTAACCGTGGTGGCAGTCGGCCTGCTCACCCTCTCCAGCATTTCGCTGCGCGCCACTTCCCGCGGCAGCGCCCAAGCGATCGCCAATAGCAACGCCCGGCTGGCCCTCATGCTCGCGATCGGGGAGTTGCAGAAAAATCTTGGCCCGGACCAGAGCATTTCCGCGAATGCCAGTGTGCTCGATGCCGGTGCGGTGAACCCGAATGCCGTGGGCGCGTGGGAGAGCCTCGGTTGGGATTCGGCGTCGCCGGACCGGGTTCCTTCACCATCGGACAAGGCCGGGAAATTCAGGAGCTGGCTGCTTTCCACCAAGGATTACTCCGCCGCCACCGATCCGGGGTATCCGCAACTCAAGGACAAGCCGGACTCCATCTGGCTGGCCAATCCCGACACCAGCGGCAAGGCCGGCGACAAGAGCCCGGGAATGCGCGCCGAATTCGTGCCGCTCACGGCCAGCTCGAATCGCGGGGGATTCGCATGGATGGTATCAGACAGCAGCACCAAGGCATCCATCGGCCTTCCCGGTCTGGAGGCTGATTCGATCGCCAAAAATGTCGGCTATCGTACCGCGCCGCCGTCCCCCCGGGTGGATGTCCTCGATTCCGCTTTCGCCGCGATCAGCGGGCCGCCCGCCAAGAGTAAGGATTATTCTCCCGGCAAACTGCTCAGCATGCAGACCGCCGTGCTGGCCGTGGGACAGACGAACAAGGTGCAGCTCACCGGTCGCTCCCAGTCGCTGACCACCACCTCCCTCGGCGTGCTGGCCGATCCGGTGCTGGGCGGATTAAAGAAGGATCTCACTCCGCTCATGGAATCGAGCGCC
>JBBSUD010000111.1:0-19939 GCA_038235225.1 Verrucomicrobiales bacterium
AAGAGTAGTGGCGGATTAGCCGAGAGAATTTCCTGGTGGACCCCAACGGTCGGCAAAGTTCTTCAGGATCGTGATTTCTTCGATGACAGCAACAGCCAATCCAGAAGGGCTGTTCTCACTGAGAAGGATGGCACCTATCTCCTTTATCTCGACTGGAGCACGTAAAAACGACACCGAACAAGGCGTCGCACCACAATCCGCTACCCGCTCCTAGTTTGATTTTTTCAAGTAATTACAACCCTCAACCTGAGTCGAAGCCTCGCTCCCGGTAGCGGATGTGTGGACTTCGACGTTGTGCAGAAAAATCATGATCCATCGATTGCACTTCCGAGTCTTCGCTGACTATCACCAGTTTTACATCTGGGATCCGCAGGCGTCAGATCAGGGGGCACCGGAGGACTGGTCAGAAGACGACGTTCGAGACAGGGCCAAGGTCACTGAGCACGTGTTCGTCGTTTCGCCCATCCGCAATATGGAGGTGCCGTTTACGCTTGAGGTTCATGAGACTGAGCCTTCCTTCCACATGGAAGAGTGGGATCACATTGTCGAAGCGTCAATCGACGTTCCTTCAGGACGAGTTGAGGTTCACGAATGCACAGGAGGTTCGCATGGCGAGGTTTCGGTCGCGCCCGGAATCTACTGTATCCGTGCGCTCTACAAGGGACTACGCACGATCAGCGACGATGGCCTCGACGGGAACGACTCGTATCTGGTAACGATGTGGAGGGACGGGGATCGTGATTTCCGCGTCCTCAAGCAATACAATGAAGAAGCACAACAAGGCGTCGCACCACAATCCGCTACCCGCTCCCAGTTTGATTTTCCAACGTAACTACAACCCTCAACCTGTGTCGAAGTCTCGCTTCCGGTAGCGGATGTGTGGACATCGACGTTGGACTAAAACATCAGACGATGTGAAATGTATGCCGACGTTAAGGGATTAATTCGGACTTGATTGTTAATTCGAACGCTGCTTACATGAACACTATGCAAGCAACTGTCAATGACATTCTGCGCGAGTGGCGGCATCTCTGGCCGGGCGGATTGACCGAACGTGGCTACTCAACCCTTAACCTAATGGCTCATTGCCGCCATGGCGAACTCGGCTACAATCGCGCCGAGTGCGACCGCTGCCACCATTCCGAATGGTATGCGAGTTCCTGCGGCGACCGCCATTGCCCGAACTGCCTCGGGCCACGTCAGGCGAAGTGGTCCGAACAGGTTTGCGAACGACTGCCCGATTGCCCCCATTTCCATGTGGTCTTCACCGTGCCCGAGGGATTTCACGAATTCTTCGCCCGCAACTACCGGATCGCCGGAGACCTGTTGTTTTCCGCAGTGGCCGAAACGCTCAAGACCTTCCAGCGCAACAACTGGAAGATGGACGGAGCCTTTTTCGGCGTGCTTCACACCTGGGGTCGGGCGCTCAACTGGCATCCGCATGTCCACTTGCTGGTCAGCGCAGGAGGCTGCCGCCATTCCGACGGACGCTGGGCGGAAACCCGGCGCAACCATCTGTTTCCGGTCATGGCGATGTCCAAGGTGTTCCGTGGCATCATGTTGCGCAAGATTGAGGCACTTGAAGCGGCAGCCGAAGTCCAATGGCCTGAGGTGATCGAAAGCCTCGAAGCGAGGCGCGATTGGCGACTCTCGCTTGCCACCAAAGGGTGGAATGTTTTCAGCCGTTCGACCTTGGGCAACACCCGCGCCGTGGTCCGATACCTGGCCCGCTACACCAGCCGGATCGCAATCAGCAACCAGCGCATCACCCGCATCGACGAGGAGAATGAAACCGTCAGCTTCGAGTGGAAAGACTATCGCGACGGCAACCAAACCCGCGAGATGACCCTTTCCGGTGCGGCCTTCATCCACCGTTTCACCCGCCATCTGGTGCCGCAAGGGTTTCGGCGCATCCGTCAATACGGCCTGTTGTGCGGACGCAAGGGCCGAATCGCGGAACTGCCCGGCGCACCGTCCGAAAGCATCGCCGAAAATCACGTCAAGCCGCCTTCGGCCTGTTGCAAGCGCTGCGGCCACGATCACTGGCGATTTCACGTCCTGTATCTGACCCGGAGCGCCTGTATGGAGGCATTCGCTTACGCCCGAGGCCTTGCCGTGAAAGGGTTAGAGAGCTTTTCCCTTCCCCCCGCTCCCGGAACCGGATAAAGAAGATGTCCAACAAGAGGATGCATGCGACGGCGAGCTACATCAACCTGCAAAATGACGTCCAGCCCGCCGCACATGATCCTAAACGTTCGTCAGAAAACTCTCACAATATGAAACTCCCACTAATACTCCCAACCTTTCTGCTTTCGATGGGCGCTCTGACTGCGCAAGAAGTTACAGAGCCTTTACATTTAGCGATCAGCAAAGTAGGAAATAGCATCGCCATGTTCAACAAGGGCGACGAGTTACACTTCACTCTAATGGCTGAGATTGGATCTTGCTTGAATTTTAGCCTTAACGGCGAGTTCGAAAAAGCCAGTATAGAGAAGGCCAGAGTCGTCGCGCCCGATGGTAAGACATACGATTTGGAGGCTCTAGGAGAGCAAACGCCGGACAGAGATGGGAACTTTGGACGTTTTCTTTGGATTAAGTTTGGTGAGGCACAAACCGGATTTTCTATTGGGAGATGGAAGGTAAAGGTAGATTTTACGGTGGATGGAAAATCTCATACGCACGAGGCAGAATATTACATTACATGGCGTAAGCCTGACGACGGCATTTGGGGCAATCAATCCTGGGCTAACGAGGCAGAAAACGAGACGAACAAGAATAGATGAGAAGGCAGGAGGCGCGGCTTGCGCGCTGTGGTAAACTACCCACTGTCATGAAAACTCATCATCTAACAGATTCGTTGGAATCGAGGTCGGAGACCGCAAGCACGTCATTTGCGTGCTCGATGCGGAGGGTGAGATCCTCAAGCAGGAATCCATTACCAGCACCTGGGGCAACTTCACGGCCTTCAGCCGCAAACATCCGGAAGCGTTAAATGGTGATGGAAGTGGGCATGCACAGACCGTGGATTTGATGTCTGCCGCCTCACGGCAGCCACTTCTGCGAAGCACGTCGCTTGCGCTCCTGTCCATCCCGCTCCGCGGTATTGCCGTTTCCTAAACGATCTCGGGCACCGCGTGCTGGTGGCGAACCCGCGCAAGGTCCGCGCGATTTACAAAAACGACCGCAAGTCCGACCGCAAGGACGCGGAAATGCTGGCACGCATCGCCCGCACCGACGAAAAACTGCTCCACCCAGTCCAACACGGCACCGAGGACATGCAGATCGATTTGTTGCAAATCAAACTCCGCGACGTTCTCGTGCGGCAGCGGGTGAATGTCATTTCATCGGTACGCTTCACTCTCAAAAGCCTCGGTATCAAGCTTCGCTCGCCGAACACCGCCTGTTTCGCCCGCAACGCCCGCACCGCTCTGAAAGCCGAACATGGTGCAACGCTTGCCCTGATAGAGCCGCCGCTGCAAGTCCTGGATTCCCTAACGGTGAAAATCCGCTCGCTCGAGATCGGTCAGCCTTACTCTCACGCGATGGCGACTTGAAGCAGAGGGTGAGCAAGAGTGCGGAGATGGCGGCGCCGGGGAGGCGGGCTGATTCAATCGGAGCTTGACCCCGGCGAGTGATGGCGTTGACCTTCTGTCACAACTCGATGAAGATTATCGCCCTACTCTCCTGCATCAGCGGCCTAACCATGACCGCGGGTGGCGGTATGTTCTCCCTGAAGACCATCAAACTGCCACTTTGGTGCAATGGCGAGGACGAGAAGGGGATTCAGATCCTGAGCGTTCCCAAAGTCGATTCCGATAGCCCTGGAAATTGGAACATGATCAATTTGTTTGACGACCCTTACGAGCAGTATGACGCGAGGCGGCCCGCGGCCGGTGGAATCGCAAGGCGCGAGGATCTCAACATGATTTACGCTTACGGCATCAAGACGCTGGCGGTATATGGGGACAAGACCTGCCCTGAAAAACCATTGAAGCTCGTGATCGATATCTCGAACGCGGAGATGACCAATGGATTTGAAATCATGATGGTGGCGCGAGCGGCTGCGGTTTGCATCCGGGATCTCTTCCCGAAGAACTCCGGGATGCCTCTTGTTTTAAGGGATGGGGACGAGGAGCTGGCGTTTGAACCATCATCGCAGACTGCCGAACAAAGCAAATCTTCTCCCGAAGGTTCAGTCGCGCCATCCGCCGGCGAAAAAGCCACGGATTGACTTCCAAAGTTTGCGTATGACCACGGCCAACTTCCGTATTACGATGCACGTCGCCGTGGCGTTCGCGCTGGGAATGTGCCTTCCTTGCAATTTCGCCCGGATTCGTCTGGCGAGCGCGAGCGAGCGTAGATGAAGGCATCACACCGTCATGGGTCCCGACCTCACCGACAAACGCTGGATCGCCATCAAAGGCGTGCTTTTTGCTATCTTGGCGATTCTCTCCGCCGCCCTGCAGCTTGTCGCGGATTTCCCCAAATGGCAGGAAGCTCTCCTTCTGGCGGTCTGCGTCTGGGCGAGCTGCCGGTTCTACTATTTCCTTTTCCACGTCCTTCACGCCTACATCGCCCCTGGCCAGCCCGCCGCCGGCCTGCTCGATCTTCTTCGCCGCCATCTCCGCTTTCGCGGGAAGTGAGAATCCGTGGCGGCTGTTTTCAACCGCCATTCCGTATGATAACATGACCGCCATTTCCCAACGCCAGCGACTTATGCTCGCGGGCTTGTTTTTATCGAAGTTCGACCGTGAAGGATTGGCTTATCTCGGGTTTTCCAGTTTCCGCGAGGCTTTCAACGCGATCGGCTGCGCGCTCAAAGGCAAGCCGAATTCGATCAAAAACCATATGCAGGAGTTCGATCCGCTATTGCAGAACAATCGAAAAGGCTGGCACCTGCGGCCGCTCCGTGACCACTGTCGCGAGGCATTCGAGAGATTCGGAAAACTGTCGATCGCTGAGTTCTCCAACATGCTTGCTCCGCTACTTCTTCCGGGCAACCGGGCGCTTCCCGAAGGATTGGAGGAGATTGCCGCGTTCGAGGACGATTGGTTTGATAACGATAGCTTCTCGAAACGTCTCGTCACGGGCGCCGCGGCGGAAGGATTTTTTGAATCCGAATTCTCCCGAATTTCCGAGTTTGCCGGGCACTCGCTTGAGAATGTAACTCAATACGGCTGCGGTTTTGATTTCCGCCTTCAGTCGGAAAAGCCGGAGACATTTCTCGCTGTTGAGGTAAAAGGTATTGCCGGTTCGGGAGGTGAAATCACGATGACCGAAAAGGAACATCGTGTGGCCGAATACCTTCAAAACAGATATTTTCTGTGTGTTGTTCGAAACTTCGTGGCGACCCCGGAAATCGTGCTGTTCCGAAACCCTCTCAGCCGAGACTTGGGATTTGTCTCCCGCGAACGAAAGCTCACGAGTCTGACTTGGCATGCCCGGATTACGGCGTGAGGTCGCGCTGGCCGCCCCGCCGATTTTCCACCCAAGAGTTCGCCAAAGCGCGCGCGCCGTCCATTCTCCGAGGCGCGAACCGAATCCCGCCGCCCTTGTCCCGCCTCCGCCCGCTGCTTGTCGAATCCCGTCTCACACTTGTGCTGGCGCTTCCGCTCGTCATCGGGCAGCTCAGCCAGATGCTGTTAGGCGTGGCGGACACGCTGATGGTAGGCCGGCTGGGGGAGGTGGATCTGGCGGCGCTGGGCTTCGCGACGGCGCTGTTCCATGTGCCATTCGTTTTCGGCCTCGGCCTTCTAACCGCCGTTTCCGTGGTCACCTCGAACGCCATTGGCGCGGACAAATCCGGGGCGGCGCGGGCGAGTTGCCGACATGGACTCTATCTCGGGCTGGCGCTCGGCGGCGTGCTCGCGCTGCTGGCGTGCCCGCTGGCGAACCGGCTGGATATCTTTGGCCAAGCGCCGTCCGTGGCGCGGGATTCGCGGACATATTTCCTCGTTTCCATGGTGTCGCTGGCTCCGGCACTCGGCTCGATCGCGCTGAAAAATCATGCCGATGCGCTGAATCGCCCGTGGGTTCCCTTCTGGATTTTCCTCGGCGGCGTGGTGCTGAATGTGATTCTCAACGCGCTCCTGATTTTCGGCCTCCTCGGCCTGCCGGCGCTGGGAATCGATGGCGCGGCTTGGGCGACACTGGTGTCCCGCATCGCGATTCTCGGGGCGATGCTGTGGTGGCTGAACGCCGCGCCCGGCCTCGCCGGATGGGTGCCGGTCCGCTGGTTCCTGCGCCCGGTGGCCGCGGATTTCAGGTCGCTTCTGAAAATCGGCCTGCCCGCCAGCCTGCAAATGCTGGCGGAGGTCGGCGCGTTCACGACCGCGGGCATTCTGATGGGTCGCTTCGGCGCGGTCCCGCTGGCCGCCCACCAGATCGCGATCACCTGCGCCAGCACCGCGTTCATGGTGCCGCTCGGACTATCGATGGCTCTAACGGTCCGCGCGGGGCAGGCCGCCGGCGCGGGATCGCATCACCGGCTGCGGCCGATCGTGCAATCCGGCTGGCTGCTCGGGCTGGCATTCGCCGTCTGCACCGCCGCCGTTTTCACACTCGCCGGCAGGGAAATCGCGGGCTGGTTCATTGGTTCGGACGAGGTCGTCGCGATGTGCGCGAAACTCTTTGTAATCGTCGGGATTTTCCAATGCTTCGATAGCCTTCAAGTCTGTTCCGCGGGCATGCTGCGCGGCCTTCATGACGCGCGCGTGCCGGCTCTGATCGCCGCGATGGCCTACTGGCTGGCCGGGATTCCGTTAGGCGCGTGGCTGGCGAACGCCACCGCCGTCGGCCCGCCCGGAGTGTGGTGGGGTCTGGCAATCGGGCTGGCCGTGGCGTGCGTTCTGCTCGGGCGGCGCTTGTGGAAATTAACGGCCACAGCTGCGGTCCGTAGGCCGGAATAGGGGCATTCGCAGCCTCCCGCTGACTTCCGAATTGCCCTTGCGCACCGCGTGCTGCATGGCGATGGGACCCCCAGATGACAGCATCGATACTTACCCACCCCGTCTTCACATTCGCCGCCGGCGCGGTGCTGGCGCTTCTGGTCCTATTCCTATTGCTGACCTCCTGCGCCCGGCCCAACGAATCCTTCCAGCAGGTCGCCGCCTACCGCGCCGCGATGGATGCAGCGGGACCCGCCGCCGAGGGGGATCAAGCCGGAATCGAGCGCTTCGAGGCATTCCTCAAAAACGTCGGCGATAAAAGCTATGTGCATGAAAACACCGCCAAGACATACTCCGCGAATGCATATCTCGACGACACCTTGGCCATCCACCACGGCGCGGCGGAAATCGAGGCTTATTTCACGAAGACCGCGGAGACGATGAAAAGTTACGAAGTAACGATCGACGATGTGGCGCGTTCCGGTCGCGACTGGTATGTCAGGTGGACCCTTACTTTCAGCGCTTCCGCACTCAGCGGCGGCAAGCCGATCAAGTCCGTGGGCGTCAGCCAGGTCCGAATCGGTGGTGACGGGAAAGTGGCCTTGCACAAAGACTTCTGGGACTCCGGGCAAAACTTTTACGGCCACCTCCCGCTCGTAGGCGGCGCGGTCGGATTCGTCCGCAAACGTTTGGAATCCGAATAATGAATACCCCGGCGAAATCGAAATCTGGTGCGGGGGAAACCGCGGTCCTCACCCTGCTGCGGTGGCTGGATTCCGACTACCGTCGCGAGGATCTCCCGGACCCGTCACAGCTTCCCGAAAGGGTGGACTGGCAGCGTACGCTACCCTTCATCTTCCTGCATCTCGGCTGTCTCCTCGTGCTATGGGTCGGCTTTAGCTGGATTTCCGCGGCGGCGGCGGTTTCATTGTATTTTCTGCGGATGTTTGCCATCACCGGATTTTACCACCGCTATTTCTCGCACAAGACTTTCAAGACATCGCGACCGGTCCAGTTCGCATTCGCCGTTCTTGGCAATAGTTCCATGCAGCGCGGGCCGCTCTGGTGGGCAGCCACCCACCGGCATCATCACAAGCATTCCGATCACGAGGAGGACATTCATTCGCCGGTGATAAGCGGGTTCGCTTGGTCGCACATCGGCTGGCTCACCTGCATGAAGAATTTTCCCACGGCATACAAATCGATTCCCGATCTAAGCCGTTACCCCGAGCTGGTGTTTCTCAATCGCTACGATCAAACTGTGCCGTTCGCCTATGGCCTTGCCATGTTGGGAGCCGGCGCGTTGCTGGAGGCGCTATTCCCCAACTCCGGCGTCACCATGGGGCAGTTCTTCGTGTGGACGTTTTTTTTGAGTACCACCGTTCTGCTGCACGGCACCTTGTTCATCAATTCCCTCGCCCATGTCTGGGGACGCCGACGGTATGAAACGGATGATGACAGCCGGAACTCCTGGCTGCTGACACTCATCACGCTCGGCGAGGGTTGGCATAATAACCACCACCGCTACCCTCATTCCGTCCGCCAGGGATTCCGCTGGTGGGAAATCGATCTCACATATTATGGCTTGAAGACGCTTTCCTGGTTCGGCTTGATCTGGGATCTGCGCGCCGTGCCGCGGGCCGTGCTGATGGAGGGGGTGACGGGCGTCCGGGAACCGCGACCGAACGCATGAGCCGGCAATCCATAGGAATCGTCGGGAGCGGCATTTCCGGCATGGCCTGCGCGTGGTTTCTCAGCCGCCAACATGATGTCACCCTCTTCGAAAAGGACGGGCGCGTTGGCGGCCATTCCCATACCGTGATGCTCGACGAGGGGTCGGCGCAAATCCCCGTCGATACCGGCTTTATGGTCTATAACGAGGTGACCTATCCATTGCTCTCGCGGCTGTTCCGCGAGCTGGACGTGACGACGAAGCCAACCTCCATGTCGTTCAGCGTGCAGCATGTCCGCGACGGGCTGGAATTCAATGGCGGCAGCCTGAATCTGTTGTTTGGCCAGCGCAAGAATCTCTTCAGTCCGCGGTATTGGAAAATGCTTTCTCAGATTTCGCGCTTCAATCGCGAGACGGTAGCGGAGTTGGAGAATCCGCAATTCCCGGAAATGACGCTCGGCGAATATGTGAAAGCGCGGAACTATGGAGACGATTTCCTCCGCTGGTATCTCTCGCCCATGGCCGCGGCCGTCTGGTCCAGCCCGCCTGAGCGAATCGAAATTTTCCCGGCCCGCACGCTGATGCGGTTTTGGCATAACCACGGGTTTCTCGGCCTCGACACCCAGCACCCGTGGCGCACCGTGTGCGGCGGTTCGCGGAGTTATGTGGAGAAGCTGACCCGCCCGTTCGCAGACAGGATTGTGAAAAACGCCGCCGTGGTCTCCATTTCCCGGACGGATGAGGGATCGAAGTTGATTTTGAATGATGGAACGTCCCGTTGCTTCGATCGTGTTGTGATTGCCGCGCACGGCGATCAGGCGCTGGATACGCTGGTCGATCCCTCCGATCTCGAACGGACTTTGCTGGCGAATTTCAAATATCAGAAGAACCAGGCGATCGTCCATTCCGATACCCGCTTCATGCCGCGCACACGGCGCTGCTGGGCCGCGTGGAACTATCGGATCGACCCCGCGCCCGGTGGCGGGCTGAGGCACTCCACGCATTACTGGATGAACGAACTGCAGGGGGTATCGGAGCGTGACAATTATTTCGTTTCGATCAATCCCCCTGTTCTGCCCGACGAAAGCAAGATCAGGCGGAAACTGGAATATGAACATCCGCTGTTCGATCTTGCGGCCATCGCGGCGCAGCGGGACCTGCCGGAGCTTCACCTAGCCGGCATGGAATCCCGCAGGCACTACTGCGGCGCGTGGCAGAGATATGGATTTCACGAAGACGGCCTTTGGTCCGCCGTCAATGCCTGCACGGCGATCCTGGGGAGGGACCCGTGGCAATGAACGCGCTCTACGAATGCAGCGTGACACACAAGCGGTTCCAGCCGGACCGACCGGCATTCCGGTATCGTGTCTTCATGTTCGCGGTGGACATTGACGAGCTGCCCTCGATCCGGATCGCGGGATTCGGCTACAATCGATTCAATCTGTTCTCAATCGACGACCGCGACCACGTGGGTGGAACGGGGATTCGGAAAGGTCTGACAGACTGGCTGGAAACGCGGGATTTCGCCTGCCCCGCCGACGCCCGCATCCGGCTGGTGACATTTCCCCGGGTTCTTGGCTATGGGTTCAATCCGGTATCGTTTTATTACATCGAATCCCGCGGCGGCGAACCGCTGGCGGCGGGGGCGGAGGTGACCACCACCTACCGGGAAATGAAGCTCTTCCTGCTGGAGGCGAGGGATGCTAACGACCGTTGGCACCTGCGGATCGCGAAGGATTTCTATGTCTCGCCATTTTCCGATCCCGGCGCGGAGTTCGACTTCACCTTGGGACCGCCGACGGAGAAATGGAAGGTGGCGATCGATACCCACCAGGACGGGGTGCGCACGCTGGCCAGCGGAATCCACGGGGAGCGGCGCGAGCTGACGTCCGCGCGGATGTTGTGGTATGGATTGAAATACCCGCTGCTGTCCTTGAAAATCATTGGACTCATCCATTGGCATGCGCTTCTTCTGTGGCTCGCGAAGGTGCCCTTCATCCGCAAGGCGGACCGCCGCGAGGCCCAGCGGGACGTGATGCGCCCGCATGCCAGCCTAACCAACGACCGAACATGAGTGCCACTGCCGAAATGATTTCCGAACTTGTGCCGCGCGACGCGGCATCCCATGCGACCCGCGGTTTTGCCGAGCGCATGGTCATCAAGCTGTTGGAAAGCATGCCCCGGGGCGGCCTGCGCATGGAGCATGCGGACGGCCGTGTCAGGCACTTCGGCGAGGCGGGCGCGGCGGTCACCGCACGGGTTCACCTGCGTGACGATCGGGAATTCTTCAAGCGCTGCGCGTTCTATGGAAACATCGGCATGGGCGAGGCCTATACCGATGGGATATGGGACACCGATGACATCGCCGCGGTGATTTCCTGGTTCATCGGGAACATGAACGCACTCCAAGGTTCCGACACCTCCTCGGCGAATCTGCCGGGCGTGAATCTATTGAGAATCGTCAACTGGTTCCGCCATCTCCGCCGCAGCAATTCGGTCGAGACAAGCCGCATCAACATCGCGGAACATTACGACCTGGGAAACGATTTCTACAAACTGTGGCTGGATCCGACGATGACCTATTCCAGCGCCCGATTCGAGAATCCGGAGCAATCGTTGGAGGACGCGCAGCGCGGGAAGTATCAGGCGCTTTGCACCCGGCTGCGGCTCTGTAAGGCGGACCACGTCTTGGAAATCGGTTGTGGTTGGGGCGGCTTCGCGGTTCACGCGGCGCGGAATTTCGGCTGCCGCGTTACCGGCGTGACGATTTCCGAAGCGCAGGCGGAGTATGCCAGGAAGCGGGTCGCCGCGGAGGGATTGGAAGATCTGATCGAAATCCGGATTCAGGACTACCGGCATATCTCCGGCAAGTTCGACAAAATCGCATCCATTGAAATGCTGGAGGCGGTGGGAGACAAATACCATGAATCATTCTTCGCCAAATGCGCCGAAGTGCTGTCGCCCGATGGATTGCTGGGATTGCAGATGATCACGGTGCCGGACTGCCGCTACCGCAGTCTCAAGGACGGCGTGGACTGGATTCAAAGGCATATCTTTCCCGGCTCGCTGCTGCTGAGTGTCGGCCGCATCGACGACGTGCTGCGCAAGACGGGCGATCTCTTCATGCATCACCTTGAGGATCTCGGCGCGGACTACGCGCGCACGCTTTCCACCTGGCATGAGAACTTCAATGCCGCCCGCGACGGCGTGCTTGCCGCCGGATTCGACGACCGGTTTATCAGAACGTGGAATTACTATCTTAAATACTGCGAGGCCGGTTTCGCGACGCGGAACATATCGGTGGTGCAGGCGGTTTACACGCGGCCGAACAACGCCGGTCTTCATCATCGATTCGAGGAGGGCGGGAGATGACGGCATTGGCCGGCTCCGCGGAGAACGTAAGCAGGGAAAAATGGTGGCGCAGGTGGCTGCTTACCCCCGTTAGGAACCAGCTTAGGCAGGGAATGTCCGTAGAACGGATTTCGTGGACGATTTCGCTGGGGTTCGTGCTCGGGGTCTTCCCGGTCATGGGGACAACTAGTTGGATCTGTCTTTTCGCGGCGTGGGCGCTCAAGTTGAACCAAGCACTGCTGCATGTATTCAAGGCGCTCGTTTATCCGCTGCACCTCGCCTTGATTCTGGTATTCATCCGCATGGGCCAGCGACTTTGGGGAGTGCCGCTCATTGCCTATTCGATTCCGGATTTGTTGCACAAGTTTAAGGACGATCCGCTACAGTTTGCCCGGGATTTCGGCCTCGCCGCGCTTCAGGGCGTGAGTGCGTGGCTCCTGTTCGCGCCTTTCGCCGCCTTGCTGATCAAGTGGATGGTGACGCCGCTGGTGCGGAAGGTTGCGAAAGCCGCGAAGAAGGGGAAGGTGGCGGCATGACTGGATTCTGGTTTCCCCTGGCGATCGGTGCGGGCGCGGCTTTGGCTTCGTTCGCGGTGGCGTGGTGGTTCGGCAGGAAAATCAATAATTACTCGCTGATCGACGCGGTGTGGGCGTTCGGCATCGGCCTGACCGGCGCGGGCTGGCTGATCGCCGCCAGCGAGCGCGCGCCGAAGCATTGGTTGGCGGCGATCCTGCTGGCGGTCTGGAGCTGCCGGCTCGGTTGGCACTTGCAAAAGCGCATCCGCAAGATGCATCCCGAGGAGGATTCCCGGTATGCGAAGCTGCGGGAATCGTTCGCGGGAAATGTGGATGGTAAATTCTTTTGGGTTTTCGAAATCCAGGCGGTGTCGGTGGTGCTGCTGGCGCTCCCTTTTCTCTTCGTAGCGGCTGGTCCCGACGTCGGCTGGGGCGGATGGGAAACGGTGGGGACGGCGGTCGTGCTGTGTGGCATTTTCGGTGAGGGTCTTGCGGACGCGCAGATGTCCAGGTTCAAAGCGAAGAATTCCGATTCCAAAGCGGTTTGCCGCGAGGGACTTTGGAACTGGTCGCGCCATCCGAACTACTTTTTCGAATCCATGATCTGGTGGGGATTCTATATCTATGCGTGCGGTTCCGAGTGGGGCTGGGCCACCATCCATGCGCCAGCCGGCATCCTGTTCCTGCTGCTGCGCGTGACGGGCATCCCGCCGACGGAAGCCTCCGCGGTGCGCCGCAAAGGGGACGCCTATCGCAAGTATCAGAAAACCACCAGCGCGTTCATTCCGCTCCCTCCCAGATCATCATCCTACGAATAACTCATGTTCCGCACCGACGACATTCTCGCCAAAGGGGTGATCCCCGACCCGCTCATCCGCTTGGGAATCCGCCACCGGCTGGCGGGCACGCTGGCGCCATTCGACGCGCTCGATTGCGAAAGCCGCCAGGAACTGCTGATGCAGCACGTGGCCGGATTGCGCACCAGCCCGGTAGCGGTGGCCACCGACGAGGCGAACGAGCAGCATTACGAACTGCCTACCGTGTTTTTCCAACACGTGCTCGGCAAACATATGAAATATAGTTCCGGCTATTGGGACGAGGGCGTTTCGAGCATCGATGAATCCGAGGCGCGCATGCTCGCCATCACCTGCGAGCGGGCCGGACTGGAGGACGGTCAAAGGATTCTCGAACTCGGCTGCGGCTGGGGTTCGCTGAGTTTGTGGATGGCCGCGCGATATCCCAAAGCGCGCATCACGGTGGTTTCCAACAGCCGCACCCAGAAGGCGCACATCGACGCGCAGGCCGCCGCCCGCGGACTGGGGAATTTGGAGGTGCGCACCGCTAATATGATCGATTACCAGGGCGAGGGCGACGGCGTGTTCGACCGCGTTGTTTCCGTGGAAATGTTCGAGCACATGAAGAACTACGAACTGCTGATGAACCGGAGTTCGAAATGGCTGAAGCCGGGTGGCGCGCTGTTCGTACATATCTTCACCCACCGCGAATATGCGTATCACTACGAGGCGGAGGGCGAGGACGACTGGATGGCGCGCTATTTCTTCACCGGCGGCCAGATGCCGTCCGACGATCTGTTGTTATACTTCCAGAACGACCTGCGGATCGATGGCCACTGGCAGGTGGACGGCACGCATTACCAGAAAACCTCCGAGGCATGGCTAAAGCGGATGGACGCCGCGCGCGACGACCTGCTGCCGCTCATTCGCGAAACCTACGGTGCCGCCGAGGAAACACGCTGGTGGGTGTATTGGCGCGTTTTCTTCATGGCCTGCGCCGAACTCTGGGGCTACCGGAACGGCAGGGAATGGATTGTCTCGCACTATCGGTTTCTGAAGCCGTTGCGATAGCATGAGACTGGCGGCGGATGATCGTGGATTTATGATCCTGTTTCCGGACGGGCTGGGAACATCTGTGACGCGCGGGAATTTTTAGGATGCTGTTCCGGTGGTTTTGCTTTGCTCAGTGAAGAGCTGAAGGCTGGGGAGACTCCGCTTCGGGGATTGGAGCCGCGGAACCCTGGATTGGAAATCGTCCGTGTTGAGATCCAGCGGGAAACCCCGAAGCAGGAGGATTTCCCGCCGCTGGTCGTCAGGGCTTCGCGGGAGCGGGATTCGCACTGCCCAGCCTGCACTGATGAAAAGCGGGAAAAAATGGTTTTCGCTCAAATCCAAGGCCGGCTCTACAGATGCCCTTGCCGGTGCCGTCCTCACTACCTTGACGAGTTCGAGCGGTTCTGGTTCGTAACCCACGCCTTCAGAGTCGTTGTTCCGCTGTTTGCACTTTCCTCAACCCATTTGAAATGAATTGTATCCGTACGCTTCTGTCGCGCTGTCCGGCGTTGCTTTCCATCGTCGTCGCGCTGCCCATGGCGGTTGCGGCGGGTCAGCCTGGCCTGGATGGGCCGGTGGCGATCGGGCCTTATTTGAATGGGGCATTTCCCGCCGTCGAGGCGACGGGGGCGAGCGTATGGACGGTCCAGGAAACCTATCAGGGTATCAACATCAACCTGCCGATGGACCTCCGGCCGTACCCAGGCACCAACAAGCTGCTGTGCGTGGCGAAGGAGGGACGGATCCTGCTTTTCGACGACGATCCGGCCGCGACGACCACCGATACATTTCTCGATCTCCGCGGCAAGGTATTCACCAGCAGCGACTGCGGGATGACATGGCTGGTGTTTCACCCGGATTTCGGCAAGGCCGGCTCGCCGAACCGCGGCTACGTCTATGTGACATACAAGTGGCGGCCAAGCGGTACCGGCATCGCCGCGGGAAATGGCAGCGAGGCGTTTTGGCGGGTCTCGCGCTTCACCGTGCCGGACGGCACGCGGGCGGCGGATCCAGCCAGCGAGAGGGTCCTCATCCAGCAATATGACCGCCAGCAATTTCACGACAGCGGCTGCATGGCATTCGGCGCGGACGGCTACCTTTACGTCGGAATCGGCGACGAGGGCGGCGCGAACGACGAGTACAACGTGGGCCAGAAAATCAACGCGCGGCTGTTTTCCGGGATTCTCCGCATCGATGTGGACGGCCGCGCGACGAGCCATGCGATCCGCCGCCAGCCGGCGCAGTTGGCGATGCCGGCGGGGTGGCCGCCCAGCGCCACGGCGGACTACAAAATCCCGGCGGACAATCCATTCAACAAGGAGGACGGCTCGGTGCTGGAGGAATTTTTCGCCATCGGCGTGCGCCAGCCGTATCGATTTTCCCAAGATCCGGTGACCGGCCTCCTGTGGCTGGCGGATAGCGGCCAGGACACCCGCGAGGAACTCGACATCGTCACGGCCGGCGCGAATTTCGGCTGGCCATTCCGCGAGGGGAAGATCGCGCGGCCGACCGGCCCGCAGCCGCCCGCGGTGCCGGCCACAATCCTGGGCACGCTCACCGAGCCGGTCTGGGACGTCGCCCACGGCACGGACAACTGCATCGTCGGCGGCTTCGTTTACCGCGGCGCGGCGCATCCCTCGCTGGTCGGGAAATTCCTCACGGTGGACAACGTGACGGGCCACATTCGCGCGCATGTTTATGATGGCACCGTCGCCACCAACGAGCTGCTCACGGACATGCCAAGCGGCAGCGTTTACAGTGGCACCTCGACGATCGGCCGGGACGCCGCCGGTGAGCCGATTTTCGTGAAGATCAACGGAACCGGCACCCGCGGCCGATTTTTCCGACTTGCGACCATTTCCGCCACGACGACGCGCTCCGGATGGTTCCGCCTGGAGGACCGCGCGGCGGAAAATGCCACCGGCTACGTGGCGGACAATCCGCAGGGCGCGACGGGGAATTCGGTGGCGCAAGGCGTCCCGCTGGTCGCGCCGGGAACCGGGCCCACCGTCTCGAATGTCACCTTCAATGAAGGCAGCGACCTCTCGCCCACCGGCTTCCCTGCGAATGCCGGCGGCGTGCATCTCGCGCTGGCCAATGGCACCGGCCCGCCGGGAAATGCCAACGGCGAGCTGGCGACCGGTTCGAAGTTGGGCGCGCTGAACGACTTCACCATCGAGCTGAGCTTCCGCCCGGATGCCGGTTCGCTCGGCTCGGACTACCAGACATTTCTCGGTCTCCATGGCACCACCGGCACCGCCCCGACTGATGGCGAGGCCGGTCCGCCGCTGCAGCCATTCCGGCTCATGCGTTGGGGGCGCAATGACACGAAATCCACCTCCATTCCTTTGGAAAATGGCGATCTGTATCTCAATGTCCGCACGCTGGATCCGGCGACCAACGCTTGGACCTCCGTGCCCGTCGAGGTGTTGGACAAGACCGCCTTCACCGCCGGGAAATGGTATCACCTCGCGATCGTCGGCAGCGCCGCCGCGGGCACTGTCACGGTCTATTCTTACGAGGCCGATACCGGCGGCTACGTGCAATTGGCGGAAAATTCCGGTTACGCCGGCAACCTCCAGGCCGGAATCTGGACGGTAGGGCGGGGGGCCTACAACGGCGCCGCCGCCGACTGGGTCCGCGCCGCGGATTTCGACGAAATCCGCATTTCCAACTCCGCGCTCCTTCCCGCGCAGTTTCTCTACGGCGACCAGCCAACGACCTTGGTAATCCCGCGGATCGACCCGCCGCCGCTGCTTTCCCAGACCGGTGCCTTCACGGATTTGGCGACGCTGACGCCAGCCCCGGGAATCGTCCCATACAGCGTGAACGCGCCGCTCTG
This sequence comes from Verrucomicrobiales bacterium, assembly GCA_038235225.1. GTDB lineage: Bacteria > Verrucomicrobiota > Verrucomicrobiia > Verrucomicrobiales > Akkermansiaceae > Luteolibacter. The sequence continues at coordinate 17,115 of JBBSUD010000111.1, forward strand.
GTCCGATGGCGCTGCCAAGAAACGCTGGCTCGCAGTGCCGAATGACGGCTCCCACAACACCCCGGCAGAGACGATTTCCTTCCTCCCCGAAGGCAGTTGGAAATTCCCGGTCGGCACCGTTTTCATCAAGCACTTCGAGTTGCCCGTCGATGACACCGACCCGGCCGTCCTCCGCCGTCTCGAAACCCGCTTCATCGTCATGCCAGCCATCGGCGAGCCGTATGGCCTCACCTACCGCTGGCGGCCGGACGGCAGCGATGCCGAGCTGCTTCCGGATGGCATGGACGAGAACATCGCCATCGCCACCGCGGACGGCGGCACGCGCCAGGAAACGTGGAGCTACCCGTCCCGCAACGAGTGCCGCGTCTGCCACAACGGGAATGCCGGCCATATCCTCGGCGTCCGCACGCAGCAGTTAAATGGCGATTTCACCTACCCCGCGACCGGCCGCACCGCCAACCAGTTGGAGACGCTCGGCGCGCTCGGCTGGTTCAGCGGCAACTACCGCGGCGATCTCGTCCCGTGGATGCTGAAAAGCTACGCCGTCGCGGATGCCACAGCCAGCCTCGGCGACCGCGTGCGCTCGTACCTCGATTCGAACTGCTCGCAGTGCCACCAACCCGGCGGCGTCCGCGCCTATTTCGACGCGCGCTACACCACCTCGCTGGAAAATCAGGGCCTGATCCACGGCGAGCTGGAAACGAGCTATGGCGACGCGCTCAACCGCGTCATCGTCCCCGGCGATCCGGCCCGCTCGATTCTGCTCCGGCGTCTTTCCTCCGTCGCAGAAATCAAAATGCCGCCCATCGCCAAGCACCTCGTGGACCAGCCGGCCGTCCAGTTGCTCACCGATTGGATCGGAAGCCTCGGCTCCGGGCCGTCGGTCGCGCTATCCGCCGGCTCCACTCCCAGCGGGCCGTTCATGGTCAGCGTACATTTCTCGCAAGACGTCAGCGGGCTTGCCTTGGGCGATTTCCAAATCGCCGGCGGCCGAGCCGATTCGCTCACCGGCAGCGGTGCGGACTACTCGCTGTTCGTCGTGCCCGCCAGCTCCGGCCGCGTGACCGTCACGCTTCCCGCCGGCAGCGCGAGCAATGCCGCGGGCGGCGGGAACTACGCCTCGGCGGATTTCGCGCAGAACGTCACCGACCTCGGTTTTGCCGCCTGGCTCAAGCTCGACGATGGCAGCGGCACCATCGCCCTCGACAGCACCGCGTCCGGCAGCAATTCCGGCACGCTCGTCAACATGGAACCCGCTGACTGGATCGCCGGCCGCACCGGCGGCGCGCTCGCCTTCGACAACAGCGACGAACGCGTCACCATGCCGAACGTCCTCGGCGCGGACTTCACCATTTCCTTCTGGATGCGCACTGGCAGGACTTTCCCGCTATCGGAATCCGCATCCGGCGGCGCCGTCATCTTCCATGCCGACGTCCCCGGAGCCGCCCGCGATTTCATCATCGCCGGCACCCGCAGCGCCCTCGGGGTCAATCGCGTCACCTTTCAGACCGGGAGCGGGAACAACATTCCCAACAGCGTGCTGCACGGCACCGCCCCGGTGAATACCGGCGAGTGGACCCACATCGCCATCACCCGAACCCAAGCGTCCGGCGAAATGAAAATCCATGTCAATGGCGCGCTCCAGGCCACGGCTGCCGGCAGCACCAAGCTCCTCACCGCCAATCCGGCGATCGCCATCGGTGCCACCCCCGGACAGCCCGCGCTCAGTTATGAGGGAGACCTCGACGATATCCGGCTTTACACCCGCGTGCTGGAATTGCCGGAAATCGTCGCGTTGGAAAGCGAGCCCGCCGCCGATCCATACGAGACGTGGGTCCGGCAGCAACTGCCCGGCATTTACCACCTCCAGTCGCCCGATCAGGACCCGGAGCGCGATGGCCTCACGAACTTCGCCGAGTTCGCCTTCGGTGGAAATCCTCTCGTCCCGGACGCGATCCCGGTCCCGCTGGAACGGGCGGCGGACGGCGCGGTCACGCTGAGCTACCGCGCCAGAAAGGCACCCGCCGGAGCCGCCTATCGGGTCCTCGTCACCACCGACCTCGCCACCTGGACGGACGCCGCGGCGGACATCACCGCCATCTCCACCGAAGCCATCGCGGACAGCGACTACCAATGGGTGGATGTCACCTACATGCCCCCGCCCGGCGCTGACGCCCGCTTCTTCCGCATCGAGGCGAAGCCCGAGTGAAATAGCGGCGGATTTCCTCCGACCCGGCGTTCCAGCGCGCTCCCCGCCGCGGGATGACGGTCCGGATCGCGCGGTGCGGAACTCGTCATGGATGGCAATTCCGCTTTTCAAGCCAGCGCGGCGAGGCAACTTGTGGATCTCATGGAACCGGTGGCCGCGCTTTCCCGCTATCTCTACATCTGGGGGATTATCGTGATTCCGTTGGCGCTGTTGCTGGTATTTCTCTACAAGCGCCACTGCGAGAGCCGCTACGACAGCGCGCCCGAAGCCAGCCCGGAGGAAATGCTCGGCGAGTTGGAGCGCGAATTCGGACCGGTGCGCCGGACGACGATTCGCACGCAGGTCGAATACCTGCCATTTCTGTTCGAGTGCGTCCGGGAGAACGTGGATTCCGGGTTCGAGGATCCGCAGGTGATTTCGCTCTTGCGGAGAATCGGATTCCACCGGCCCGGCGACGAGCGCGCGGCGGTGTTTTCCGTGGTTTCCGGCGGCCGGCGCTGCGAATTGCAGATGCGCTGGGTCCGCGACGATTCCGACCGCATCCGGCTGAGCGTGACGGGCGCGCCGCCGGTGATTCGCGCGCTGCGCGACCATAAAAAGCGGATTCCCCGGGCCG
>JBBSUD010000112.1:0-18813 GCA_038235225.1 Verrucomicrobiales bacterium
CACCAGCATGGCGCGGACGCGTTCCTGGCGATCCTTGCCCATGGCATCGCACACGCCGAGCACGGCGCCCGGCAGCGCACCGCATGAGCCGGCCGTCGGCGCGGCGACGATGACGCCCATCGAGCTCTTCATCTCCATCATGGCGCTGACGTAGAGGATCACGCGGTTCATGACATCGCCGGGGATGAGGCGGCCGCTGTCCGTCATTTCGCCGAATTTCCCGGATTGATATGGCAAAATCCGGTCCGCGAACGAGGTCCCGCCGAGGCCGGTGGAGATGGATTTCTCGAAAATCCCGACCAGCGCGTCCATTTTCGCCAGCACCTCGTCCTCGGAAATCCCGCCGCGCTCCGCCTCGTAGCGCAGCGCGAGCTGCCAAATCTCGAGGCCGCCATGGGCCGCGCCGTAGTCGAGCATTTCCCCGGCGCTGAGAAACGGGACGGTCAGCCCTTTGCGGCCGAGCACCGGCAGGACCGGCTCCAGCACGCGGACGAGCGTGACCTGCGGATGCGCGCGCAGCTCGGTCAGGAAATCCGCGCCGGGCCGTTGCCGGCTCTTGATCTGGACAATCGTCCCGCCGCCGCCCTCGCGGATTTTCACGTCCTCCAGCGAATCGTCCGCCGCCAGCCAGTCCGCCACGGCTTGCGCGCTGCCGCTGGCGAAGGCGAGCGTTTCGTAAAAATCCCCGGCCATTTCCACGGGAACGCCGTCGATTTCCAAGACCTCGACCATGCCGCCGCCGGTGGAAATGGCGGTCATGCGGTGCTCCTCGCGATCGTTACGCAGGGTGAGCCGGTAGGTATTGGGGTGCTCCGCGCCGTAGGACAAATAGCGGATTTCCACGGCGATGCCGGCGCGGACGATTTCCTCGCGGAAATCCGGCAGGCGCGCGTCGTCGGTTTCCCAGCCCATCAGCCCGCCGAAGAGTCCGAGGTCCGAGCCTTGCGAGGTGTGCGTGGTGACCAGCGAGCCGTTGGGATCGTAATCCACGGTGACTTCGCGCGGCTCGCCGCCCATCAGATCCCGCGCGAGCCGGCCGATGCGCAGGGACGCGGCGCTGTGGGAACTCGACGGACCGCGCATCACCGGACCCAGAACGTCATTGAAAATACTTGGCGGGGTCTTCATTCCGGCAGCCTAGCGGCCCGCCCGGCTGGCTCAAGGCGATTGTCCGCGGCGCTGGAAACGGAACAGGCCCGGACGCTTCCGCCCGGGCCTGCCGTGATTTTCCGAAATCAGCCGTGGTGGCTCATTTCACCTGCACACGGAGGAAGCCCTTGTTGGGCAGGCCGTCCGAAGCGGTCAGGCTGAAGGTGCGGTATTCGTAGCCGGGCACAGTCGGTAGATCGCCGACAACCGTGTCCACCGGCATCACCTGGCTGGCGAAACTCATCAGATCCAAGCTGCCTTGGATCTGATAGTTCACGCCCTTATACGTCGCCTCGGGCGACGGCGTGCCCATGAAGGGCGGTGTGCCTTGCAGCACGGCGATCGTCATCAGCAGCTCTTTCGCGGTGCCGGCATCGCTGCTGTCGGCCACGAACGTCCGGATTTTCGGGCCGTCGCCGCCCTTGTTCGGGATGCCGCCGAGGGCGAATTCCACCTGATTCGAGCTGCCGTCATTGTCCGGATCCGCATCCGGGCCGACGATCGCCTGATCCGTCACGCCGGGGAAATAGCCGCCGATGAAGGATTGGAACGGCGTGCCGACCTTGGTGAGGGTGATGGTGCCGCCCGAGATGGTGTATTCCACGCCGGCTGGCACCGAGGCGAAATTCCCGACGATGCTCCCCGTGGTGGTGAAGATCTCATAAGACGCAGCCGTCGCCGCGCCGCCGCCGGCCACGCTGACGAGCAGGTTGACGTTGCTGATGTCCACATTGCCGAGCGCATCCACGCTGCCGTTTTTCTTGGCAGGGTCGGTTTGCGAATCGTCGATGTGGATAAGCAGCTTGGACCCGGCGCCGAAGGTCACGCTGTCCGGCAGCAGCTTGCCGGTAGGGTCACCGGGGCTGAGGGTGCCGTTCACCACGATATTCCGCGGGAGTCCGGTGCCGGCGAGCGTGCCGTTCGGTCCGACGGTGACCGTGCCGGCGCCGGCGGCGGGGTAGGTCGAGTCGATGGCGAGCGTGCCGGCGGAGACGATCGTGTTCCCGGTGTAGGTCTGGCCGCCGGTCAGGGTCACCCTGCCTGTGCCCAACTTGGTGAAATTGCCCTTGGCATTCGCGGCAAGCGTGGGTGTTCCCGCCGCTAGCCCGGTGCCGCCGACGCCGCCGCGGAAACTCACGGAAGGAGCGGAGGTGTAGCCTTGGCCGGGATTGGTAACAGTGATGCCGGTCACGACGCCCGCGGTGGACAACGCTGCAACCGCCGTGGCACCGCTGCCGCCGCCGCCGGTGATTTCCACGAACGGAGCGGCCAGATAGCCGGTGCCGCCATTGGAAACCGGCACGGACGCAACCCCCTGCCCCACCGGATCCGAGAAGCTCTGGGAGATGGAGACGGATTTCCCGTTGCTATCGATGATGAGGCCTTCCGACCAGATCGGCGCGAGGTCCACATTCTGGAAGAACGTGGCGTTGTCATTCAGCGCCTTGAGCGTGCCGCCGTGGAAGTTGAAGACGCCGTTGGCATTGGCGGAATCGCCCTGATCCACGACTTGGGTCGTGATGACCGCGCTGTCGGACAGGTTGACGGTGCCGTCGCCAGTTCCGCCGGCGTTGGTAGCTCCAACCAGCAATCCGCCGACGCAGTTGAGCGTGCCGGTGCCGCGCACGTTGAGGACCCCGAAGCCCTCCTCCGCCACGATCAGCTTCGCCCCCGCCACGTTCTGCGCCACCGAGCCGGAGGAAATGTCGAGCAGCCCGTAGGACTCCGAGGTGGGCGTCTGGAAGCGGGCGATGACGGGGAAGCCGCCGTTGCTGAATGCCACGCTGCCACCGGCCACTTCCATGATCCCGGTGCCATACGCGCCGATCTGGAAGTTGCCGGAGAAGGTGGTCGTGCCGCCGAGCGCGCGGAATGCGCCGAAGGCGTCGGACGCTGCGGCGACCGCCCCCCCGATGCGGCCATCGCCGCCGCCGATCGCGTCGAGGAAGGTGCCGCCGGTTTGCACAATCACGCCAGTGGTCCCTGCATTTTTCCCAATGTAGGGGGTGATGGCGGAAATCGAACCGTCGCTCAGCAGGATGCCGCTCGCCCCGGCTCCCAGATCACCCACATTGAAATCGTTGGTGACCGTGAGGCTCGCGGCAGCCTGATCCATCGCCAGGATTCCATTCACGTTCAGGTTCCGCACCGTGATCAAATTGTCGTTAACCAGCGAGGTGCCGGCCTTGATGCCGAGGAAGCCTCCCGAAGTGATCGTGCCGGTGACCGTGACTTCGCCCGGACCATCCTGCTGGATGTAGGAGTTCACTCCGTTGGCGGTGATCGTCTGCGAAAGGTCCAAGGCATTCGACCGGTTCAGCACCAGCCGCCCCGGAGTGTTGATGACGACGTTGGCCGGAAGTGAACCGGTGGCCCCGCCGTTGCCCAGATTGAGGACGCCGGAGTTGATGCCGAATCCGCCGGCGAACGCGGAATTGTCCCCCGTGATGATCACCGGGCCTGCTCCATTTTTGAAAAAGCGGCCGGGACCCGAAAGCGTGCCGGAGAACGTGAGCGCCGGGCCTCCCGCCGCCGTGAGATTCGCCACCTCCAAATCCGAGGCCAGCGTGAGCGGCGCGGAAATCGTGTCGCCCGCGCTGGTGCCCCTCTGGCTCAGCGTCGCGGCGAATCCGGACCCCGCATTGAGTGTCAGCGAGCCGCCGGTGCCCGCCGCCAGGGTAAATTTGTTCGATGCGTCGGTGTCGCCGAGGTTGAGCGTGCCGAGCGTGATGGCGGCATCCAGATTCACCGTTTCATCACCCGCCAGATTTGAGGAAAGATTGGCAATCGCGCCGATTCCATTCGGGACCACCGCCGGATTCCAATTCGCCGCGGTGTTGAAGGAGAAGGTCCCGGCGGCGGTCGGCTGCCAGCTTCCTTGGGCGACGACCGTGGAAACATTCACCACTTCCGGTCCTTGCAGCGCGTTCCCGAGGATTTGCCCCTCGGTCAGCGTGTAGTTGTAAATCCGGAACTCGTCGAAGGTGCCGTCGAAGCCGCGGTCGCCGCCATATTCTGAGCGGCCGAGCCAGTTGTTCACGTCCGGGATGGTCGTGGGGCCTTGGGATTCTGGAATGCTCTGCGAGAGGGCGCCATCCCGATACAGCCGCCACTCTTTCAAATCCGGGTCAAAGACGACCACCCGGTGCGTCTGCACGTTAAGGACCGAAGCGCCGACTTCATACCGGACATCCGAGCCGTTGGCGATCGTCCCACCCACCCGCGCCAGCGCCGTATCCAGTCCGCCACCCTGCTGGGCGAAGACATAGATTCCGGCTCCGCCGCCGAATCCGGGCGTGTTCCCCGGAGTGGTCACTTCCCCGATGTTGGTGGTGCCGAAGCCCATGATGCGGCTCCACGTCTGGTTCGTCCGCTGCGTGGACCAGACCTCGATGCTGATCCGCTGGCTGCCGGAAATCAGGCCGTTCGGAAGATCCACATAAGCCGGACCGGTCGCCGGATCGCCGCCGGGGATGGAAACCTTGGAACCCGTGAAGCTCGCGCCCGTCCCGCGGATTTTCCCGGTGAGGCCGCCCACGCTGTCGCTCACCAGCGTGCCGTCCGCCGCCGGGCCGGCCGCTTCGTTGAAGGAGAAACGGTGGGTCGGGCCGACCGGCAGTTGCGTGGCCGTCACTCCGGGATAGCCGGCCTTTTCCTCGTTGAAATTCGCGGTGATCTGGGCCGCCGTCAGTACCGCGCTGTGAATCCGGATTTTCCCGAGCGCGCCGGTATATTGCACCCCCGTGTTGTTGATGGCGCCGTCGCCCTCAATCTGCGCGCCGATGGTGATGGGGTTGTTGTCCTTGGCATCCAGCGTCACGGTAAGCGTTTCCGTGTTGTTCAGAACGCCGTCCACGTAAACGTTTTGCACATTGGTAGCGGTGCCCTCATAGGTGTAAACGAGGTGGTGCCATTTCCCCAGCACCGGCAGCGGCGCATAGCCGATATCCGGCCCCGGGCCCCAGTGGCCCGCGGCTCCGAAAGCTGGATTCGACCCGTAACCGAACGCTGCGGCCGTCCCGTCCGGCCCGCCGCGCCGGCTCCAGGATAGCACGGTGTCCTCCGGCTTCGCCCAGCCTTGGAACGCCCAGTATTCCACAGAATAGGGCGCGCCGGCCGCATCGAGCGCGGGAGTCGTGTTCGGGCCGACGAAATAGTCGGCGTTTCCATCCAGCACGATCGCCGTCGCGCCGCCCACGGTGGTTTTCTGCGGCGTGGCGTTCGCGACTTTCACGAACGGCCCCTGAATGCTCTGGGCGGTGGCGGAATGCTGGTTCCAGTTCGTCGCCCCCGCCACGTAATCGGCCGGGTCGAGATCGATGAGCAGATTACCGGCGACTTCCACGGCAAAAGCCGGGGTGGCGAGGCAACTGAGGAAAATGGCAGTTCCGAAGAACGCGCGGCGTGCGGTGGATTTTGGCTTCATAGGGTTTTTTTTGAGTCTGGAACGATCGGGCTTCGCCGCCCTCCCCCGGATGGGGGATGGGCCAGCGCCAGCGAATCAAGAGCCTCCCCCACCGACCCGCAAGACGATTTTCCCCGCCGGGAGGAATCGATTTGTTGGAAGTGAAAGCATCCACTTCGCCAAATCGGTTATCCAAACAACCATTCATGTAGGGATCCATAAGGCGTAGATCCCGTCGCCGGGGTCTCACGGGAAAAAGACCCCGCCACCTTCGCCGATTGGCTCGCCAACCAACGCACCCCCCCCTTTTTGCGACCGCACCGCCCAACCCCGGAATGATTTCAAATCTCGGATCCGAAGCGAATCAATCCAGCCGCAAAAAGGCGAAAAGAATTACAAAACCCCAGTCCCATTTCTTCTCCCCTTTTTGCGCCACCTCGCACCTTTTTGCGACTGAAATTCTTCAGTGAAAATCATGCGATTCCGCCGCCTGCTCGCGGGAAATCCCGCCCAGCGGCATCACCTCCGTCACATACACAGTCGGCTGGTCGCCCTCAGAACGCTGGAGCCGCCCCTCCGCCAACAAAAACGGCTCGCTCGTGATCACCAATCTCAACCGATGAAACGTGTTCTTCGGCACGAACAGATTCGCGATCCCCGTCTCGTCCTCCAGCGAGATGAAGCAATGCCCCTTTGCCGTGCCGGGCCGCTGGCGGCAGATCGCCATCCCCGCCACCGTCACCGGCAGGCCATGCGGCAGGTTTTTCAAATCGCTCGCCCGCAGCACGTTGCGCGTTCCCGCACGCTCCCGCCACAGCCGCATCGGGTGCGGCCCGGTGGAGGCGCCCTGGGTCACGAAGTCCGCCGACAGGCGCTCCGCCGCCGACATTTGCGCCAGAAATCCCCCGCCCGGCGGCGGTCCGGCATTCAGCAAATCATCATATAGCGGCAGCTCCACCTGCCACAGCGCGTCCCGCCGGTGCGCCACTTCAGGGAGCCCGTTCAGCGCCCCGGATTGCGCTAACAAACGCCGCTCTTTCGCCGATGGCCGCGCCCTTGTTAGGAAATCCTCCAGCGAACTGAAATCCCTCAATTCGCGCTCCGCCACGATCCTCGCCGCCGTCGCTTCCGCCAATCCTTTGATCCGCCGCAAGCCCAGCCGCAGCGTGCTGTCGTCCTCCACTTCCGTCAGCGCTTTACTATACAAGCACGACACCGGCCTGACCCGCATGCCATGTCTCTTCGCATCCTGGATCAGCGTGTTCACCGAGTAAAATCCCATCGGCTGGTTGTTGATCAGGCCCGCGTAAAACTCCGCCGGATGATGCACTTTCAGCCAACAGCTTGCATAAGCGATCATCGCGAAAGAGATGGCATGGCTTTCGGGAAATCCATACATCGCGAACGAGCCGATCGAATCCACAATCCGCCTTTGCACATCCGGCTCGACTCCGCGCTCCGTCATCCGGAAATATAACTTCTCCGTCACCCGCTCCATCCGCTCGTCGCTGCGTTTGAAGGCCATCGCCCGCCGCAGCTCGTCCGCCTCCGCGCCGGAAAATCCCGCAACCGCCATCGCCATTCGCAAGACTTGCTCCTGGAAAAGCGGCACTCCCAGCGTCCGCCGCAGCGTTTCTTCGCAGGCCGGATGAATATAATCCACCGCTTCCCGCCCATTCCTCCGGTTGAGATATGGATGCACCAAATCTCCCACGATCGGCCCCGGCCGGATGATAGCCACCTCGATCGCCAAATCATAGAAAGTCTTCGGCCGCATGATGGGCAGCGTCGCCATCTGCGCGCGGCTCTCGACTTGGAATGTTCCGATCGTGTCGGCCCGGCCGAGCATTTCAAACACCGCCGGGTCGTCTTTCGGAATCAGCGCCAGATCCACCGGCGCGCCGCGTTTCCGGCGGATCTCCAAGGCATCCTCCATTGCCGCCAGCATGCCGAGTCCCAGCAGATCGATCTTCACAATTCCCATATCCTCGCAATCGTCCTTGTCCCATTGCACCACAGTCCTGCCGGCCATGGTGGCCGGTTGCAACGGCACCACCGCGTCCAGACCATGATCGCAAACAATCATTCCGCCCGAGTGCTGGCCGAGATGCCGGGGCATTCCTAACACCGCATGATAAAGATGTGAAAGCGCCGCCAGCCGCGGATGCGATGGCGGTAAGATATTCGCCACCCGGTCGTCGAAATCCGCCTCCCGCGCCGCGCCCTCATCCCGCGATCCCTCGCCTCGGAATGCCGATGGACCTTGCGAAAACCGGTCCGCCACCGACGGCGGAAATCCCAGCACCTTGCTCATTTCGCGGAACGCCGACTTCGCCCGATAGGTGATGACATTGGCCGTCATCGCCGCGTTGCGCTCGCCATACTTTGCGAAGACATGCTGGATCACTTCCTCGCGCCGCTCGCCCGAGGGAAAGTCGATATCGATGTCCGGCCAGCTCTTCCGGTTTTCCGAGAGAAACCGCTCGAACAGCAAGCCGCCGCCCACCGGATCCACCGCCGTGATTCCGAGAGCATAGCATACCACCGAGTTCGCCGCCGACCCGCGGCCTTGGCATAGAATGCCGCGGGCGCGGGCGAACTCGACCAAATCGTGGACAATCAAAAAATATCCCGGAAAGCCCAGTTTATGAATCATCGCCAGCTCGTGTTCGAGCTGGTCTTTCACCTTCTTGTTGCACAAGCCATATCTTCGCGCCGCGCCTTCATAAGCATATCTCCGCAACAGCGTCGATTGCTCGGGCAGCGACAATGGATTTCCCCCGCCATCCGGAAAATCCGGGAAACGATAGTTCAAATTTTCCAAAGTGAACCCGATCCGTTCCGCCAGCCGTCCCGCGTTCGCCAGAGCTTCCGGCAGATCCGCGAATAGCCCCGCCATTTCCCGCGGGGATTTCAAATGCCGCTCGCCATTCGCCGCCAGCAGCCGGCCCGCGCGGTCGAGCGGGACGTGATTCCGCAGACACGCGAACGCGTCCGCCAGCCGCCGGTCGCCCCGGGTCGCGTGCAGCGGCGCGTTGCTCGCCAGCAGCGGCAGCCGCAGGTGCGCGGCCAGATCCGCCAGCTCGCGGACCAGCCTGCCGTCGTCGCGCAACCCGTGGCGGGTGACTTCCACAAAAACATTTTCCCTGCCGAAAATCCCCACCAGTCGCTCCGCCGCCGCCAGCGCCGCAGGCCGGTCGCCCGCCAGCAAGTGCCGACAAACAGGCCCGTCGCGGTCGCCCGTCAGCGCGATCAAATTCCCGCCACGCGGAGAAATTTCCCCGGCCTCCTCCGCCAGCAAGTGCTTGTCCGTCAGATGCCGCGACAGCAGGCGATAGCCTTCCCGGCTCGCGCACAGCACCGGAAACCGCGACCCGTCCGGCAGGTCCAGCGCGCTCCCCGTGATGGCCCGGATCCCGCATTCCCGCGCCGCGTAATGCGCCCGCGCCGATCCGTAAAAACCCGCCCGGTCCGTGATCGCGATCGCCCCATACCCCAGTTCCGCCGCCCGCCGCACCATCGCTTCCGGCTGGCTCGCACCTTCCAGAAACGAGAATGCCGAAACCGCGTGCATCTCCGCGAACGCCGCGCTCATCGCCCGTCCCCGCTCCTTTCCGTCCGTTGAAATCCCGTCCCATCCATCGCTGCGGCGCGAATCTGGAGCGGCAAGAAGAATTGTTCAACCGAACAGTTTTTGCAAAAATCTTTCTGCTGAACCCAAGCGGATCAGGGATCCATCATTTCATTCGCCGCCCGAATCCGGTGTGTCATTGGAAATAACGAAAGGAGGGTAAACCATCCAGGCTCGATCCCGGAGCTGAAACGCTCTCCCCGAAAGATCCGATGCTTCAAAATGTTCCAAAGCCCATTGAAGACGCTCGATGATTTTATCCCGTGTCGGCCTCTTGAGCGCAATGACGATTATGCCGTGATGACCTGCGTATTGACGTCCGAGTGTGTGGAAAAAATCACGATCCGTGGTGAGAATCACCGCCTTCCGTTCAATCGCCATCCGCATCACTTCCGCATCTGGAGACCCTTCTTTTCCTACCGCGCGGAAGTCATGAACCAAATGTCCCCGTTCCTCCAAGATCACCCGCGCGGACTTCGGAAAGTTCTCGTCGAGGAGAAAAGTCATGAGACTGTTTCGTACGCGGAAACTTGGAAATCGGCCATATCTGAAGCGAACAGCAGCGCTGCGGAAACCTGTTCCAGATCGAGATCATAGTCTTCCGCCACCATTTCACGGGAATCCCCGCCGGCCAGCGCGCCGAGTATTGTCGAGACCAGCACCCGGGTGCCGGCGATCACCGCCTTGCCGTGGCAAACGGCTGGATCGATTGAAATTCCTTCAGTCATGGAGACCAAGCTACTTCTTCAATCTCGCGATGCAAGGCTGGTAATCCTTGCTGGGTTCGTGATCGGGTCCGCTTCCAATTCTGCATAAGGACGCTGGATCAACTCCAGATCCCTGAATTCAATGACCATCCTCGATGCGGTAACAAATTCGATTTCGTGGATAAAGAAGTCTTCGGATTCGACGCGAGCAGGGAGATCGCAGCAACGGTTATGACAATTCGAAATCGATCCGGCGCGGGCGATGGACGTCTGTTGTTGTCAATTCTAGTTTTCATCCGTTTCCTCTTCCGAGGCAATGCTGCCGTCCGGGCGGAACTTCGTGAACCGGGTTTTTTGTTGTCTGCCTCCGGAATGCATTTCTTCGATCCACGCTCCGCGTTCACCGAATGCGAAACTGAAATTGCTCCACATCAATCCATTTCCCGAGTTGGTAATAGAAACCTCCAGAAGAAACGGGTTCTTCGCATCGCTTGTGAGGATCTGCTCATACCACCGGATCTGATCGCCACCGATTACGAAGAAGGGCAGCAAAGGGGAAGTCACCGCCGGCTCGATACGCCAGGCGAGGATCTTTGTTTTAAACGGGGCAGCGGGTTGTGCATTGGTGCCGGGGGAGGCCGGAAATGTGATTTCAACGATTTCGCGGCCATTGGATCTGCCGATCGTTGTTACCGCGGGTTTGGAGTCCGCCGATTCGGTCCAGACAATACCGGTTGGTTTTTGATCGTCTTCGGAGTGGCCGATCTGCGGTATGTATCCGCCATCCAAGATCTTTGATGGGATTGGCATGGAGATGGTAAATGCCCTATGGCTGTTGCCATCCATGCACATTTCTTTCACAGGAGAGTCTGCAAACGCGGATGAAGTTGATGCTGCCAACAGAAGAGCCAGACGTGGGATTTTCATTGCTGAACTTTGGATTCGAGAGACGCGGGGTCAATTTCCATTTCGGTGCAAGGACCGACTGGAGTGCCCGGAAGGACATTTGGAGAAATCGCTCACTGATCGTAGCTATGGTAAAACGGCTGGAATACCTCTTTGGCCGGGGCGGGTTGGCCGAACCACCGGACCAGCGCCGCCGGCCATGCGCTGCCCAGCGGGACCAGCGTGAAACTTCCGGCGATGTGGCCGGCGCTGGCGGCATCGACCGCGGTTTCCGCCGGAAATCCCTTGTTTCCCAAGCTCGAAATCACGGCGTTGTGGCTGAGATAGGTCGATTTGCCGGCGCGCTCGACGGCGATGTCCGTGGGCTGGCTGCCCAGCGCGACGCCCGCGCCCCGGGCCGTGGTCAGCAGCGCGATTTCGGTGGCGCGGCGGTTTCCTTGGAAGTGCAGATCGTCGCGATCCAGATGGAACAACCCGAATTCATCGAGCAAATCCTTGCCGGGGTAAGCGGGATACAGGCCTTGGCCGATCCAGCGGAAATCCCGCATTTCCGCCGGGATTTCCAGCGAGAGGCCAGCTTCCAGCAGGATGCCGGTGGCGTCGGTCGGCACGAAATCGTAGCGGATCGCGATCGCGCCATTCGCGCCGATTTCCAGCTCGTAGAATCCGGCGAACGATTGCGCCGGCTTGCCCTTGCGCGGCCAGTTCCCGCCAACCTTCAGCCGCACCGCCTCGCCGGCATGGGTCACCGCGATTTCCGGGGCGGTATTTTCGGCCAGCACCGAGCCGGCCCAGGAGCCGGATTTGCGGGCCCGATTCAGTTCCGGGCCGATGAAGCCGCGGCCGCAATGCGGGAAAATTCCGATGACCAGCGGCTTGCCGGCGGGATCGCGGATGGCGATCGCGCCGGTCCGGCGGTCGGCCGTGAGCGTCCAGCCCGTGGTTTCAATTTCCACCCCGGCGTCGGTCTCGCGAACTTCCGGTGCGGGTTCGGCGGGCAGGGATTTCGACCAGGCGGCGAGGCCGGCAGCGGGTATATCCAGCCTGACGGCATGCTCGGTGATGGGATTTCCGTGCTCGTCGAAGCAGCGCAACCGCAGCACGAGCACGTCGTCCCCGGCGGGCACATTCACGGGGATTTCCACGGTTTCCGAGGTGTGGGACGCCGCCGCCAGCGGGGATTTTCCGCTCTGGATCGCGCCGCCATTCCGCTCCAGCGCCCATGCCAGCGTGAGGCCGGCGAGCGAGCGGAAATCGTATCGATTCGCCACCGTCAGCGCGATTTCCCGCGCACCCGGCCCCACGGCCACGGCACTCTCCGCGATGCGCACCGGCGCGTAAACCTTGCGCATTTCCCAGAAATCCGACTGCGGCGTGCGGTCCGCGTAAACGACGCCGTCCTGTCCGTCGAGGCCGTGGGTGTCGTAGAAATGGTCCTTGTCCGGCCAGGCATACGGCGTCGGCCGCCCGCGGTCCGGCGGGGTTGGGCTTTTGCGCAAAATCCCTTGATCCATCAGGTGCCAGACGGCGCCGCCGGCGAAATGAGGGCTGGCCTGAATTGTCTCCCACTGGTCTTGCAGCCGGTCCATCGCGAGGCCGTTGGCGTGGGCGAATTCGGTGAGAATGACCGGGCGCTTGAGGGATTTCACCCAGCGCGCGAGCATTTCGCGGGTCGGATAATGCGGCGCGAGGATGTCGACGAAATCCGGGAACCGGCCGGGATTCGCATCGAACTGCTGGCCGACCGTCGGGTGGCAGACCGGGCGGGTGGGATCGAGCGCTTTGGCGCGGCGGCTGATCTCGAACAGTTCGGGCGAAATCCGGTTCTCGTTGCCGATGCTCCAGGCGATCACCGAGGCATGGTTTTTATCGCGGCCGATGGTGGCGTCCACACGCGCGGCGAGGTTCGCGCGGTAGGCGGGGCTGCTTTTCTCACCGGCGCGGAAGCCGCTGAAAGGCACCTCGCACATGACGTAGATGCCCATTTCATCGCACAATTCGAGGAAGCGCGGGGCCGGCGGGTAGTGCGAGGTGCGGACGAAATTGACGTTGCCGCGGCGGATCAGCGCGAGGTCGCGCTGGAAATCCTGTTCGGTGACGGCGCGGCCGGCTGCGGGCGATTCGTCGTGGCGATTCACCCCGCGCAGCTTGATCGGGCGGCCGTTGAGCCGGAGGACGCCATCCACGATTTCGATCTCCCGCAGGCCGACGCGCAGGGCGATTTCTTGCAAGGGTCCGGCCGCGTTGGAAGTGTTGAGAATCAATCGGTATAGCGCCGGCGTTTCGGCAGTCCAGAGCGCCGGCCGCGCGACCCGCAGCGTTGCCGCGAACCGCCCGTCCGGCTGGCGCGGGAGGGGGAAATCGCCCGCCGCAGAGCCGTCCGGAGCCAGCAATTTCCCGCGGATTTCGCAATCGGGGCGGCTCATTTCCACGGAGACCGCCACCATCGCGGCTCCGTCCGCCGCGAGCGTCGTGCGCACGGTCAGGTCCCGCGCATACGTCTCCGGGACGGAAAAAAGCGTCACATCGCGGAAGATTCCGCAGAAGCTCCAATCGTCGAAGACGTCGGATCCCGAGTTCTCCGGCTTTGACAGTACTTTGACGGCCAGCACGTTATCCACACCCGGCAGGAGCTCGGCGGTGACGTCCAGCGTGGTCGGATTGTAAGCGCTGGCTGCGGCCGCGCCGACCTTGCGGCCGTTCACCCACGCCTCGAATCCGTTCGCCACGCCCTCGAAGCGCAGGCAGACGCGCCGCCCCGCGCTCCAGCCGGCGGGGGTCCGGAAGGTCCGCCGGTAAAGGCCCGTGCCTTTGGCCAAATCCCAAGAATACTTCGGCTCCGCAAATCCGTGCATTTCCCAGTTGCCCGGCACCGGGATTTTCTTCCAAGCGGAGGCGTCGAAATCCGGCTTTTCAAATCCGCCGCCGTCGTCCTGCCCGGCCACATACCGGAAGAACCATTCGCCATTCAGCGATTCCGCAAATCCCTCAGCCCGCACCGGATTGACCGCGATGGGACGGGCGGGCGCCATGGAAAGCGTGGCGAAAAGGACGGCTGCGACGGCGGGAATGTAGGCTGGACTGGGCATGGGATCGGGGAAAATCGTCGGATCTACTCCATCCGTGCCCGCCTTCGTTCAGCGCATTACCCGCAATGTTCCTGGAAAACAGGCTGGCCCCGCTGCCCGAAATCTTCGCGTCCGCCGTGCGGACATGGACCGCTGGGCCGCGTGTCGATCTCGTGCCGGAAAATTTGTCGAATTCTTAGGCACGAAATCGACATGGCGTTGATGTCGTGCTTAAAATTCCCAAAGATATCCCGCCCCGAATTGACATCCTGTTGATTTCGTGCCAGGAACTTATGGATCTTTTCAGGCACCAAATCGACATGAACGGATTCATTGGCAGGGCGCAGGAGCGGCGGGAATTCGCGGATCTCTTCCAGCGGCGGGCCGCGACCTTGGTCACGTGCCAAGGCCGCCGCCGGATCGGAAAGAGCCGCTTCATCGAGGAATGCGCCGGACCGGCGAAAACATTCCTCCGGTTCAGCGGGCTGCCGCCGCGCGAGGGGATTTCCAGCCAAGACCAGCTCAATGTTTTTTCCGAACAGCTCGCGGCGCAAACCCAACTGCCGCGGGTGCCGCTCGATTCATGGCCGACCGCGCTCCAACTCCTTGCCAGCCAGATACCTGTGGATGGTCCGGTGGTGGTGCTCCTCGATGAAATTTCCTGGCTCGCCCTCGACGACAAGGATTTCGCCGGACATCTGAAAAACGCGTGGGACCAGCGATTTTCGAAATTTCCCGCCCTCATCCTCGTCCTCTGCGGCTCGGTTTCGTCGTGGATCGAGGACAATATCCTCAACAGCACCGGCTTCGTCGGCCGCTGTTCGTGGCAGTTCCACCTGCAGCCACTGCCGCTTTCCGATTGCGTCGCCTTCTGGGGAAATCGCGCGGAGCGGGTGAGCGCGGCGGACAAATGGCGGATGCTCGCGGTGACCGGCGGCGTGCCCGGCTATCTGGAGCAAATCCTGCCAGCCCGCAGCGCCGAGGAAAACATCGAGCGGCTCTGCTTCAATCCCGGCGGCATGCTGTTTCACGAATGCACGCGCATTTTCAGCGACATTTTCACCCGCAAGGCGGATACCTACCAAGCCATCGTGGCCACCCTCGTCCATGGCGCGAAAACGCTCCAACAGATCAGCGCCGCCCTCGGCCGCGAGCGGGGCGGCAGCCTCGGGGATGCCCTGCGCGATCTCGAACTCGCCGGCTTCCTCCACAAGGACCGCTATTTCGACCCCGCCACCGGCAAGACCCGCCCGCGCGACCATCGCTACCGCCTCGCCGACAACTACCTCCGCTTCCATTTGAAATACGTCGCGCCCGTCGCGGAGCGCGTCCTCAAAGGCCTCTATCAGCGCACGCCGCTCGAAGGACTGGAGGCGTGGGACACCATCATGGGCCTGCAATTCGAGACGCTGATCCTCGACAGTTTGGATGAAATCCTCGCCCGGCTCGGCCTGAAAAACCGCGCCGTTCTCAACGCCGGCCCCTACGCCCAAGGCAAGACGCTGCGCCGCGAGGCCTGCCAGATCGACCTGCTCATCCGCACCCGCCAGTCGCTCTACATCGTGGAAATGAAGTTCCGCAAAACCACCGGCCCCGATGTCATCGATGAAATGAAGCAAAAGGTCGCCCGTCTCAAACTGGCAAAAGGCCAATCCTTCCGCACGGTGCTGATCCACTCGGGAGAAATCGAACCCGCCGTAGCGGCCTCGGATTACTTCGATTTCATCATCCCGGCGGACGAGTTGGTGGCGGGGGGAGAAATCTGAAGAAAACGCGGCGCGCGTCCCGTTTTCCGCCGTCCATGCAATTTCCCAAGACGCTCCCCATCCTGCTGGCCATGTCCTGGATTTCCGCGGCGGCGGGCGGGGAGGAAATCGACCGCCATGCCTTGGTCAGCCGCCACGATGTGACCGTCACCGCGCCGGTCCCGCGCTCCGTGATGCAGGTGGGAAATGGCGAATTCGCGTTCGGTGTGGACGTTACGGGCCTCCAAAGCACGGCGGGAAATACGATGGCGCAGTGGGCGTGGCACACCGCGCCGCTGCCGCCCGGCACGCAGCCCGGCGATTTGAAATTGGCGGATTTCGACACGCACGGCCGCGCCGTCGGCTACGCGACCAGCGCCGCTGGGCAGGGTCCGATTTACAACTGGCTGCGCGAGAACCCGCACCGCTTCAATCTCGGCCGCCTGCGCCTGTTGCTTGATGGCAAGCCGGTTGCGGCGGATCAGGTGAAATCCGTCCGGCAGAGGCTCGACCTTTGGAGCGGCATCGTGACGAGCGCCTACACGCTGGACGGCCAACCGGTGCGGGTGGAAACCTGCGCGCTGCCGGACCGGGATGGCGTCGCCATGCGGATCGAATCGCCGCTGCTGGAAGCGCGGCGGCTCGGCATCGAGCTGGCATTTCCCTTCGCCGATCCCGGCGTGGCGGGCGGCGTCTGGAACAAGCCGGACGCCCACACCACCACGCTGGCGCAGGACGGTGATGGCTCGGCGGAGCTGGCCCGGCAGCTCGATGGCGATCGCTATTTTGTGAAATTGAAATGGGCGGGTGGCGCCAAATTGCGGGAGGAGGCGAAGCACATCTATCGGCTGGAGAAATCCGGCACCGGTCCGGCCGTGGAGCTGGTCTGCGAGTTTTCCCAAGAGCGGGACGCGCGCCCGTTGGCGGGATTTCCCGAAGCGCGCAAGGCCGCGGCGGAGCATTGGGCGGCATTCTGGAACAGCGGCGGGGCAATCGACCTTTCCGCCAGCAAGGATCCGCGCTGGCGGGAGCTGGAGCGACGCATTGTGCTTTCGCAATACTTGTTGGCGGTCAATGAGGCAGGCTCGCTTCCGCCGCAGGAAAGCGGGCTGTTCAACAACGGCTGGAACGGGAAATTCCACTTGGAAATGCACTGGTGGCACGGCGCGCATTACGCGCTCTGGGACCGCTGGCCGCTCTTCGAACGCAGCCTCGGCTGGTATTTCAAAATCGTCCCCTCCGCCACCGAGCGCGCCCGCAGCCAAGGCTATGCCGGCCTCCGCTGGCCGAAAATGGCCGGCCCCGGCGGCACCGACGCCCCGTCCCCTACCGGCCCGCTCCTCATCTGGCAGCAGCCCCACCCGATTTTCTACGCCGAGCTGGATTACCGGCTCCACCCGACCCGCACGACGCTGGAAAAGTGGGCACCGCTCATCGCCGGCACCGCCGATTTCATGGCCTCCTTCGCCTTCCCGGACCCGGCCTCGGGCAAATTCGTCCTCGGCCCGCCGATGAAGACCGTGCCGGAAAATACCGACCCCAAGCTCACGCGGAATCCCGCCCTCGAGCTCTCCTACTGGCGCACCGGCCTCCGCCTCGCCCAAGCCTGGCGCGCCCGCATGGGCCTCCCGCCGGAGGTAAAATGGCAAACCGTCCTCGACGGCCTCGCCCCGCTGCCCGTGGCCGGCGGCCTCTATCTCCAGCAGGAAGGCATGACCGATACCTACACGGAAAAGAACTGGGAGCACCCGTCGCTCGTCGGCCCGCTCGGCATGCTGCCCGGCGATGGCGTGGACCCAGCCGTCATGCGAGCCACCGTCCGCAAGGTCATGGCAATGTGGAAATGGGACCGCGTCTGGGGCTGGGATTTTCCCATGATGGCCATGGCCGCCGCCCGGAATGGCGAACCCGCCATGGCCGTGGATGCCCTGCTCATGGACTCCCCGCGCAATGGCATGAACAAGCTCGGCCTCAGCAATGGCGGCCCATTTCCCTACTTCCCCAGCAACGGCGGCCTGCTCTACGCCACGGCCCTCATGGCCGCCGGCTGGGACGGCGCGCCCGCCGGGAACGCGCCCGGATTCCCGCAGGACGGAAGCTGGACCGTGAAATGGGAAGGCCTGCGGAAAGCGCCGTGAAGCGAATGAAATCCGGGGTCCGCAAGTCTCAGGCCGCCTCATGAAGACCATCCATCAGGATATGGTGACGTCATTTCTGCTCATCGCCGCCACCCTCAGCTTCGCCGTCGTTTCCGCACAACCTCTGGCGCCCGGACCACTGCCGTCGCCCGCGCCCGCCGCGGAGAAATCGAACTCTCACCTCAAGCTGTGCGCCCAGCTCGGCCTGAAAGTTGGCCGCACCTATGAAATGATGAGTTTCAACAATGAGGAGGTTCACTATTGGACCATCCGATCGCTCGGCGGCCGAGGCTGGATCCTGGTGGAGGATTCCCGCCATTCCGAAACCTGGCTGAATCTATCGCAACTGATTGCTGTAACTCCCGTAACCTTCAAGCCAAGCCCCGCACGCCCGGAGAAATCGAACCGGTCCCTGCATGTGCCGGGTGGGAAATGAGCATTCGTTCGGCTGCCTAACACAAGGAGATGCCGTCTCCGATCCGCACTGCTCATGGCATGGCACCGAGAAACACGGCAGCCCTGCACCATGTTCCCGGCGGCAAGACACCACCGCTCCGTGAGGCGGTCTCGGAATTCAATTTTCCGTGGCAGGAAATGGTGGTTCCCTGCCAGGCCTTCCGTGAGAAAATGACTTCTCATTTCCACTAACGGCTCCGGCTTTCTCATCTGCCGGCACTTGCCTCTCCCCCTTCCGCTTTCCTAACGTCCCGGTCATCGAATGATCACCGGGGAACTCAAATCAAAAATCGACCGCATCTGGGACGCCATGTGGGCGGGCGGCATCGCGAATCCGCTCACCGTCATTGAGCAGCTCACCTACCTGCTCTTCATCAAGCGCCTCGACGAGCTTCACACTCTGCGCGAGCGCAAGGCCGCGCGGACCAAGAAGCCCATCGAGGACCCTATCTTCCCGGACGGGAAAAATCCAGCTTCCTGCGCCACCCCGAAGTGAGGCGGACCCCGAAATTCGGGCCAGGGGCTAAGCTATGATTGGGGTGGCTGGGAGCGGGTTTTGACCCGAACCTAAACCACACAAGATGAAAGCAAAACGAAGAAGACACGAA